>JAXHTL010000036.1:0-30015 GCA_034190095.1 Actinomycetota bacterium
AGGCCGACGGGACGCTGCGGCTGTACGGCCGAGACTCGCTGGTGGTCAACACCGGTGGCGAGAAGGTGTTCGTCGAGGAGGTCGAGGCGGTGCTGCGCGCCCATCCCGGGGTGGCCGACGCGCTGGTGGTCGGCCGCGACAGCGACCGCTGGGGCCAGGAACTCGTCGCACTGGTCGAGACCCAGCCCGGTGCGACGGTGACCGCCGAGGAACTGCACGCGGCGTGCACCGCCGAGCTGGCGCGCTTCAAGGCACCCAAGGAGTTCATCGTGGTCGACAAGGTGCGCAGGCTCGGCAACGGCAAGGCCGACTACCGGTGGGCGAAGAGCACGGCGAGCCGCTCGGCGTCCCCGGCGGTGAGCTCATGACCGGTCATACCCCCCCGAAGGTCATCGACTGCCTGGTCAACGTCCATTTCGGCGAGACGGCCAAGCAGCCCGAGTTCATGCTCAAGGTGCGCGACGACTACTTCAAGGGGCCGCAGTCGCTCTACGACCAGGTCGAGTTGCCGGCCCTGCTCGACGAGATGGACGAGCACGGGGTGGCCAAGGCCATCCTGATGGACAACCTGGTCAAGCCGTCGGTGACGGCGCGCAAGTTCGTCGAGGAGCGCCCGGACCGCTTCGCCCTGGCCCTGGGCGGGGTCAATCTGCTCCGGCCCGTCCCCGCGCTGCGCGAACTGGCCGCCCTGCGGGCGGACCTGCCGGTGGCCTACGCCGCGGTGGGGCCCAGCTTCTGGGGAGACGGTATGTACCCGCCCAGCGACGCGGTCTACTACCCGCTCTACGCCAAGTGCGCCGAACTCGACCTGCCGCTGTGCGTCAACACCGGGATCCCCGGCCCGCCCATTCCGGGGGAGGTGCAGAACCCCATCCATCTGGATCGGGTGTGTGTGCGCTTCCCCGAGCTCAAGCTGTGCATGATCCACGGGGCCGATCCCTGGTGGGACGTCGCGATCAGGCTGTTGATCAAGTACGCCAACCTGCGCATCATGACCTCGGCGTGGTCGCCGAAGCGGCTGCCGGAGAGCCTGTTGCACTACATGCGCACCCGGGGCAAGACCAAGGTGATCTTCGCCTCGGACTGGCCGGTGCTCAAGCAGAGCCGCGTTGTTCCCGAGGCGCTGGCGCTGGATCTGCCCCCCGATGTGCTGGAGAACTATCTGTTCAACAACGCCGAGAGTTTCTTCTTCGGACAGGAGTGCTGAGAATGGACCGCTACGAACTGCGCAGGCTCGACTACAGCCTGTCCGAGGACCACCAGGCGCTGCAGGCCGCCTACAAGGACTTCTTCGCCACCCGCTGTCCGATCGACACCGTGCGTGCGGCCGAGGAATCCGGGTTCGACAAGAACCTGTGGGAGCGGCTGTGCGCCATGGGCGCAACGACGATGGCGCTGCCCGAGTCGGTGGGCGGGGACGGCGCCACCCTGGTCGACCTGACACTGGTGGCCGAGGAGATCGGGCGGTCGCTGGCCCCGGTGCCGTGGATCGACCATGTCTGCGCTGCGCGCCTGATGGACCGGCTCGGCGCCGTGGAGGCCGACGTGGTCAACGGCACCAAGCTCGTCGCCCTCGATCCGCAGCAGGGCGGTGCGGCGGGCAGGCGACTGATTCCGTCCGGTTCGGTCGCCGAACAGATCATCGTTCGCGACGGTGAGCAGATCGTCGCGCTGACCTTCGCGTCCCGGCCGGCGCGGGTGGACAACATCGGCAAGCTGCCGATGGCGTGGGTGGACCCCGCCGCGGCCGACAGCCGCACCGTGCTGGCCAGCGGGCCCGACGCCCAGGCCGAATACCAGCGTGCCCTGGACGAATGGCGGCTGCTGACCGGGGCCGCACTGGTCGGGCTGGTCGAGGAGACGATGACCATCGCCGCCGAGTTCGCCAAGACCCGCTACACCCTGGGTGTGCCGATCGGGACGCTGCAGGCGATCTCGCATCCACTGGCCAACATCGCGATCACCGTCCAGGGCGGCCGCAACCTTGCCCGGCGGGCGGCCTGGTTCCTGGACAACGAGCCCGACGAGCGACGCGAGCTGGCGCCCTCGGTGTTCGTGTTCATGGCCGAGGAAGCGGCCAAGGCGGCGACGATGGCGGTGCATGTGCAGGGCGGGCTGGGCGTGTCCGCCGAGGCGGCCGCCACCGCCTACCTGGTGCGGGCCCGGGGCTGGGCGATCGCCGGCGGGGACCCGGCGGCCACTGCCAAGTACATCGCCGCGATCGTGGCAGAACGCGAAGGACGGAGCTGAACAATGGATTTCTCCCGGGTGCAGTTGTCCGACGACGATCAGAAGTTCCAGCACGAGGTCCGCTCGTTGCTCGGCGAGATCGTCACCGAGGACGTCATCCGCCGCGACCGCGAGACCGGCGACAACTTCGACGAGGGCGTGCACCTGGCGATCGGTGCCGCCGGGTACCTCGATCGCGAGTGGAACCCCGGCTCCGAGCTCCCGTTCACCCGGGTGCAGCGACGGATCTGGGAACTGGAGAAGCGGCGCGCCCACGTGCCGTGGGTGACCTCGGGCACCACGGCGATGATCGCCCGGTCGGTGGAGAAGTTCGCCTCCCCGGAGTTGCGCGACGAAGTCCTGCCCGGTGTCTACAGCGGCCATGTGCGCATATGCCTGGGCTACACCGAGCCCGAGGGCGGCTCCGATGTGGCCACCTGCAAGACCCGCGCGGTACGCGACGGCGACGAGTGGGTGATCAACGGCTCCAAGATGTTCACCACCGGCGCCCACAACTGCCAATACGTGTTCCTGATCACCAACACCGATCCGTCGGCACGTAAACACAAGAGCCTGACGATGTTCCTGGTCCCGCTGGACTCACCGGGCGTGGAGATCCAGGGTGTGCGCACCGTCGACGGAGACCGCACCAACATCGTCTACTACAGCGACGTGCGGGTCGCCGATCGCTACCGCCTGGGCGAGGTCAACGGCGGCTGGGCGGTGGTGCGTGAACCGTTGGACGCCGAGCACGGTGCTGTCGACGCCGCCGACGACGGTCTGCAGGACGTGGCCATCATGGCCCACCAGGCCGGGTTCATGGCCACCGCGGTCGACAAGGCCGCAGAGAGGGCGACGATCGCCGATCCGGGCGGGAACCGGCTGATCGACGACGGCTCGGTGGCCTACCGGTTGGGCCGCAGCGTGGCACGCATGGAGGCGGCCCTGTCGGCGCCGAGCATCTTCGGCCGGGTGGCCCTCGCGCAGACGATGCGTGACATCTCACCGGATCTGATGGACCTGCTGGGCGCCGCCTCGGCGCTGCCCGACGGCGCCGACGGAGCCGCCGATGACGGGGCTGCCGAGTACGTCTACCGCTTCGCGCCGCTGGTCGGCATCTACGGCGGCACCCTCGAGGTGTTCCGCAACATGATCGCCCAGTACGTGTTGGGGCTCGGAAAGCCGAACTACTCGGCGCCGGCCGCCAAGAAAGCCTCGTAGCAGCGGCGGCGCGGCGTCAGGTGCTCAGGATGGTGGCCCCGGCGGTGCCCGGCGCGCCGTAGAGCTGGGCGAAGCCGACCTTCGGCTCACCGGGGATCTGGCGGTCACCGGCCTGCCCGCGCAGCTGGCGGACGATCTCGTGCACCTGGCGCAGTCCCGACGCGCCGATCGGCTCGCCGTTGGCCAGCAGCCCGCCGTCGGTGTTGACCGGCATCGCGCCGCCGATCTCGGTGGCCCCCTCGGCGAGCAGCTTCTCCTGATCGCCGTCGGCGCAGAAACCGGTCTCGGCCATGTGGATGACCTCCGCGCCGGCATCGGTGTCCTGCAGCTGGATCACGTCGACATCGTCGGGTCCGATCCCGGCCTTCTCGAACGCCGCGCGGGCCGCGTACACGGTGGGCGCCACGTCCTCCTCGACCGGGGCGAACGTCGTGTTGACCTCGTAGGCACCGTATTTGCGGGTGCGTACCTCGACCGCCCGCACGAACACCGGTTTGTCGGTGTAGCGGTGTGCCAGATCGGCGCGGCACATGATGACGGCGGCGGCGCCTTCGTCCGGGGAGCAGAACATGTACTGGGTCAGCGGATAGTTGAGCATCGGCGAGTCCAGGACCGCCTCTTCGGTCATCGGCTTGCGCCGGAACGCGTTGGGGTTACGCGACCCGTTCCGCAGGTTCTTGGTCACCACCTTGGCCAGCGTCTGGTGGCTGATGCCGTGCTGGTGCAGGTAGCGGTTGGCCTTCATCCCGAAGAACTGCGTGGTCAGGTACTGGCCGTTCTCGGCGTACCAGCTCGGCATCCCCACCAGCGACGGGTCCTCGGTGAAGGCGCCGCGGGGGTGTTTGTCCATACCGACGGCGATGCCGATGTCGTAGTCGCCCAACCGGATTCCGTCAGCGCATGCCTTGGTGGCGCTGGCGGCGGTGGCGCAGGCGTTGAAGACGTTGGTGAACGGGATCCCGGACAGGCCGACCATGCCGACGATGGCGTCCGGGTTGGCCACCGTCCAGCTGCCGCCGACCCCGAACTGGATGTCGGTCCAGGCGATTCCGGCATCGGAGACGGCGGCGCTGATCGCGTCGACGCCCATCTCCATGGCGGATTTTCCCTCGAAACGGCCGAAGGGGTGCAGGCCGACACCGATGATCGCGACGTCATGCATCGTGGGGGTCCTTTCGGGTCAGACGGGCCGGAAGGCGAACGTCAGGATCTCGTCGCCGTCGCGGGTGGCGAACGGCAGCATGGTCAGCTCGACCGGCATGCCGAACTCGAGGCGGGCCGGGTCGCTCTCGGTCAGCCGGCCTTCGACGCGGATGACCGGGTCGCCGGGGGAGCCCAGCTCGACCAGGCCGACGCCGAACGGGGTGAAATCGGCCCCGCCGGCACCGAGGTAGGGCGGTCCGGGCGGGAATCCCTGTGTGGTCCACGAGATCAGCGTGCCCTCGCGGGGTAGCAGCACCTCGGTCATGGCTGCGGCGCTGCAGCGCGGGCAGTGGGTCTGGGCGGGGAACGCCGTGGCCGAGCAGCGATCGCATCGGCTGCCGACGAGCCGGACCGGGTCGTCGGGCCAGGTCGTGATCTCGGGCGCCAGCGGCGTGGGCATGCGGTCCTCCGTCCGATCTGCGATGACGAACCAACGGTAAATCTTACGGTAATGCCTGCGGGGAGGGAAAGCGCGGGTCAGCGCCGGCGAACCAGCTGGGCCTGCTGGATGGCCGCGACCGGACCCGATTCGTCGAACAGCGTGCCCTTCGAGGTGCCGACCCCGTCGCGGCCGTAGTGGTTCTCGGCGCGCACCCCGACCCATTCGCCCTCGGGCTCGCGATGGATGTGCACCGCCAGGTCGGTGTTGAGAAACGTCCACGCCGAGGGTTCGAGCCGGCTGCCCATCCCGTTGGCGATGTCGGCCACCGCGAACAGTCGCTGGACCGGGGTCATCGGCTCGCCGGCGACCAGGCCGACCAGCGGTCGGGCCCAGCACTCGGCCTGCACGCTGTTGAGGATGTCGTTGAGCCAGCGCCAGTCCAGGCTCTGGATGTAGGTCTGGGCGGCGCCGTCGTCGGGGAGCCGGCTTCGGCCCTCGCCGACCGGCCGCATCGGTTCGACCGGGGTCTCGGGCAGGTCGTCGGCGTCGGTGCGGCTGAACCGCCAGGCGCTCGCGGTGGCGACCGGCCGCGGCGCGCCGTCGGGGCCGGGGGCGAGCATCTCGGCCCCGATCAGCTCGATCTGGCGGCCGGGGCGCCGCACCTGGGCCCGCACCCACAGCCGGTCGCCGACCGGAACCGCGCCCAGCAGGTCGACCAGGACACGGCTGATCCGGGTGTCCGGTCGCGCCGCGCACCGCTCGACCGCGCGCACCAGCAGCGCCGACACCGGCGCCGCGTTCTGCATGTGCGAACCCCACGTGCTGACCACGTGATCGGAGGCGGCGAACCGCTCACCGAGGGGGTCGTCGGCATCGACGAGTTCGTAGTAGGCGTCGGTCACGGGTGGTCCTGCCTTGCGTTCGACGGTGGCCAGCAGCAGGATATGGTGACATTTATCGAAAGCACAACCGGATGGCTTACAGGAGGTGGATGCGTGGCCGCCGCCGATGTCGAGCGGGACGCCGTGGCGTTCGACCCGTTCTCCGCGGAGTTCTACCGTGATCCGCACGCCTTCTACCCCCGGCTGCGCACGCAGGCGCCGGTGTTCTACAACGCCGAGTACGACTTCTACGCGCTGAGTCGGCACGCCGATGTGGCCGCCGGGCTGAAGGACTTCGCGACCTACTCCTCGGCCTACGGGGTCGACCTGGGGATGGTGCGCACCGGCCAGAAGGTGCCGGCGAAGATGATCATCTCGATCGACCCGCCCGAACACCGGGTGATGCGCAGCCTGGTCAACAAGGTGTTCACCCCGCGGGCGATCAGCGCCCTGCAGGCCATGGTGTCGGACACCGTCGAGCGCTTCCTCGCCGCGGCCCGCGCCGAGGGCCCGAGCTTCGATGTCGTCAGCGACTTCTCGGTGTATTTCCCGGTGGACGTGATCACCCAGATGCTGGGCGTGCCCGAGGAATACCGCCAGCAGGTGCGGCTGTGGATCGACGAGTCGCTGCACCGCGAACCCGGGCAGATCGACATCTCCGAGTCCGGCATGCAGGCCATGGCCGAGATGTGGATGATGTACTACGAACTGATCCAGCAGCGGCGCGCGTCGCCGCGCGACGACATGATCAGCGCCCTGATCGCGGCCGAGGTGGCGCGCGAGGACGGCACCACCGACCGGCTGCGCGACTCCGAGATCGCCGGCTTCGCCACCCTGCTGGGCGGCGCGGGTGCCGAAACGGTGACCAAGCTGGTGGGTGGGGCGATCGTCACCTTCGCCCGGCACCCCGAGCAGTGGCAACAGCTGCTCGACGACCGCTCCAATATCCCCGCCGCGATCGAGGAACTGCTGCGCTACGACGCGCCGGTGCAGTACAACGTGCGCCGCTCGAACACCGACGTCACTCTGCACGGGGTGACGATCCCGGCCGGCGCGCCGGTGTTCCTGCTCGGCGCGTCCGCCAACCGCGATCCCGAGGCCTGGACCGCGCCGGATGTCTTCGACATCAACCGGGACCGCGCCGAGGCGCAGAACCTGGGGTTCGGCTACGGCATCCACAGCTGCCTGGGTGCCGCGCTGGCGCGGATGGAGAGTGCGATCGCACTCGAGCGGCTGCTGGACCTGATGCCCCGCTACGAGGTGCAGTGGGACGGATGCCGGCGGGTGAGCATGCAGAACGTCGCGGGCTTCTCGCACGTGCCGGTGCGGATCCTGCGGTGAGCCCTCAGCGGGGGTCGACCATGTCGCGCAACCGCTCGGCGGGAAACACGGTGGCCCCCGCCGCGCGCACCCGATCGGCCAGACCGCGATCGGAGGTGGCGACCCGGATCTGTTCGGGGTGGGGGTCGGCGCCGACGAGCCGGACGATCTCGTCGTCGGCGGAGTTCGGCGCCGGCACCGGCGCATGGGCGACCACGACGACCGACGACTCGATCGGCGGGGCGGGGGGACGCTCGAACACGACGGTCACGTCGGCGTTCTCGCGAACCGCCCACTGTTCGAGGTGGGCGACCAGGCCGGCCATGGCCCGGCGGCGGTCGCGCCACCAGCCGTCCGGGCGGCTGCCGATCACGTTCATCCCGTCGACGATCCAGCGCACCGATTCGACACTATCCCAACCGGGTGCGTGCCAAGGTGGGTGATATGGCCGCGGACACGACCGACGTCGAACACAAAGTCACGTTCTGCCGCATCTGTGAACCGCTGTGCGGCATGATCGCCACCGTCGAGAACGGCTCCCTGGTCGCGTTGCGGCCGGACAAGGAACACCCGCTGTCGGCGGGGTTCGCCTGCCAGAAGGGCATCGCGTTCACCGAGGTGGTCAACGACCCGGACCGGGTCACCACCCCGTTGCGGCGTACGGCCACGGGATTCGAGGCGGTCGGCTGGGACGAGGCGATGTCCGACATCGCCGTCCGGCTGGCCGGCATCGTGCGCCAGCACGGGCCCGGCGCCGTCGGCTGGTACATGGGCAACCCGGGGGCGTTCAGCTATGCCCACGTGCTCTCGATCCTGGCGTTCATCAAGGGGCTGGGCCGCGGCACCCACTTCTACACCGCGTCCTCGCAGGACACCAACAGCAGGCTAATGGCCAGTCAGCTGCTCTACGGCACACCGATCTCGGTGCCGATCCCGGACCTGAACCGCACCGACCTGCTCGTCGTCATCGGGGCAAATCCCGTTGTCTCGCATGGCAGTTTCCTGACCGCGCCGCGGATCAAGGACCGGATGAACGACATCGTGAAGCGCGGTGGGCGGGTGGTGGTGGTCGATCCACGCCGCACCGAGACCGCGGCGGCATTCGAATGGTGTGGGATCGTGCCGGACACCGATGCCTACCTGCTGATGTCGCTGTTGCAGGTGATGTTCGACGAGAAGCTGGTCGACGAGCAGCGGATCGCCGCCCAGGCCGACGGGCTCGGCTGGCTTCGCGCCCTGGTGGCGGCATTCTCACCCGAGGCGACGCAGCGGCACACCGGCATCGACCCCGACGTGGTGCGCGGGCTGGCGCGTGACCTGGCCTCGACACCGCGCGCGGCGATCTACGGTCGACTGGGGACCTGTGTGGGGCGCCACGGCACCCTGACGTCGTATCTGATCGATGTGGTCAACCTGGTGGCGGGCAACCTGGACGTGCCCGGCGGGTCGGTGTTCGGCAGCCTCGGGCTTCCCGGACAGCGGCTGCTGAACGTCGTGATGGGCAGTGTGCTGCGCCGCACCTACCGTCGGAGGCGTTCGCGGATCGGCGGTTTCCGCTCGGTGATCGGCTCCGAGCCGGCGGCGCTGATGGCCAAGGAGATGCTCACCCCCGGCCAGCGCCAGATCCGGGCGATGTTCATCAGCGCCGGCAACCCGGTGCTCTCGGTGCCCAACGGCACCGAGATGGAGCAGGCGCTGGATTCGGTCGACCTGTCGGTGGCGCTGGACTTCTATCTCACCGAGACCAGCTCGCACTGCGACTACGTGCTGCCGGTCACCACGATGTACGAACGCGACGATTTCCCGCTGACATTCCAGCTGTTCCAGGCCACGCCCTTCCGGCAGGCCACCGAGGCGGTCGTCGACCCGCCCGGTCAGGTCCGCCAGGAGTGGCAGATCGTCGGCGACCTGATCGGGCGCCTGGCCGGCGAGTCGTCGGCGTTCTCGCTGTTCGGCGCCGGCAACCGGCTGTTGCGCCGGTTCGGCATCGAGTTCACCCCCCGAAAGTTCGCCGACGGCATCATCCGGGTCTGCACGGGCGGGGATCGGTTCGGTCTGCGCCGCGGTGGGCTGAGCTTCGACCGGCTCACCGGGCAGCATCCGCACGGCAGGGTCATCGACGACAATCTGCGCACCGGTCTGCTCGGTGAGGTCATCGGCTACCGGCAGCGCCGGGTCCGGCTGGCCCACGACGACATCAGCGCCGACATCGCCGCGCTGGCCCGCCGGGCCGAGCCCGACGACTATCCGTTGCGGATGATCGGTATGCGCGAAGCCCGTTCGGAGAACTCGTGGATGCACAACGCGCCGCTGCTGATGCGTGGTGAGCGCGGCCAGCACGGGTTGATCAACGTCGACGACGCCGCCGAACTGGACATCAGCGACGGCGGCGAGGTGCGGGTCAGCTCGCCGTACGGCCAGATCACCGTGCCGGTCAGCGTGACCAAGGACATCGTGCCCGGGGTCATCGCGCTACCGCACGGGTGGGGGCACAAGGGCACCGGCGGCTGGCGGGTGGCCAACCGCGCGGGCGGCGCCAATGTCAATCAGCTGACGTCCAGCGACCCCGACGATGTCGAGGCGCTCTCGGGGATGGCCTGGCTGACCGGGGTGCCGGTCCGCATCGACAAGCTCTGACAAGCTCTGATTTTTCGCCGAACTGGCATTCCGGCAGCGTCGCACTCGCACTTTCGCTGCCGGAATGCCATTTCGGCGCGCAGGGGGGGCGGGCTCAGGCGATGGCGCCCTTGTCCTTGAGCGCTTCGATGCGGTCCCAGTCCAGCCCGATCTCCATCAGCACCAGCTCGGTGTGCTCGGAGGCCTGCGGGGCCCGGGTGGTCTCCAGCGCCTCGTGGTTGAACTGCACCGGCCCGCGGACCACCTTGAAGGGTTTGCCGCCGTCACTGGCCTCCACCTCGACGATCATGTCGTTGGCGATGGCCTGCTCGTCGGTGGCCAGGTCCACCAGGCTCTGGAACGGGGCCCACTGACCCTTCATCGTCTTGAGGTGCTGGCGCCAGTACTCGAACGGCTTGGCCGCGATCGCCTCGGCGATGAGTTCGACGCCGGCCTCGGCGTTCTGGATCAGCGGCATCACATCGGAGAATCGCGGATCGTCGGCCAGCTCGGGAAGGCCGAGATGTTCGAACGTGTCGCGGATGTAGCCGGTCGGGCTGACGATGCACAGGTTGATGGTGCCGCCGTCGGAGGTCTGGTAGTTGGCCATGAACGGGTTGACCGACGTGGTGGTCCCGGGCATCGTCGAGCGCATCGTCTCGCCGGTCTCCATACCCTGCGTGACGCTGGCGCCGGCGGCCCACCACGCGGTGCTCAGCAGTGACACGTCGATCTCGACGGCCTCGCCGGTGCGTTCGCGGTGGAACAGCGCAGCCGAGATGCCGCCGGCGATGTTCATTCCGCCGATGGAGTCGCCGAAAGCCGGAATGCCCTGCGGCAGCGCACCTCCCAGCTCTTCGGGGGTCAGCGCGTGCCCCACGCCGCTGCGGGTCCAGAACGCGGTCCCGTCGAAGCCGCCGACCAGCCGTTCGTCGCCCTTGTCGCCGTAGGCGCTGCCGCGCGCGTAGATGATGTTCGGGTTGACCGCGCGGATGTGCTCGAGGTCGAACTTGTTCTTCTGCCGCGCCTGGGGCATGTAGTTGGTCAGGAACACGTCGGCGGTCTTGGCGAGTTCGTAGAGCACCTCCTGCCCTTCGGGGGTGGACACGTCGATGCCCACACTGCGCTTGCCGCGGTTGGGATGCTCGATCAGGGGGTGGCGGTTGGGGTCGAGCTGGAAGCCGCCCATGTTGACGAAACCGCGTTGGGTGTCGCCTCGGACCGGGTGTTCGACCTTGATGACATCGGCGCCCCAATCCGCCAGAATCGCACCCGCTGCGGGCACGAAGGTGAACTGTGCGACCTCGAGGACCCGTACGCCCTCCATCACCTTGATCACGAAGACTTCCCTTCTCGACGACGACGTCCAACGTTGCGCTCAGGGGGGAGTCTAGCGGAGCCAAGATACTGTAACGTTTACCGTTGAGCATCCGAGAGATCCGGTTCAGGGGGTGTCAGGTGAGCGACGTCGTGCAGGAACGCGCCGAGACCAGCGTGCAGGTCGGCCGCCGGGCGGCGGCCCGCGCCGAGCGGCGCATGCTGATCGACGGGGAGCTCGTCATGGCGAGAGCCGGTGCGGAGTTCGACAACGCCAGCCCAGCCACCGGGGCGGTGCTGGGCGCCGTCGCGGACGCCGAGGCGGCCGACATGGATGCGGCGATCGCCGCGGCACGGCGCGCCTTCGACGCCGGCGACTGGCCGACCAACGCAGCGCTGCGCAAGCGGTGTCTCGAGCAGTTGCAGAGTGCGCTCGAGGACGAGAGGGACGCGCTGGCCGACGAGCTCGTCGCCGAGGTGGGCGCCCCGGTGATGACCATCGCGTCGGCGCAACTGGATTGGCCGCTGGCCGAATCCCTTCGCTACCCGGCGCAGCTGATCGACACGTTCGAATGGGAACGCCAGCTCGACGGCGGCGGGCTGTTCGGCGAGCGCAACGTTCGGATGGTGGTCAAGGAACCCGCGGGTGTGGTCGCCGCGATCACGCCGTCGAACTTCCCGATCGAGGTCATCCTCAACAAGCTCGGCCCGGCGCTGGCCGCAGGCAACACCGTGGTGCTCAAGCCCGACCCGAACACCCCGTGGAACGCGACCCGGCTGGGCCGGCTGATCGCCGAGCGCACCGACATCCCGCCCGGCGTGGTCAACGTCGTCACCACCGCCTCCAACGAGGTGGCCGCGCTGCTGGGCACCGATCCGCGCGTCGACCTGGTGTCGTTCACCGGGTCGACCGCGGTGGGCAAACAGCTGATGCGCAACGGCGCCGACACGATGAAACGGATGTTCCTCGAACTCGGCGGCAAGTCCGCGGCGATCGTGCTGGACGACGCCAACCCCGCGGTCATCGTCCCGACCGCGGTGGGGGTATGCGTGCACGCCGGGCAGGCCTGCGCGGCGACCAGCCGCATGCTGGTGCACCGCTCGCTCTACGACCAGGCCGTCGCCGACATCACCGCGGCCTATCAGGCGGTGCCGGTCGGGGATCCGGCCGATCCGGCCACCCTGGTCGGCCCGGTGATCAGTGCCGCACAACAGGACCGGGTGCTCTCGGCGATCGACGGCGCCCGCCGCGACGGAGCCGAGATCACCGCCGGCGGGGGACTCGCCGAGGGGCTGCCCGAGCACCTGGCGGGTGGGCACTTCGTCGCACCGACGGTCGTCGTCGGCGTCGACAGCAGTGCGGCCATCGCGCAGCAGGAGGTGTTCGGACCGTTGCTGGTCGTGCTGCCGTTCGACGACGACGACGACGCGGTGCGGATCGCCAACGACAGCACCTTCGGGCTCGCCGGTGCGGTGATGTCGCGCTCGGCCGACCGCGGCATGGCGATCGCCCGTCGGGTGCGCACCGGTTCCTTCGGCGTCAACGGCGGGATGTTCTACGGCGCCGACGCCCCGTTCGGCGGATACAAGAGCAGCGGTATCGGAAGGCAGTGCGGCATCGAGGGCTTCGCCCAGTATCTCGAGACCAAGACCATCGCCCGGCGCGAACGCCGGCAGAGCTGACGCAGCAGAAAGAAGGCACGAGTGGGCACGTTGGACAACAAGGTCGCGGTGGTCTCCGGGGCCGCACGCGGACAGGGCCGTTCGCACGCGGTGAATCTCGCCGCCGAGGGCGCGCACATCATCGCACTCGACATCTGCGCCGATCTCGAGGGCAACACCTACCCGCTGGCACGGCCCGAAGACCTCGACGAGACCGCGCGCCTCGCCGAAAAAGAAGGTGTGCGGGTGCACACCGCGATCGTCGACGTGCGCGAGCGCGCCGCGGTGTGGAAGGCGATCGCCGACGGTGTCGAGGCGCTGGGCCGACTCGACATCGTGGTGGCCAACGCCGGAATCTGTGCGATGGGCAAGGGCCAGACGATCCAGTCGTGGTCGGACACCATCGACACCGACCTGGTCGGGGTGTTCAACGTGATCCAGGCCAGCCTGCCGCACGTCAACGACGGCGCCTCGATCATCGCAACCGGATCACTGGCCGCCCAGCTGGGCAGCGCGACCAACCAGGGCCCCGGCGGCTCGGCCTACAGCCTGGCCAAACAGGTCGTGGCGCGCTACGTCAACGATCTGTCGATCCAGCTGGCCAAGCGGATGATCCGGGTCAACGCCGTGCACCCGACCAACGTCAACACCGACATGCTGCACAACGAGGGGATGTACCGGGTGTTCCGCCCCGACCTCAAGGAACCCACCCGAGAGGACGCCGAGCAGTCGTTCCCGATGATGCAGGCGATGCCGGTGCCGTTCATCGAGCCGCAGGACGTGTCCGAGGCGGTGGTCTTCCTGGCCTCCGACGCCGCGCGCTTCATCACCGGAACCCAGCTGCGCATCGATGCCGGCGGCTACGTCAAGTCCGTGCCCTGGAAGGGGTGAGAAGGGCTAGGAGAGGCTCGACGCTCAGGCGGGTCGGAACGTCACCGGCAGCGCCGTCGGTGACCGGAACGGCTGCCCGTGGATGTGCGGGTCGTCGTCGGTGAGCAGCTGGATGTCGTCGAGCCGGCTGAGCAGACACTCCACGGCGACCCGGGTCTCCATCCTGGCCAGGTGCAACCCCATGCAGGTGTGCTCGCCGGCGGCGAACGAGATGTGCGGTATCCGCTTGCGGAAGATGTCGAATTCCTCGGAGCGTTCCCAGCGCCGCTCGTCGCGGTTGGCCGACCCGATGCACACGTCGATCACCGAGCCGGCCGCGATAGGCACCCCGTCGAGCTCAGTGTCCTCGCTGGCCGAACGCTGCACGGTGGTCAGCGGCGTTTCGTAGCGCAGGGCCTCCTCGATCGCCGAGCCGATCAGGTCGTGGTCGGCGTTGACGGCCTCGAACTGGTCGCGATGGGTCAACAGCAGGTAGAGCAGGTTGCCCGAGGAGCGGTAGGTGGTCTCCAGTCCAGCCGGCAGCAGCAGGCGCAGGAAGGAGAAGATGGCCTCGTCGGTCAGCCGCTCGCCGTCGATCTCGGCCGAGACCAGGTCACCGATGATGTCCTCGGTGGGCGACGAGCGGCGCTGCTCGATCTGGGTGAGGAAGTAGTCCTTCAATTCTGCCGAGGCCTCGAAAGCGCGTTTGTAGTTGACCGCGTAGCTGATCAGCGCCACCGCTCGCTTGCGGAACCAGGGCAGGTCCTCCTCGGGCAGACCCAACAACTTGGAGATCACCCGGGTGGGGAACTCGAAGGTGAAGTCCCGGACCAGGTCCGCGTGACCGGCCTCGACGAATTCGTCGATCAGCGAGGTCACCACCGGCCGCACGATCTCGGGTTCCCAGCGCGCCAGCGAGCGCGACTTGAATGCCGCGGAGACCAGGTTGCGGTGAGCCCAGTGCGTCTTGCCCTCCATCGCCAGGATGGTCGGGCCGATGAACAGGCCGATGGTGGAGTCGTAGATCGTCGAGTTGAACACCTTGCCGTCCCGGAAGACCCGGTTCACCGCGTCGAACGACACCGCCGCGTAGAGGTTTTCGGGCTTGAGCGATTCGGGGGTCTTGGACCAGTCCATCACCGAGCCGCGGAACACCCCGCCCTCGTGGCGGCGGCGGGCGAACATCGGGTAGGGGTCGCGCAGGTCGATGGGTTCGTCCATCGCGGCGTCTCGTACCGGCGTTTCCACGGCTGGGCCTCCCGTCGGTCCGCATCAACAGCTGCAACGACGTACTGTAATACTTACAGTAAAGTATGTCGAGTACGTGTTAGCGTAGGGCCCTACCGGAGGGTCGCCGAGGTGGAGGTTTGTGACGTGGCGATGCTGCTCGGCGCCACGGAGCGCCGCCAAGAGCCGATGTCGGCCGTCCTCGAGCGTCAGCGCGCCTCGTTCATCGCCGACGGTCCGCCCGACGTGGCGCTGCGCCGCAACCGTATCGACCGACTGCTGGCGCTGGTGCTCGACAACGCCGACGACTTCGTCGACGCCATGGCCGCCGACTTCGGCACCCGGCCCAGGGCGGGGTCGCTGTTCAGCGAGATCATGGGAATGATCTCGGTGATCGAACACACCAGAGCCCATGTGCCGCAATGGATGCGGTCGACGAAGCTGATGCGTGCGGCCCGGCTGATGGGGCTGCGGGCCGAGGTCGAGCCGACCCCGCTGGGGGTGGTCGGCATCATCGGACCGTGGAACTTCCCGCTCAACCTGGTGGTGCTTCCCGCCGCCGCGGCGTTCGCCGCCGGCAATCGCGTCATGATCAAGATGTCGGAGGTGACGCCGCGCACCGCAGAGCTGATGAGCTCGCTCGCGCCGGCCTACTTCGACACCACCGAACTGCATGTGGTGACCGGTGGCGTCGACACCGCGGCGGCCTTCGCCGCGCTGCCCTTCGACCACCTGTTCTTCACCGGTTCACCGGCGGTGGGGGCCCTGGTCCAACGGTCGGCCTCGGCGAACCTGGTGCCCGTCACGCTGGAGCTCGGCGGGAAGAACCCGGTGGTGGTGTCCCCGGACGCCGACATCGCCCGCGCGGCGGCGCGGATCGCGGCAGGCCGGATGATCAACGGCGGGCAGGTGTGCGTGTGCCCGGACTACGTGTTCGTCCCGGCGCAGCACGCCGACGCGTTCGTCGACGTCGCGCGCGACACCCTGCGCGAGATGTTCCCGTCCATCGTGGCCAACGAGGACTACTGCTCCTCGGTCAACGTCGCGAACTTCGAGCGGGTGGTGGGCCTGATCGAGGATGCCCGCGCCAAGGGCGCCCGGATCGAGGCCGTCGCGCCACCCGGTGAAGTGCTGCCCGACCCGGCGACCCGCAAGATCGCACCGACCCTCGTGCGTGCCGTCGACGACTCGATGCGGCTGGCCGAGGAAGAGACGTTCGGGCCGGTGCTGACGGTGCACACCTACCAGGATCTCGACGACGTCGTCGACTACGTCAACGCGCGGCCGGCGCCACTGGTGGCCTACTGGTTCGGCCCCGACGGACCCGACTTCCGGTCCTTCGTCGAGCGAACCCGAAGCGGCGGCGTGGCCCGTAACGACTTTGCCGCCCACATGATTCCGTCCGCCGCCCCGTTCGGGGGAGTGGGCCGCAGCGGGATGGGCGCCTACCACGGCAAGGCCGGCTTCGACGCCTTCAGCCACTACCGCACGGTGGTGGGCAGCGATCTACCCTTCACCATCACCGGCCGCGCCGCGCCGCCGTTCACCTTCTCGACGCGTGCCACCACCGCCCTGGCACTGCGGATGGCACGTAGCCGCACCCGGCGCAGGCTCAGGAGGAGCTGATTCAGGAACCGCTGATCGCCTGCTCGCGGGCCCACCGGTAGTCGGCCTTGCCCGCCGGGCTGCGCTCGATGGCCGGGCGGAACACCACCGCCTTGGGCAGCTTGTAGCGGGCGATCACCGCGGCCGCATGGTCGATGAGGTCCGCTTCGGCGGCGCTCTGGCCGTCGGCCAGCGCGACCACGGCCACCACTTCCTGTCCCCAGCGCTCGCTCGGCCGGCCCGCGACCACCACATCGGCGACGGCGGGATGGGACAGGATGGCCGATTCCACCTCCTCGGCGAAGATCTTCTCGCCGCCGGAGTTGATCGTCACCGAGTCGCGGCCCAGCAGCTCGATCGCGCCGTCGGCGAGGTGGCGGGCCCGGTCCCCGGGCACCGAGTAGCGCACCCCGTCGATCACCGGGAAGGTCGCGGCGGTCTTGGTGGCGTCCCCCTTGTAGCCGAGCGGCACATAGCCGCGCTGCGCCAGCCAGCCCATCCCGTCGTGGCCCGGCGCCAGGATCGCGCCGAGATCCTCGGCGGCGACGAAGGTGTCCGGTCCGGCGGTGAAGGTGCCGGTGGATACCGCCCCCGGCGCCGACATGTGCGTCATCTGGGCGCCGGTCTCGCTGGAGCCGACACCGTCGACGACCATCAGGTTGGGTTTGGCGTCGATGAGGCGCTGTTTGGCCGTCGGGGTCAGTTGTGCACCCCCGTTGGCCACCACCGCCAGCGAGGACAGGTCGGCCGAGGTGCGTTCGAAGGCCTCGGCCAGTGGCCGGGCCATCGCGTCGCCCACGACCGTGACGGCCAGGACCTTCTCCCGGTCGATCGTGCTGACCACCTCGTCGGCATCGAGGTGGCCGGCGCCCGGGGTGAACACCACCGACTGGCCGGTGTTCATCGCGGTGAAGACCGCCCACTGCGCGGCGCCGTGCATCAGCGGCGGCAGCACCAGCAGCCTGGTGCCCGGCGACTCGGCGCACCGCGTGGCGATCTCGTCGTAGGTGGTGGCCAGTTCGCCGGTGTAGAGGCTGCGGCCGCCGAACGACGCCACGAAGATGTCGTGCTGGCGCCACAGCACACCCTTGGGCATCCCCGTCGTACCGCCGGTGTAGAGCACGTACAGGTCGTCCGGGGAGGGCTCGACCGGAGGCGGGGCGCTCGGCCCTTCGGCGACGATGGACTCGTAATCGACTGCCCCGGGCAGCAACTCGTTGCCGGAGTCGTCGGCGATCTGGATCAGCACCTCGAGCTTGGGCAGATCGCCGAGCACCTCGGCCAGCCGCGGCGCGAAGGCGGCGTGGTAGAGCAGTGCGGTCGCTCCGGCGTCGGCGAGCAGGTATTGCAGCTCGCTCTTGACGTAGCGGTAGTTGACGTTGAACGGGGCCACCCGGGCGCGCCACGCGCCCAGCATGCCTTCGACGTACTCCGGACCGTTGTGGGCGTAGATGCCGAGCAGGTCCTGACCGACCTGGTGCCCGGCGAGTTCGGCCCGCTCGGTGTGGCAACCCAGTCCCCGCGAGTGCAGATAGGCGGCGAGCCGGTTGGAGCGTTCGATGATCTGCGCGTAGGTGAAGCGGCGCTGGCCCTGGATGATGAACTCGCGGTCGCCGATGACCGCCGCGATGGCGTCGGCGGCGGCTGGCACGGTGAACTGGATCGGGTCGGTCATGACAGGGACTCTAAACGTCGTCGGGGCGAGGGTGGACAGTTGCCTGAAAGTTGTATGGTCACCATCACCGCGTCCACGCCGCGATCAGGTCGTCGGTGGTGGTGACGGTGGACAGCAGCGACAGGGTGTTGTCGATGACTGCGTCGGCGTAGTCGGTGGGGACACCGGCCACCGCGTCGCGGGGCAGCACCACCCGATAGGCGGCGTTGACGGCGTCCATCACCAGGTTCACGATCGCCACGTTCACCGAGACCCCGACCGCCACGATCGTGGACACGCCGAGGTTGCGCAGGATCGCGTCCAGGTCGGTGCCGCCCATCGGGCCCAGTCCGTGCCACCGGTGCAGCACCAGATCGGTTGGCTGCGCGTCGAGTTCGGGCACCAGTTCGGTGCCGGGACTGCCCGGGGTGATATCGAGGGCCTTGTTCGCGGCGCCCATCGCAAACAGCCGCGCGTTGTGGTTGGAGCCGCGGCCGTCGGGGCGCCGCTGCACCACGCAGTGCACCACCGACACCCCGGCGGCCCGGGCCGCCGGCAGCAGCCGGGCGATGTTGGGCAGCGCCGCACGGCGCGCCTCGGCGCCCAGCGCACCCAGTCCGGCATCGGGTCCGACGATCGCGCCCTGACATTCCTGGGTCACCACAGCGGTGTGGCCCGGTGCGGCCAGCGCGGCGAGGTCGGGCCTCATGCGTGGGTCGGGGTGCCGGCGGGCGGTACCTCGGCGGGAACCTCATAGAACTGCTGGGCCCACTTGCGCATCGCCATGTAGGGCTTGGCGTCCACCTTCGCCAGCGGCGGATTCTCGATGTACTTCTGGTAACGCCAGATGTCGCAGTCCTCCCACACCGTCTTGAGGAACTGCCGTTCGACCTTGGCGCGCACCTTGTCCGGCGGAATGTCGGACGTCTCGCCGGGCACCTTCGGCCACCAGATCGAGTAGAACATGTCCGACACCTCGTCATCGACGGGCGTGCAGGCGAAGATCAGCCGATGGTTCGACGAGCCTTCGAATGCGCTCATCGCAAAGCCCAGCCCGGAGAAGTGGCTGTGGATGCGCAGCGCCATCTTGTCGGGGTCGTCGCTGCCGGCGTCGGGCCAGCCGGTCAGGAACCGCCACTCCTCGTCGACGTGCTCCCAATGCAGACACACCGGCGTCACGGTGGCGCCGTGCACGTAGCGGAAGTGTGAACTGTCCGGACCGTTCTCGGCGACGATCTGCGGGTGCACCGGGATCGCGTCGGCGCGGCTGGAGAACTCCGGATAGGGCCGGTAGTAGGCGTTCGGGTCCGTTTCGAACTGCGGGAACTTGTGGAAGATGTCGGGCAGCGGCCACTGCGGCTCCTTGCCCTGCGGCTGGTACCACATGAACACGCAGCCGTACTGTTCGGCGACCGGGTACGAGCGCAGCCGCAGTCCGCGGTTGGGCCGGTCGGGCTGATAGGGGATGTAGCGGTTGGTGCCGTCCGGCCCCCACCGCCAGCCGTGGAACGGGCACTCGACGCACTCGCCGACGACCTTGCCGCCGTGGCCGATGTGGGCGCCGAGGTGCTGGCAATGCGCCTCGAGGACGTGCAACTCGCCGGCTTCGTCGCGATAGGCCACCAGGTCCTCGCCGAAGTAGCGCAGCGGGCGCACCTCCTTGTCGCCGAACTCGGCGGACCAGCCGATCATGAACCATCCGGTGACCTTCCACGTGAACGGAACCTTCACGGTGCCTCCCTGGCGACTCGGGCTGTCAATGGAGAATATTACTGTAGCGCTTACGGGAGTCGTCGATAAAGGGTGCGGCGGAGCCCGGATCGGGTCGCCGCGCGCAGGTCCTGGCACGGGCGGCGAATCGGCAGGATGGATTGGCCAGATCTGCCGCCAGCCGCTACGGGCGGCGATACTGTAATGGAAACAGTAACTTGGCCAAGCCCCGGCGCGGGGATCTCGGGTCGGAGGAACATTGACGATCGACGCTGACATCGACGCTGACACTGCCCGCTACGACGTGATCGTCGTCGGCGCCGGGTTCTCCGGGCTCTATGCGTTGCACCACCTCCGCGAACTCGGTCTGCGGGTGCGGGTGCTGGAGAAGGCGCACAACGTCGGCGGCACCTGGCTGTTCAATCGCTATCCGGGGGCGCGCTGCGACATCGAGAGCATCGAGTACTCCTACTCCTTCTCCGAGGAGATCCAGCAGGAGTGGGTCTGGACCGAGACGATGCCCGCCCAGCCCGAGATCGAGGCCTACCTGAACTTCGTGGCCGATCGCCTGGACCTGCGCGGCGACATCGCGTTCGACACCACCGTGGTGGCGATGACCTACCACGACGACGCCGCCGAATGGACGGTGCGTACCGACGCCGGCGCCACCTTCGTCGCACCGTTCGTCATCGCGGCCACCGGGATCCTCTCGGTGCCCATCGAACCCACGATCCCCGGCATGGACAGCTTCTCCGGCAGGTCGCTGTTCACCAGCCGCTGGCCCGAAGACGAGGTCGATCTCTCCGGCAAGCGGGTCGGGGTCATCGGGACCGGGTCCACCGGCGTCCAGCTGATCCCGGTGGTGGCGCAGCAGGTCGAGCACCTCACGGTGTTCCAGCGCTCACCGGCCTACACGCTGCCGTGGCAGGTCCGCCCGTTCGAGCCGGGCGAGCTCGACGAGCTCAAGGCGAACTACCCGCAGATCCGCGCGGCCCAGCGCGAACACCCGGTCGGGGCGGCCCGGCTGAGCGCGTTCTCGGTGCTGCTGGAGATGCTGGTCAAGCCTCCGTTGAAGACGGCCTCGGCCGAGGAACGGGCGAACGCGGTCGAGACCGACGGCATCATGGGCGCCCTGAACTGGGGTGATCTGTTCTTCGACATCGAGGCCAACCAGATGGCCGCACAACTCTACGGCCAGGCCGTGGCCCGCATCGTCGAGGACCCGGCCACCGCGCGGGCGCTGACCCCCAGCCACCCCTTCGCCTGCAAGCGGCCGATCATCGACCAGGGGTACTACGAAACCTACAACCGCGACAACGTCACCCTCGTCGACCTGCGCGAGGATCCCATCGTGTCGGTGCGCCCGACCGGCATCGAGACCACCCAGGGCCTGCACGAACTCGACGTGATCATCTACGCCACCGGGTTCGACGCGATGACCGGCGCGCTCAACCGGATCGACGTCCGGGGCCGGGGCGGGGCGTCACTGCGCGAGTTCTGGACCGAGGAGGGCCCGCTGAGCTATCTGGGCCTGGCGGTGGCGGGCTTTCCCAACCTGTTCACCATCCAGGGCCCGGGAAGTCCCTCGGCGGCAGCGAATTTCGTGGCAGCGATGGAGCAGAACGTGGAGTGGATCGGAGCGTGTGTGCGCTACCTGCGCGAGCACGGCTACCGCACCATCGAAGCCCTGCCCGAGGCCCAGCAGGAGTGGGTCGACGAGGCCACCGCCATCGTGGCGCCCACGGTGCTGGTGCACCCCAGTTGCAGCTCCTGGTACAACGGCGGAAACGTTCCCGGCAAGAAACGCATGTACATGGGCTACACCGCGGGCATCCCCGAGTACCGGCGGCGCTGTGACGAGATCGCCGAAGCGGGCTACGCCGGATTCAAGCTCGCGTGAATCCCGCCGAGCGGATCTGGCGCATCGGCCGCGACTTCGCCGGGGTGCTACCGCGCGCGCACGCTGCCGTCGCCGCGTCCGAGGACTGGAATCCGTGGTCGCTGCGGGGGCTCGGCCAGCTCGGCGAGGTCGCGCTCGACGAACTGGCGCTGACCGGCATGACGCTGACCGCCCCACCGCCCAGGCTGGAGCGGACGGCCGAATCGTGTGCTGCCGCCGCGGCCGAACTGTCCGCGCTCGGTGTTGCCGGAGCCAACGCCGAACCCGCGCCGTTGCGTATCACCTCGTTGCGCCGGCACCGCCTCGGGCGGCGGTCCTACGAGCAGATGCGCTTCGAGCACGACCCCCGGCTGCCGCACTCCCTGGCGGCCGAGGGATTCGGCGGGCCGGCGTCGGCCGTCGTGCACCTGTGCCGCGGCGGCGAGGAACCCAGGCCGTGGCTGGTGTGGGTGCACGGCGCGGGTCAGGGCCAGCCCATCGATCTGCTGTTCGCCCGCGCGCGCCGGATCCAGGAACAACTCGGGTACAACGTCGCGCTGACCGTGCAACCCGGTTGCGGGGTGCGGCGCAATGCCTGGCCGCCCTATCCGAACATGGATCCGCTGGCCAATGTGGCCGGGATGATGCGCGCGGTGTCCGAGGTCCGGGCCGTGGTGCGGTGGCTGCAGCCACAGGCGAGCGCCGTCGCGGTCGCGGGGGTGTCGATGGGAAGTCCGGTCGCCGGGCTGGTTTCGCACCTGGAACCGGTCGACGCCGTGGCGGTGTACACGCCGATCTTCGGGCTGAACACGATGATCGCCGCGCACCTGGGGCGCTGGGGACCCTCGGTGCGCGAGACGATCGACCTGCTCGGCTCACCCGCCGCCGAGCAGGTGATGTCGGCGGTGGACTACCAGTCGGTCGAACCCTCGGCGCCGCCCCAGCATCGGCTGATCGTCGGGGCGTGGCACGACCAGATGGCCCGCCGCGAACCCGCTGTGGCCCTGCACGACCGGTGGGGCGGTCAGCTGCACTGGCATCCGGGCAGTCACGTCGGGCACCTGTTCGCCGGCGGGGTGCATGCGGCGTCGGAGCGGTGGCTGCGTGACCTCAGCGAGCCGGCGCCCCGGCCGGCGCCCCGTAGTCGCGGATGAACCGGTCACGAATGTAGAGCAGTTCGCGGTCGAGGTCGTAACCGCGGTCGCCGACGATCCACAGGTAGGCGGACCCGAAGACGGCAGCGCTGAGATCGCCGGTCGCCCTGTCGATGTCGGTTTCCGGGCGTACCGAACCGTCCGCAACGCCCCGGCGAAGCCCGGCTTCGACCTTGTCGATGCCCCGGTTCAGCCACGCCTGTACCCGTGGCCGCAGCGGCGAGGTGGTCTTGACCGCTTCGAAGGTGGCCACGAACATCGCCCGCAGGAACTCGCGGTCTTCGCTGAACAGGTGGCGCACCCGATCGAAGTGTCCGACCGCTTCGTCGAGCCCACTGGACGCCGGATCGGGTTCCGGGCTGAGCTCGCGCACGTATTCGTGCAGGAAGAACGCGTCGAGGATGGCGTCCTTGCTGCCGTACCGGGCGTGCACCATGGCCCTGCTGTACCCGGCGCGCCGCCCGATCTCGGCGGCAGTGGTTGCCTCCCAGCCCTTTTCGACGATCAGCGCGGCCGCCGCCTCGACCAGGCGGCGTCCGGAGATCTCGACACGCTGGGGCTGGGAGAGCCCGCGGGCGGGGGAGGGCACCCTTGCATATTAAACGCGCGACAACTAACTTAGTTGCGCAGCGTCAAATATTTCGGGAGGTCAAGGGTGACTTCGGACGGATCGACGGCAGGCGTGGGCGCTGCGGCGGCGCCGGTGCCGTCGGGCGTCGACGAGCTGACCCCCACCTGGCTCAGTGCCGCGCTGGGAGCCGCGGTCACCGGGGTGCGCGCCGAACGGATCGCCCTGGACACCGGGTTCTCGTCACTGCTGTACCGGCTGCACCTCACCGGGGACACGGCCGTACCGGCCACCGCCATCGCCAAGCTGCCCGCCGATTCCGAGGCGCGCGGGGCCATGGAGCTGCTCGGGGGATACCGCCGGGAACTGACCTTCTACAGCGAGGTGGCCGGCCGGGCACCACTGCAGACCCCACAGGTGTACGCGGCTCGACAGGCCGACGACAGCGCCGAGTTCGTCCTGCTGCTCGAGGACCTGCGCGACTGGGACAACCCCGACCATCTGGCGGGACTGTCGCTGGACCGGGCCAGGCTCGCGATCGATGCGCTCGCGGCAATGCACGCCTGGTCACTGCAACCCGCCAACGCCGCGGTACTGCAACAGTTCCCGAGTATCTCCACGCCGGTCGTGCGGGACCTGCTGGTCCCGGCGTTCGCACCCGGGTGGCAGACATACCGCGACAAGTCCGGCGCCGACGTGCCGCCCCGGGTGGCCCGGTTCGCCGAACGCTTCGCCGAACTGGCCCCCCAGGCGCTCACGGCGCTGACTGAACGACCGATGCTGCTGCACGGCGACATCCGGGCCGACAACATGTTCTTCGACGGCAACCGGCTCAAGGTCGTCGACTTCCAGCTGGCGGCGGTCGGCAGCGGCGCGGCCGACATCGCCTACCTGGTCAGCCAGGGTCTACCCACCGAGGCGCGCAGCGGGCGCGACGAAGAGCTGCTGCGCGACTATCTCGCCGGCCTCGCGCCCGGGACCTACGGGTTCGACGACGCCTGGCGCCACTACCGGTTCGCCACCGCCTACCTGATGCTGTTGCCGGTGATCATCCTGGTGGGCTGGGACGGGCTGCCGGAGCGCTCGCGGTCGCTGTGTCTGGAACTCACCGCTCGCGCGGTCGCGGCCGTCGACGAGACCGACGCATTGGAGGTGTTCGAATGACCCGGTCCGCCCGCGAAGTGGTGGAGCTCTACAACCTGGTGGTGTGGAACAAGCGCGACGTCGCGCTGGCGGACGAGCTGCTCGGCGACGCCGTCATCCGTCACGAAGTCGGCGAGTCGACCACGCTGACCCACGACGAGGCGGTCAAGCGCGTCGTCGACTATCTGGAGATGTTCGAGTCGATCCGCTTCGACCTGAACCTCGTCGTCGCCGGCGACGACGGGCAGCATGTGGCGATCGTCTACGAATGCCCGATGCGGACCAAGGACGGCACCGAGACCACGATCGGCAGCATGGAGATCTACCGCGTCGTGGACGGGCGGATCACCGAAGTCTGGAACTGTGGCTACAAGCAAGGAGTTTGGACATGATGAGCGCTCGCACGAAGAGCAGACAACCGATCGGAGCACCTCGACGATGACAGAGCGCACCCTGGACGAACTCGGGTTCTACCTGCTGGCCGGCGCCGGCGGGGAGGGCCCGGCCACGCTGATGGACGAGGCGCGCCGCGGCGAGGAACTCGGCTTCGGGACCGGGTTCATCTCCGAGCGGTGGAACGTCAAGGAGGCCTCGTCGTTGACCGGCGCGGCGCTCGCGGTGACCAGCAGGATGCAGATCGCCACCGCGGCAACCAATCACAACACCCGCCACCCGCTGATCACCGGGTCGTGGGCGACCACCATGCATCGGCTCTCCGGCGGCCGGTTCACCCTCGGGCTCGGCCGCGGGGTAGCCGCCATGTACAGCGCGTTCGGTGTCTCCTCGGTGACCACCGCGCAGATGGAGGACTTCGCCCAGGTCATGCGCAAGCTCTGGCACGGGGAGCTGATCTTCAACCACGACGGGCCCATCGGGAAGTACCAGCTGCTGTTCCTCGACCCCGACTTCAACGAGGACATCCGGATGGCGATCGTCGCGTTCGGGCCCAAGACCCTGGCGCTGGGCGGGCGCGAGTTCGACGACGTCATCCTGCACACCTATTTCACTCCCGAGACGCTGCAGCGGGCCGTCAAGACCGTCAAGGACGCCGCCGAGCAGGCGGGCCGCGACCCGGCGAGCGTGCGGGTGTGGTCCTGCTTCGCCACGGTCGGCGATCACCTGCCCGAGGAACTGCGGATGAAGAAGACAGTGGCCCGGCTGGCCACCTATCTGCAGGGCTACGGGGACCTGTTGGTCAAGACCAACGGCTGGGATCCTGCGGTGCTGCAGCGCTTCCGCGACGACGCGGTCGTGCAGTCGATCCCCGGGGGCATCGACCACAAGGCCAGCGCCGAGCAGATCGAGCACATCGCCACGCTGATCCCCGACGAGTGGATGGAGCCCGCGGCCACCGGGTCGGCGCAGCAGTGCGTGGACCGGGTGCGCAAGGAGTTCGACTACGGCGCCGACGCCGTGATCATGCACGGTGCCACGCCCACCGAACTCGAGCCGATCATCGCCGCCTACCGCGCCTCGTCGTGATTCCGGCGCGAAACGCGCCGGAATCGCCGGGCTAAGGGGTGATCACGGTGCGGGCCACCGGTTCGGCATTCGCCTGGCGGCTGTAGAGGGCTCGCTCGAGGCCGTCGAGCAGCGCGTCTCTGGTCTCCTCGGGGTGGATCAGATCGTCGAACCCGAGATGTCCGGCCGACCGGAACGAGGCATCCACCTCGGCCTGCCGCAGCCGCGCCTCGAGATCCTCGGCGGCGTGCGAGGCCTTGCTCAGCGCGGCCGCGCTCATCGCGCCCATGGTGGCTCCCGGATAGGCGTAGGTGGCGCTCTGATTGTCGAAACCGAGCAGCGACATCACCATCGACCCGAAACCATAGGCCTTGCGCAGCGTCACGTGCAATTTGATGGTGGTCGCCGCGGTCTGCGCGGCGAACATGCGCGCGCCGCTGCGCAACACGCCGGTCTTCTCCGACCGGCTTCCGGGCAGCATCCCGGGATTGTCGGCGAGGAAAACGATCGGCAGGTGGAACGAATCGGCGACGGTGATGAAATGTGCGGCCTTGTCGGCGGCGTCGGCGTCGATCGAGCCGGCCAGCACCCGCGGCTGGTTGGCGACCACGGCGACCGGATGCCCGCCCAGGTGCGCGAGCGCACAGATGATCGCCGGCCCGAACTTGGGCTGCACCTCGAACCAGCTCTGGTCGTCGAACACCACGTCGAGCACCGCGCGCATGTCGTAGACCTGGCGGTTGCCGCGCGGCACGATGTCGAGCAGCTCGGGTGTGGGTCGCGGGCCGGTCGATTCCGCTGCGGGCAGCGAGATCGGGTACGACCAGGCGCTGGACGGGAAGTAGGACAGATACCGGCGGATGTCGTCGAGCACCGCGGCGTCGTCGGACCCGAGGTTGTGGATCACCCCGCTGGCCAGCGCCACCGACGGTCCGCCCAGGTCCTCCTTCGTGATGTCCTCTCCGGTGGACTCTTTGACCACCGGGGGGCCGGCGGTGAAGATGGCGCCCTGATTGGTCATGATCGTCCAGTCGCATACCGGCGCGACCAGCGCGCCGTGCCCGGCGGACGGCCCGAACAGGCCGCTGACGGTCGGGACCTTGCCCGAGCACTGCGCCTGGGCCAGCAGGTCGGTGGGGGTGCGGCCGTAATGTTCGCCGCTGGGCCGGAAACCGGCGCCTTCGAGCAGCATCACCAGCGGGATCCGGTCGCGCAGCGCCAGTTCGGCCAATCGGTAGCGTTTGGCGTTGCCGCCCGGGCCGATGCTGCCCGCCAGCGTGGTGAAGTCCTCGGCGCCCACCATCACCGGCCGGCCGCCGATCATGCCGGCGCCGGCGACGATGCCGTCGGCGGCGATGTCGCCGCCCACCAGGGTGCCGAACTCCCGGAACGACCCTTTGTCGAGCAGATGGTCGACGCGGCCCCGAGCGTCCAGTTTGCCCTTGCCGTGGTGCTTGGCGACACGTTCGTCACCGCCCATGGCGCGGGAGTGGCCTCGGCGTCGCGTGAGTTCCTCGAGGGTCTCCTGCCAATCCTCGGTCCTGGCCATCAACATCTCCTGTCTTGGACGACGACGCGGCGTGCAACGTTGACCTTACTGAATTGCTTACTGTAGCGTCGCTCAGCATGGGTGCTGGAGGCGGCCTGAAGGTTGATGCGGCCGTCGTCAGCCAGCTTGCCGCGGTGTCGGATGCGGCGCGGACGCTGCAGCGGCGCGGCTACGACGGCTGCTGGACGGCCGAGATCAACCACGACCCGTTCCTGCCGCTGACGCTGGCTGCCGAGCACACCTCCAGTATCGAACTGGGCACCAGCATCGCGGTGGCGTTCGCCCGCAATCCGATGACGATGGCCCAGATCGGCTGGGACCTGCAGGACTATTCACAGGGCCGGCTCATCCTGGGGCTGGGCTCGCAGATCAAGCCGCACATCGAGAAACGCTTCAGCATGCCGTGGAGCAGGCCGGTGGCGCGCATGCGCGAATTTGTGCTGGCCATGCACGAGATCTGGGCGTGCTGGCGCGATGGCAGCACGCTGGCGTTCGACGGCGACTTCTACAGCCACACGCTGATGACGCCGATGTTCGTGCCCCCGGCGCACTCCTTCGGCGACCCGAAGGTGTTCGTCGCCGCCGTCGGCGACCGGATGACCGAGATGGTCGGCGAGGTCGCCGACGGCCTGTTGGCCCACGCGTTCACCACCGAACGCTATCTGCGGGAGGTGACGATCCCGACGCTGTCGCGCGGCCTGGAGCGCTCCGGCCGCGCCCGCGCCGACTTCGAGTTGGCCTGCCCGCTGTTCGTGGTGACCGGACGCGACGAGGCCGAGGTCGCCGCGGCCGCGGTCGGCACCCGCAAGCAGATCGCGTTCTACGCGTCCACCCCCGCCTACCGCACGGTGCTGGAACTGCACGGCTGGGGAGAGCTGCAGACCGAGTTGCACCGGTTGTCCCGCGAGGGCAAATGGGACCAGATGGGCACGCTCATCAATGACCCGATCCTGGATGCGTTCGCGGTGGTAGCCCCAGTCGAGGACGTCGTCAAGAAGATCCAGAACAGGTGTGCCGGCCTGATCGACCGTGTGCTGGTGGGCTTTCCGGCCACTGTCGACGAGGCAACGGTGCTTGACCTGGTGGCCGACCTGCGCAGCGGCGCGTGACCGAAGAGGAGATCCGATGAGCGTTCGAGTTGCCGACGAGGCCGCCAGAGTTTTCGCCGAACCGGCCGCCTATGCCGACGAAGCGCGGCTGCACCGGGCGTTGGCCCACCTGCGTGCCCACGCCCCGGTGTCCTGGGTCGACGTGGAGGGGTATCGGCCGTTCTGGGCGATCACCAAGCACGCCGACATCATGGCGATCGAGCGGGACAACACGCTGTTCACCAACTTTCCGCGGCCGGTGCTGACCACCGCGGAGGGCGACGCCCAGCAGGAGGCGATGGGCGTACGCACGCTCATCCACATGGACGACCCGCAGCATCGCAAGGTCAGGGCCATCGGCGCGGACTGGTTTCGCCCGAAAGCCATGCGCGCATTGAAGGTTCGCGTGGACGAGCTGGCGAAATCGTTCGTCGACCAGATGCGTGAGCGGGGCGGGGAGTGCGACTTCGTCCAGGAGGTCGCGGTCAATTTCCCGCTCTACGTGATCATGTCGCTGCTGGGCATCCCGGAGTCCGATTTCGCCCGCATGCTGACCTACACCCAGGAGCTGTTCGGCGCCGATGACGCGGAGATGCAGCGCGGAGCCACGCTGGAAGAGCGGGGCATGGCACTGGTCGAGATGTTCACCTACTTCAACGAGATCACCGCGGCCCGCCGGGCGCAGCCGACCGAGGATCTCGCGTCGGCGATCGCCAACGCCCGCATCGACGGTGAGCCGCTGTCGGACATCGACACCGTGTCCTACTACCTCATCGTGGCCACCGCCGGCCACGACACCACCAGCGCGACGATCTCGGGCGGGCTGCAAGCCCTCGCCGAGAACCAGGACCAGCTGCAGCGGCTGCAGCGCAATCCCGAGCTGCTGCCGCTGGCCGTCGAGGAGATGATCCGCTGGGTCACCCCGGTCAAGGAGTTCATGCGAACCGCACAGCGGGACACCGTCGTTCGCGGGGTGCCGATCGCGGAGGGGCAGTCACTGCTGCTGTCCTACCCGTCGGGCAACCGCGACGAGGACGTGTTCAGCGACCCGTTCACCTTCGACGTCGGACGCGACCCCAACAAGCACGTCGCCTTCGGCTACGGGGTGCACTTCTGCCTGGGTGCGGCGCTGGCCCGGATGGAGATCAACAGCTTCTATGCCGAACTGCTGCCGCGGCTGAAGTCGGTGGAACTCGCCGGAGCGCCCGAACACACCTCCACCATCTTCGTCGGCGGTCCCAAGCACCTGCCGATCCGCTACACGCTGACCGACTAG
>JAXHTL010000360.1:0-2414 GCA_034190095.1 Actinomycetota bacterium
CGTCGTAGATACCCCCGATGTTGTTGTACGTCGTCGCCAGCACCGCCCGGTCGCCCAGTTCCTCACCCAGCGCCAGACTGCGCTCGTACCACTCCAGCGCCGTTTCGTACTCCCCGCGGGCCTTGTAGATACCCCCGATGTTGTTGTACGTCGTCGCCAGCCCCGCCCGGTCGCCCAGTTCCTCGCTGATGGCAAGGTCCTTCATATACCACTCCAGCGCCGTTTCGTACTCCCCGCGGGCATCATAGATGATGCCGATGTTGTTGTACGTCGTCGCCAGCCCCGCACGGTCGCCCAGTTCCTCACACAGCGCCAGACTGCGCTCGTACCACTCCAGCGCCGTTTCGTACTCCCCGCGGGCGTTGTGGATGAGGCCAAACTCATTACACAGCAGCGCCTGCCGCGCGCGAGCCTCATCTGCTCCGCTCAAGCGCCAACCCACCAGCCCCCCTGCCAACCAGCGGTAGCCACCAGGCGGCCGGCGACGAAAGACATAGTTGTACATCACATGAGCCCACTCACCCGCTGGCGACACCATCTCTCCCTTCGGCTCCAGTTCGTCCCACCGCGCCAGCAGTTCCTCCACCGGCGCGCCCTCGGCCCGCTCCAGTTCTGCCAGCGCCCAATCGGCCGCCGCAAAGATGTCCGCTCCGTCGCTCGCCTCCACCCCAGCCCACTCGCCCCCCTGGTACTTTTTCACGGTAAAGGCCTCCCGCGCCACGGCCAGGTAGTGTGCCGCGTGGCGGGCTCGCAGTTCCGCCCTCTCCAATCCCAGCTCCGCCAGCCGTGCCCGCCCGAAATCCCGCACCGGTTCCGCCATCCGGTGGCGCCCGTCCTCTCGCTCCACCACCTGCCAGTCCAGGAGTTCATCCAGCGCTGCGTCGGCCCTCGCGCCGTAGACGGCCCGCACAGCAACCCGGTCGGGATCCCCGGCAAAGACGGCCGCCAGGACAGCCCACAATCGCTTCCCGCCCACGTCCAGCAGGTCGTAGGTGTAGCGGAAAGAGAGTTCGCGGCTGCGATGGTGGGCCGGCTCGTCGGGCAGGTCGGCCGCCGTCAGGTGATAGCGCCGTTCGGCGTCGTGCAGCCCCTCCAGGATAGCGGCCGGCCGCTCGGCGCGGGCGTGGCTGGCCACCAGCCGGATGTGCAGCGGAATGCGGTTCAGCAGAGCGCAGATCGCGGCCACTGCCCCCCGCTCCGCCTCGCGCACCACCCTGCCCACCTCCCGCGCCCGGTCGCAAAAGACCTCCACCGCCGGTCGCTCCTCCAGCGGATGCAGGGGGTGCACTTGCCCGCCAGGCAGGTTCAGCGAGGCGCGACGGCTGGCGACCAGGATATGCAGGCCAGGGCAACGCTGCCGCAGTTGGGTCAGCAGCGCCAGGTTGCGCCCGTCGGCACAGGCGGTCTCAAAGTTGTCGAGGAGTAGGAGCGGCGGATCGCAGGCCAGCAACTGATAGAGAGCGGCGACTTTGGCACGGTACTCGTCCTGGTCAGGCGGCACCTGTGGCAGGGGCAGATCGAACTCGCGCAGCAATCGGTCGGCCAGCGTCTCTCCCTCCGCCACGCGCAGATCGGTCAGGGAGACAAAAAACACGCCGCCGGGGAAGATGTCCCGCTCCCAGCACCAGCGGGCGACGGCCAGCGCCAGCGCGGTCTTGCCCACGCCGCCAAAACCAGCCAGCGTCACCAGCGGCGAGATGTCTTCCAGCGCGGGCGGGGTCAACAACATGCGCTGCACCAGCACCTGGTCGAGTTCGCGCCCACGCAGGGACACAAGCGGAGTGGGCGTCGCCCCCCCACTGGGAGAGGAAAGCCCCGGCGCGGCAGGCTTTTCACCCAGGCGCACATACGCCCCCTCTGCGCCGGGCCGCACCATGCGGCAACGCTGCTGCCGCCTGGAGGCACTCAATTGAGGCAGATCCGCCTCGCCCGGCTGCGCGGCCCAGCGGGTGCGCAGCGCGTCACAGGCTCTCGCGTGCGCCCCGTCCAGCCGGTCGCCTCGCGCCAGGCGCGCCAGAAACACCTCCAGGTAGGTGCGGGCGGCGCCCTCCCGCACCGGTTCGGCCATCCCCACGACGGCCGGGACACCGGCATCTCTCAGCGCATCGCAGGCAGCGGCCGAGTGGCAGGCCGAAAGGAGCGCCAGCCGCACGCCGCCTCCGACCAGCACGAGCCCCAGGTCGGCAGGAGAGAGAGGGTGGCTTTCTCCGTGGGGACCTTCAAAGCAGAGCGCACCATCGGGGCCACCGTGGGTGTCCACGATCAGCACGTCGTATCCCGGGCCCTCTTCCAACGCCTGGCGCAAGCCCGCCACCGTAGGATGATCTAGTACGCGCATTTCCAGCGGCGCACCGGCCCGCCGCAACGCGTCCTCAATCGCCTCTATCTTCCACGCCCGCTTCAGCGGCAGGACG
>JAXHTL010000361.1:0-2399 GCA_034190095.1 Actinomycetota bacterium
CGTGCCCGCCTGCTGCTGTGGGTCGAGGACATAGGGAATCCGCAACTGGCCCAGCGAGGTTGCTACATGAGCCGTCGACCCGACTACAGAGACACCGGCGACCTCGACGTCGGCGGGCACGGCGTCTCCCATGCCGGTCCCGCGCGCCTGGACGGCGGTCGGGCGGGTGTGTTGCTCGCCGTCGACGGTGAATTCCAGACCTGCCGAGGTGCGGCCTTCCACGATCGCCCGGATGAACTCCGCGACCAGGACCGGGTCGGCGATGCCGTCATACACCCACCGCCGGCCCAGGACCGAATGGGTCATGGTGGTCAACAGCGCCTGCTCGGCGCCCTCCAGAGGCGACTCGCGATAGGTCAACGGTACCTGGATCAGCCGATCCCGGTCGCGGACCAGCATCGACTCGATGCCGACCTTGCCTGCAGGGTCGTCGAACCGATACGAGAAGCGGAACGGAGCCTCGACGAGGGCGGCGTCGCCGTCGAACCATGTTGCCGCGGAAAGCCAAGCGCGCGCCAGCTCCGCCTTGGTCGGGCTGATGGAGGCCTCGGGATGGACGCGGGCCATGCGCTCCCCTCGGTCGGGCGGGTGCTCAGACCGTCATCTCGAGGATCTTGTCGCCCGTCACGTTGCCCTCGAAGTATCCCAGACCGTAGTCGCCCTTGATCGTGGTGCGGTGCATGATGCGCGGCTCGTCCGGATCGTGACCGGTGACCGCGTGCAGCATCCGGATGTTGTCCCAGATCACCATGTCGGTGGGACGCCACGTGTGGGTGTAGGCCGTGATCTTGGCCAGGATCTCCTTGCAGATCGCCTCGAGCAACTCGTCGCCCTCGGGGGTCTCGTCACCCTCCACGCCTTCGGCCATCCACGGGGAGACGTGCAGGACCTTCTCCCCGGTGGGGCGGGTCCACACCGCGGGATGCACGGCGCGCGGCAGCTTCTTGCCGTAGTCGATCGTGTCCTGCAGCGCCACGTGCGGCTGCACCTCGCGGAACCCGTCGGTCAGACCGAAACGCATGTCCCGGAAGCGCAGGTTCAGGCTGTAGAGGATGTTGCGGTCCTCGATCTGGTCGCGCAACTGGGGCGACAACGCCCGGTAGAGGTCGATCCCGTCGGCGAACTGGGTCTCGCCGCCCTCGCTGACGCCGGTCACACAACGCAGCACACCGGCCCGGTTCAGTTCGTTGTTGTAGCAGTGGTCGAAGTGCCACGGCAGCCAGGAGGTGACCTCCTTGCCGTCGACCATCACGATGTTGCCCTGGCGGGGGGCCTGGCCGATCTCGACCACGCCCGGGTGCAGGGCGCCCTCGGCGCGCGGCACGGTCGGCACCGGATGGTCCTTCAGCGGGCCGAACACCGTGCTGAGCTCGACCTGCAGGCGGCCGTCGGGTTCGACGCCTTCGAACAGGATCATCCCGCGCTCGTCGAAGAGCCGGCGCAGCTGATCGCGTACGCCCTGGTCCTCGAGTGTCTCCAGGGTGACTCCGGTGACCCGCGCGCCGAAGGACAGGTCGTCGCGGAGCGGACTGATGTGGATGGATGACACGGCTGCGTACCTCCGACTCGATGAACTGAACGCTTGACTCCATATCAATAACTGATACGCTAAGTCATTATTTAACACTAACGAGGTTGTAGATGGCCGTCAAGGGCAGCTCCACTGCTGCGCGCGTGCTCGTCGTGTTCGAAGCGGTGGCCGCGCACCAGCCGGTGGGGGTCGCGGCGTTGTCGCGAATGCTGGACATGGACAAGAGCGCGGTGCAGCGCGCACTGGTGACGCTGGCCGACCAGGGTTGGATCCAGGCGCGCGAGGATCAGATGACCCGGTGGGAGACCACCGTGCGCATTCTCAACATCGCGCACAGCTCGCGTGCCAAATCCGATCTGCGCCAGTCCATCCAGCCGGTGCTCGAACAGCTGGCCGGCCAGACCGGCGAGACCGCGATCTTCAGCGAGCCCGACGGCGCGCAGCTGGTGGTGTCCCTGGTGGCCGAAAGCAACCAGCCGCTGCGCATGGTGCCGCGCATCGGCACGATCGTTCCCGCGCGCGACAGCGCCACCGGTCGCATCCTGCTGCCCTTCCTCAGCGCCAAACGGCGGGCCGAGTTCCTCGGCGAACCGCCCGACGCCGCCTTTCTCGCGCTCCTCGACGACTGCCGTGCGCGCGGCTACGCCGTCAGCAGTGACGTCACCGCCCCCACCACCACCATCGCCGCGCCGGTGTTCGAAGCGGACGGGCGGCCGATCGGCGCGGTGGCGATCAGCGGCCCGACCGAGCGCATGCCCCCCGAGACCCACCCGCGATTGGCCGAGCTGGTGTGCCGGGCCGCCGGCCAGCTGTCCCGCGGTGCACCACGCACCGATTCGTGACGCCGGTCCGGACTCGCGCCGCGTTC
>JAXHTL010000362.1:0-2367 GCA_034190095.1 Actinomycetota bacterium
GCTTGACGTAGGCGCCGGTGACGTCGCGGGGGTCCGCCAAGGTCTTGCCGTCGCTCTTGCACAGCACGATGCGCTCGACGGTGAACAGCGGCTCGGTGAGTAGCCCGCGCAGTTCGTCGATCGCCGCGCCGGCCTGGTCGGCGCCGCCCACGCCGACCACCATCACCGGGACGTCGGTGTTGCGGCTGAGGAACCGTGCTTTGCGGCGCTGGCCCGACACCGTCCCGTCGACACCGAGAAACGTCTCGGCAGAAGAGAATCCGAGACGGTGCAGCACGTCGCAGACGGCGACGTAGGCGGGTGCGCCGGCGACCCGCTGCCGCCGGCCCAGATACAGCGACAGCCGCACGGTGTCGCCGTGGTGTCCGGCGCCGAGCGCCGGCACCAGGCGGCCGCGCTCCAGCGTGATCACCCCGCGGCCGGTCATGGCCGCGACCTCGTCGGCCAGCGGCAGGATGCGGCCCGGGGTGTCGACCGCGGTGATGGTCACCGGCGGGTCTTCGGACAGCGTCAGTGACTGGGTGCTGCGTTCGACGTGTGCGGGCCCGAAGCTGGCGATGCCGCGCAGCATGATGCTGGTGGCGACGCCGCGTTCGCCGAAGAGATCCAGCATCTCCTCGGCCAGGAAGCGGCCGTTGCGGCGCTCACGTTCGGCGAAATAGGTGCCCAGCGTGAGGATCTCGCCCTGCTCCTGAGGTGCACTCACAGCAGCCCCGCAATCGTCTGGCCCAGCAGCGCCGCGGCGATGCCCAGCACCAGGCTGACCAGGATGTTGGCCAGCGCCGCGGCGATCTGGCGTTCCTCGGCGAGGCGCTGGGTCTCCAGCATCCAGGTGGAGAACGTGGTGTAGGCGCCGACGAACGAGGTCCCGGCGAGCAACGCGACGTGGGGGTTCAGCGCCAGGCTCGCCACGAAACCGAGCAGCAGCGCGCCGCTGATGTTGACCGCCAGGGTGCCGAACGGGAACGCACGTCTGGCCCGCTTCGACACCGCCTTGTCCACCGTGAAACGCAGCAGCGAGCCCAGGCCGCCGCACACCAGCACACCGATCCAGGTCAGCGCCTCGGTCATCGGCGCACCCGCACCCGGCGCACCCACGCCGACGCCACATAGACCGCCAGCAGGCCGAGCACGACGCTGACGGCGAGGTATCCGGCCGCCAGGCCGTGGTGGCCGTGCTCGACCATGGTCAGGGTCTCGACCTGCATGGTGGAGAAGGTGGTCAGGCCGCCGCAGAACCCGGTGCCCAGGAACGGGCGGCGGTAGCTCGACAACGGCAGGCGTTCGAGCAGGCGGGTCACGAAGAACCCGAGCAGGAATGCGCCGACGATGTTGGCGACGAAGGTCGGCCACGGCCAGCTGCCGGGGTCGGGCGCGGCGAGTTTCTCCAGACCGACCCGCGCCAGTGTGCCCAGCGCGCCGCCGGCGAACACCGCGGCCAGTTCTCGCCGGTCAACAGCCATCACCGAAGAGTATGCCCAGACGATGGCCTCCCGTGTCCTACGACAGCGCGCGACGTAGCAGAATCGACACCATGGCGGCGAACCCTCGAGCCGGTCAACCGGCGCAACCCGACGATCTCATCGATGTGGCCCAGGTGGTGACGGCCTACTACACGGTCGATCCGGACCCCGACGATGTCGACCAGCAGGTGGCCTTCGGGACCTCGGGGCATCGCGGCTCCAGTCTGGACGCGGCCTTCAACGAGGCGCACATCCTGGCGACCACGCAGGCCATCGTCGAGTACCGGGCCGCCCAGGGCACCACCGGCCCGCTGTTCATCGGCCGCGACACCCATGCGCTGTCTGAACCGGCGTGGGTGTCGGCGCTGGAGGTGCTGGCCGCCAACGACGTTGTCGCAATGATCGATTCGGCCGACCGCTATACCCCCACACCGGCGGTCAGCCACGCGATCCTGACCTTCAACCGGGGCCGCGATACCGGCCTGGCCGACGGCATCGTCGTCACCCCGTCACACAACCCTCCCCGTGACGGCGGCTTCAAGTACAACCCGCCCAACGGCGGCCCGGCCGACACCGACGCCACCGGCGCCATCGCCAAACGGGCCAACGAGATCCTGGCCGGTGGCCTCGAGGCGGTCAAGCGGGTGCCGCTGGCCCGGGCGCTGGGCACCGCCGAGCGCCACGACTACCTCGACATGTACGTCGCGGACCTGCCCAATGTGGTCGACATCCACGCCATCCGCGCCGAGGACATCCGTATCGGAGCCGATCCGCTCGGCGGGGCCAGCGTGGACTACTGGGCGGCGATCGCCGAGCGGTACAACCTGGAGCTAACGGTGGTCAATCCACTGGTGGACGCGACCTGGCGGTTCATGACGCTGGACACCGACGGCAAGATCCGGAT
>JAXHTL010000363.1:0-2338 GCA_034190095.1 Actinomycetota bacterium
CCGGGCAACTACTGGATCGTCGACCTCGATCCGGACTACGAGTGGGCCATCGTCAGCGACCCCACCGGCTTCAGCGGGTTCCTGCTCAGCCGCACCCGGACCGTCTCCGACGACCAGTATCGGGAGCTGCTCGACCGGGCATCGGTCAAGGGTGTCCGGGGCTGGATCACCCCGACCCGGCAGCCGGCGGCGATGGCCACATCGGCCGCATAGACGACCCAACCCAGGGCAGGTTCGGCAACACGCAGGCTCCGGTTGGCCGCCGTGTGCCTAGTCCAATTCGCGGAGGATCAGATACGTGGAGTTATGTGAGGGCCGAGCCGATACCATAGGCTGATCAGCAACAGTCGCCGATCTGGAGTATTGGGGAGACAGCGCATGGTAAGTCGACGACGGCGCACTGCATCGTCAGTGCTGGTTGCAGCCATGTCCGCGGTCCCGATGGGAATCGCGGTCCTAATTTCGCCTGCCATCAGCAGTGCCTGCGCGCCCGGTGAAGTGGCTGGCCCCGGAGGGGGTTGCGCCCCGGTGAAATGCGACCGAGGTCAGCTGAACCGCGACGGACAGTGCACCGACGCGATGTCAGCGGCCATCCAGGCGATCGACCCGAACCAAACTCCCGCCGAGAACCTGGCCAACTTGCAGAACCTGCCGCCGATGGAATGGGGCGAAGGCCCCCTGGTGCAAAACTCCTTGGTCGACGAGGTACCAGTCGAACTCGGCCTGCCGGGCGTCGGATTGCCCGGTATCGGTGTCGGTGTCAATCTCTGGCCCGATCTAACCCCGCTGGTCGCACCGACGATCGCGGCACCCGCCGTCGCACTACCCGCACTCGGCGCACTGCCGCCACTCCAGCTTCCACCGCCGCCCCAGCTTCCACCGCCGCCCCAGCTTCCACCGCGTGCGCCGCTGTGTGGGCCGGAGATCACCCCGTTCTTCAGGCCCTGCGTCTAGCTGTCGTGACCTGACACGTTGTTGTCAGGCGGCGAGCCGGCTGATGGGTGGTTTTCCGCCGAGGGCGGAGTGGCCTCGTCGAGTGTTGTATCGGCGGAGAAATCGGTCAAGGCCTCGTGTGCGCAGGCTGTTTGACGTCCAGGGCCGAGCGTAGACCCATTCGGTGAGCAGGGTGCGGTTGAACCGTTCTGCTTTGCCGTGGTCCGGGGACAGCCGGGTTTGATGTATCGGCATCGCAGCCCCCAGGCGGTGCACACCCAGCCCCAGTTGGTGCCGTGGCGGTAGACCAACGCGTTGTCGGTCAGCAGCCGTCGCACGCGCACACCGTGGGCGGCGAACCAGATCAACGCCCGATGGAGAAATCCAGCGCAGGTCAGGTCCTGTTCATCGGGATGCACCTCGCTGTAGGCCAGCCTGGTGTGGTCATCGATGGCGGTGTGGACGTAGTCGTAGCCGATCCGGATCTTCTTGTGCCGGTTGGCCACCGACCCTGCGGCATCGCGGCCGTGCAGACGCCACCCACCGCCGGTGGGGATACGGCCGAGCTTTTTGACATCGACATGCAGCAGACAGCCGGGTGCGCGATGTTCATAACAGTTGGGACTGCGTCGCGGGCAGCGCACCGGCGCGCCGGTGATCGGGTCGATCGCCGACAGGTGTGGCACCTGATGGCGTGCCAGGATCCGGCCCACGGTCGACGGGTCCAGGCCGAGCTCGGCAGCCAGCACGACAGCGCCGCGCTTGTGTCGGTGCCGGGCTGCGAGCACTGTGTGCTCCACTTTGGCGCTTGTGCGCGCCGGCGTCCGGATCGGTCGCGACGACCGGTCGGCCAGGGCCGCATCGCCGTCTTCGTCGCAACCACTTGTAGACCGTTGACCGGGAAATACCCAGCTGCTCGGCCACATGCGCGAGCGGCTAACCAGCAGCGACACGCCCGACGATCAGGCGACGAGCGAACAGTTTGGTACGGGCGTTAGCGTGAGACACGAGGAGCTCCTACGGGTGAATGCCAGACACATCCACTCCGTCAGGAGGTCCTCCCACTTTCAAGCAGGCACGCCGTCAACAACCTCCCGGGTCACGACATCTAGCCACGACATCGGTGTAACCGGCCGGTCCGCGCCGCGCGTTTCGGCGGCGCAGAAACGGGCATAGAAACGTTCGTGACGAGCGCCTACACCGACTTCGACGCCCCGCCGATCGCACCCCAGGTCTATCCCCCGCAACAGGATTCGCAGCTGCTGATCGAGGCGATGACCGACGCCGGGCTGGCGCCCGGCGCCCGGGTGGCCGATCTGTGCACCGGCACCGGCGTGGTCGCTGTCGCCGCGGCAGCCGCGGGCGCGGCGCAGGTCAGCGCGTTCGACATCTGCCCGGAGGCGGT
>JAXHTL010000364.1:0-2314 GCA_034190095.1 Actinomycetota bacterium
CGCAGATGCAGCGCGGCCGCCCCCGCCCCGAACTCCTCGAAGACCACCAGGTCGATGCCGTCGGCGTACACCTCGAACGGCACCGGAAGGTGCTGCCACCGGAAGTTGCCGCCGAGTGCGTTGGCCAGCCGGGCCAACGGCCCCAGGATCTTGACCGCCAGCGGGTTGGACTTGACGTCGGCGGCCGACAGCAAGCTGGTCTTGAGCGGGTTGCGCACGATACCCACCGACTGCGCCGCCTGCGACAGCAGGTTCAGCGGGTTCTCGATGTCCGGCCCGGACTGCAGCACCCGGTTCGAACGGCGCAGCTGCGACTTCAGCCGGCGCAACTCGCGCGGCCGGGCGTAGGTCGAGGGCAGTGTGCGTGACCGGCACACATCGCCGTCGAGTTTGTCGAAAAGCAGTTGCTGCGACGACATCCCCACGAATCCCGCGCGCAGCGCCTCGGTCAGCATGCGCTCCATCTGGGCCTGCTCAGCGCGGGTCGGTCGTTCGTCCCGCCGGGTGGCTCGGTCCAGACCCATGACGGCCGCGCGCATGTCGGAATGCCCGATGAAGGCCGCCACGTTGGGGCCGAGGGCGCGCTCATGCAGCGCAGCGATGTACTCCTCACCGTTGGACCAGCTCTTGTGCCGCTCGACGGCGCCGATGACGTGTTCGCGGGGGATCGCCTCCACCCGGCCGAAGATGTCGCCGGCGTCCTCGGCGCCGATGTACACGGTGGACAACGAGCAGGACCCCAGCAGCACGGTGGTGACCCCGTGTCGCAACGATTCCGACAGCGACGGCCCACCGAGCACCTCCACGTCGTAGTGGGTGTGGATGTCGATCATGCCGGGCAGGATCCACTTGCCGGTGGCGTCGATCACCTGCGCCGCACCCGGGTCGAGATCACCGGGGGTGATCGCGACGACATGGCCGTCGCGGATGCCGAGAGTCCGCACCGCCGACGGCCCTCCGCTGCCGTCGAACCAGCGACCGTTACGGATGACCGTGTCGTACGTCACATCACTGCCCACACCGCCATCGAACCGCCCCGGTGGGCGGGTGTCAACGAAATCAGTGAACAGATTCAGGCAAGTGTCTACTGACGTCATGTGATCTGCACCACAGGTCGGATCGGCATAATGGTGCCGATGACGCCCCTGCAGCGCTACATCGCCGAGGAGATCGCCACCGACCACGTCGACGGGTTGTTCTCCCGGCGCGAGGCGCTGCGCCGGCTGAGCCTGCTGGGTGTCGGCGCGGCCGCGGCGACGTCGTTGATCGCCGCATGCGGCAGCCGGCAGGACAGCACCGGTTCAGCCGCGCCTTCACCCACTACAGCGTCGCCGGCACCGCCGCCCGACACGGCGCCGCCGGGCATGGCATCCGCCCTGCCCACCACGCCGGTCACCTGGGCCGGCCCCACCGGGGAGCTGCAGGGAGCCTGGGCCGAGGCGGTCGACCCGCGCGGCGGCATGCTGGTCATCCACGAGAACAAGGGACTCAACGACTGGACGCGGTCGGTGGCTGGTCGACTGGCCGGCGCCGGCTACTCGAGCCTGGCGATCGATCTGTTGTCCGGCCAGGGTGGCACCGCCACGTTCACCGACCCGGCGGCAGCGACCGCGGCGCTGGGCAGCCTCGCCCCCGAAGCCATGGTCGCCGACCTGCGGTCCGGAATCGCCGAGGTGCAGCGCCGCACCCCGGACCTCGGCATCGCCGTCATCGGCTTCTGCATGGGGGGTGGGCTCGTCTGGCGGTTGCTCGACAGCGGGGCCCCTGAGCTGTCCGCGGCGTTACCGTTCTACGGCCCGACCCCCGATGACCCGGACTTCTCCGGTTCCGAAGGCGTCGCGGTGCTGGGTTTCTACGGTGAACTCGACCAGCGCGTCAACGCCACCGAACCCGCCGCGGCCGCCGCCCTCGAACGCGCCGGCCTGGTCCACGAACTGGTCACCGAGCCCGGCGCCAACCACGCGTTCTTCAACGACACGGGCGAGCGGTACGACCCGAGCGCCGCAGCCGACGCGTGGCGCCGAACGCTGGACTGGCTGTCCACCCACGTCGGCTAGCAACACCGATACGCAACCAGCTGTTCGGCGGCGCGCTTGGTTCCCGTTGGTTCCCGCACACGCGAGCAGGCTGATATGCAGTGATGCGCGTGGTCCAGGTCGCGAACTTCTACGGGCCCCGGTCCGGCGGTCTGCGCACCGCCGTGGACCGTCTGGGTGCCGAATACTGCGCTGCCGGCCACAGCGTGTTCCTGATCGTGCCCGGTCGATACGCCGAATGGATCCGGCTGCCCTCCGGGGTCATCCGGATCTCCCTG
>JAXHTL010000365.1:0-2271 GCA_034190095.1 Actinomycetota bacterium
GTGAAGATGCCGCCCATCAGCGACTGGTCCATGCCGACCTGAGTCGACAGCACCGGCGCCACCCGGGCCAGCACCCATCCGCAGCCGGCGACCAGTCCGGCCAGCGTCAGGAAGCTCACCCATGTCTGCAGCACGCCCAGCGGCGGGGCGTCGTCCTCGACCCGTTCCGGCGGGGAATCGGTGGTCAGCCGCGGCTGCCACATCGGCGCCTCCTGGGCGCCGCGGGTCAACCGCAGTCCCAGCAGGTACCCGAGCACGATGAGCACCGACACCGGATGCAGCCCGAAGCTGCCCAGCCCGGGCAGCGCCATCGCCATCAGCGGCAGCGCGAGCAGGCCGATCAGCACGGCGCCCTGCAGCAGATTGGGCTCCGACGCCGCATCGTGTTCCAGGTTGGCCCGTCGGTAGGTCATGTCGGCGATGGCCAGAAACGTTGTCTGGACGGCGATTCCGCCGACGGCATTGCTGACTGCCAGGGAGGCGTCGCCCTGCACGGTGGCGGCCACCGACATGATCGATCCCGACAGTGAGGTCACCGCGCCGATGAGGATGGCTCCGGTGAGCAGGTCGCCGAGCCCGGTGATCTTGGCGATCTCCTCGGCGCGCCGGGTCAGCAGCACCCCGCCGACACCGATCACCGCGGCGGCGACGGCGAACAGCAGCACATTTGCGGTCAGCGACTCAACCATCGTCGGTCGCCGCCTCCGTGCGCACGGTCGGTGTCCCGCCGGCTGGGGGCGGCCTCAGCGGTAGACCAGGTCGATGCGGCGGAACGCGCCGAGCGCGTGATCGTCGCGGAACGCCTCGTGGTCGCGCCGGCACCGAGTGTCGGCCTCCTCGGCGTAGCGGACGATGTCGTCGACGAACAGATCGGGTACGCCCATCGCGTCGACGATGTCGGGTTCGACGTCGTGGTCGAGCAGGCCGGCCTCGTCGGAGAGCGAGTGCGCCTGGGCGAGCACCTCGCCGCAGATGCGCGCGTAGTCGCACCATTGCTCGAAGGACAGGTCGTCGAGGTCGATGTCGTCGCGGAACCACGAGCGCTCCCGCACCAGGAAGCTGATGCCGCGGTGCTTGATGCTGCCGTAGAAGGTGTCCCCACTGACCAGCTGTACCCGCTGGCCGTGCACCACGCGGTCGGCGTTGCCGTCGACGACGTGCTCGGAGCGCGGCACCAGACCTTCCAGTGCCGAGCGGCGCGCCTGTTTGAGTTCGAGCAGCAGGTCGTCCGAGGCGTCGGCCAGCGGGCCCTCGATCATCACGTAATAGCGCACCAGACCCAGTGAGGCCGTGCCCTGGCCGCGCCGCTCGGCGACGTCCTTGACCCGCATCGAGCCCGCCCGCGGCGGCACCTGCAACCCCGATTCGGCGACATAGCGGTCGATCAGTTCCTGGAACTCGTCGCGGCGGCTGGTGATGGGGACCAGCTTCTTGCTGGCCCGGAAGCCGGTCCTGTTCTCGTTGTAGTACTTCTTGGTCAGCCACTTGGCCCGCCCACCCGAGGTCGCGTCGTCGAACAGGTCGGCGATCAGCTCCGGCGCGTTGTCGCGCCGCAGGTCGGAGGACTCCTCGGTGTTGTCCGCGGCGTAGACGCTGACCTTGGCCGCGTAGCCGCGCACGAACGAGCAGGCGATCTTGTGACGCTTCTTGCGGCCGTATCCGCCGATCTCGTCGGCCGCGATCAGGAACCCCGTCGCCCCCCGCTTGAGGTCCCAGGTGAACGGGGCGTAGAACACCTCGTCGTAGTCGTTGATGCCGAAGATCGGCACGTTGTCGGCGTTGGGCATGACCCCGAAGTTCTCGGGGTGGATGTCGCCGGCGGCCAGCACCGTGGGCATCCAGGCGTCGTCGCCGGCCATGTCCCGGTAGAACAGCAGCGCCGTGCCGCGGAAGAACGAGAACCGCGAGCCGGCCAGCTTGTCGAACTTCTCGAAGGCCTCCTCGTTGTGGCGGGCGATGCGCAGCCGGTGGTCTTCCCGGATCGTCTGGCGGACATGGGTACGGCGATCGTTACCGGTCAGGGCCCGCGGCAGCGGGACCGTCTGGCCCTCGGCGCGCGCCTCGGCCAGCTGACTGAAGGCCGCCACCTGCGAGGCGATCTGTGGTCGGCCATCGCCGGGCTGGACGGTTCGGGTGTCGTCGCGGGCCGACACCCGGCCGCCGGCGTCCGTGGCGTCGCCGGTCCCGCTGGTCTCGGTGCTCTGGTCGGCTGGGTTCTGCCCGGCCAGCGTGTGCAGGATCTCGGTCTTGCGGGCTTTCGAGGAGACCTCC
>JAXHTL010000366.1:0-2265 GCA_034190095.1 Actinomycetota bacterium
ATGCCGTCGAGCTGTTCTCGTCGTCACCGGTCGCGGTGCTGGGGACCGCGGGTGCCGACGGCGCACCGCACCTGGTTCCGGTGGTGTTCGCGCTGCCCGCGGGCCGCACCGACGTGCTCTACACCGCGGTGGATGCCAAACCGAAGTCGACGCACCGGCTGCGCCGGCTGGCCAACATCGAGGCCAACGCAACGGTGAGCCTGCTGGTCGACCACTACGAGGACGACTGGAGCCGGCTGTGGTGGGTGCGCGCCGACGGTGCGGCAACGATCCACCTGCACGGCGAACAGGTCTCCACCGGTCATGCCGCGTTGCGGGAGAAGTACTCCCAGTACCGGCAGGTGGCCCTCGCCGGTCCGGTCATCGCCGTCACCATCGGCCGGTGGTCGTCCTGGCACGGGGGTCAGCCGCCGGCCCACCCGGTCAGGACTTCGTGACGCCCTCGGTGAGGGTGGCCTCGAGCTGCTCTTCGTAGGCGCCCTCGTCGCGGCCCAGCGCGATCGTGCCTGCGAGCATCGCCGCGGTGGCCACCGCGATCGCGACGGCGTCCCAGCCGCTGACGTCGAGGTGCTCGCCGAGCACCACGGCGCCCAGCAGGACGGCCACCATCGGTTCGAGGACCAGCATCGTGGGCACCGACGTCTGCAGGGAGCCGGCGTGGAACGCCGATTGCTGCAGCAGGGTGGAAACCACCCCGAGCAGGGCGAGCAGATAGAGCACCGGGGTGGTCAGGACCGCCACCACCCCCTGGTGGGTCAACACGTGCATGACGAGCTTGGTGAGCACGGCGACGACACCGAACAACACCCCGACCGCGACGGCCAGCAGCACCGCCCGTTGCCACCCGGCGTTGCGTACCGCGACGATCACACAGGCCAGCACCGCCACGGTGCACACCACGGCCACCACCGCCGAGGTGGACAGCGACGCGGCATAGTCGCCCGGACTGGCCTTGGCGAGCACCACGAACACGGCCAACGCCGTGGTCAGCAACACCGCCCACCCCCACTCGGCGCGGCTGACCCGGCGGTGGGCCAACCGCGCGCTCAGCGGCAGCGCGAACAGCAGCGCCGACACCAGGATCGGCTGCACCAACAGCAGCGATCCGGTAGCCAGCGCCAGCGCCTGGAACAGGTAGCCGGCGACCGCGGCCGCGGTGCCCGCCCACCACAACGGCCGCCGGACCAACGTCTGGAACATCACCGGGCTGACCCCGTGCTCCGCGGGCACGTCGATGGTCGCGCGCTGGCGCACCACGATGCCGACCGCGAGGAACACCGCGGCCAGGAGCGCCAGAAGCACTGTCAGACCTTGCCCGATCACCCGACAAGGACAGCACACTTGACCCGGCGTCGCCCAGTCCGCTGGCGTGTCGGAATTGCGACGATCGGGTTTCCGCCGCGCACCGACCGGGCACTAATGCCGGCATGAACGTGCGTCGGTTGGTGATGATGGTTTCAGGCGTGGTGCTGCTGGTCGGCGTCATCGCATTACTGGTCCCGGTGTCGGTCACCGGACCCGAGTCCAGCATCGGCTGCGGTAACGCGATCGCCGCGGATCTGTCGCAGGCGCGCGATGTCGACGACAGCAACCCGGCCAACCTGCCGGTGATCAACGAACTCGTTCCGCACACCGACTACGTCGCCGAGTGCGAGTCGGCGCTGTCGTCGCGGCGGATGTGGGCGATCCCGGTCGCCGTGGTCGGCCTGCTCGGCCTGGGTGCATCGCTGCTGGTCGGCGGCCGGGTGTCGAACTCCAGCTAGCCGGCCCGGCGCCGGACGGTCAGCTCGCCTCGCGGCCGTCGACCACCCGCAGGGTGACCGGCTCGGTTTCCGGGGCGATCCGGTCGGTGACCGAGCCGACCACCGAATCCACCCGGTCGGCGGCCCGGTCACACATGCCGCGCACCCGGTGGCCGGCGGTGTCGACGTCGTCAGCCGCACTGCGCAGGTAAGCCCGCAGGTCGACCCGCAGCCGTTCTCCGGCCCGCCGTACCCGGCGCCGGAGCCGATCGTCGATCTCGACGGTGACGTAGGGCAAAACCTGAAGCTTCATCTCCGCGTCTCCCCTTCGTGGTACTGGTGGGCCCAGCCTAGCCCGGCCCTAGTGCACCTGGGCCAGCGAACGGCCCGCGGTCTCGCGCAGGGTGACGACCGTGGCCAGCGACATGACGGCCGCGATCACCAGGTAGTAGGCGGGGGCGATCGAGTTGCCGGTGGTCGCGGTCAGCCAGGTGACGATGTAGGGGGTGGTGCCGCCGAACAC
>JAXHTL010000367.1:0-2248 GCA_034190095.1 Actinomycetota bacterium
GGACCCTCCGTGTCCTCGGCCGCCGGGCCCGCCGTGGCCTCCCCGCCGGCCTCCTCGGCGGACTCGGTCGGGTCAACGTCCGCGTCGGTGACCTCGGTGCCCTCCGGTTCGATACCGGGTTCGTCGGCGCCGCCGGCCTCACCGGCGAGGGGCGCCCCCTTGTCCGGCTCGGTCATCGCCGAACCCTCCCGCCGGCGCCCGGCGCGCTGCGGTTCGACTTGCGGGCCAGCTCGGCGAGGATCTCCTTGCCCAGCAGCGTGACATCGCCGGCCCCCATCGTGACCACCACGTCACCGGGCTCCGCTGCCGCCGCAACCCTCGCAGGCACGGCCGAGAAGTCCGCCACGTAGGTCACCGGCGCGGTGACCGAGTCCGCGATGGTCGCCCCGCTCACCCCGGCCAGCGGTTGCTCCCGCGCGGCATACACATCGAGCACGAAGACCTCATCGGCGAGGTCGAGCGCCGCGGCGAACTCCGCGGCGAAAGCCTCTGTGCGCGAATACAGATGCGGCTGGAAGACCACGATCGAACGACCGGGGCCGGCCGCGGACGTCACCTCCCGCACCGCGGTCAACGTGGCGCGGACCTCGGTCGGGTGGTGGGCGTAGTCGTCGAAGACCCGCACCCCGTGGGCCGCGCCGACCAGTTCGAAACGCCGGCGCACCCCTTCGAATCCGGCCAGCCCGTCGAGCACGACATCGGCCGGCGCACCGGCCTGGGTCGCGGCCAGCAGCGCGCCCAGCGCGTTGAGTGCCATGTGCCGGCCGGGCACCGACAGCCGCATCACCCGTGGGTGGGGTTCACCGCGCAACCGGACATGGGCCACCGCACCGGTGCCCTGCCCCCGCCAGTCCAGCAGCACACCGTCGAGGGTGTCCTCGGCGCCGCCGGCGCTGCTGCCGTAGCGCAGCACGCGCACCCCGCGGGCGGCGCTGCGTTCGGCCAGCTCCCGCGCCCCCGCGTCGTCGGTGCACACCACCAGCGCGCCGCCGGGTCTGATGCACTCGACGAACTGGTCGAAGACCGCACTGTAGGCCGCCACACTGCCGAAGAAATCCAGGTGGTCGGCTTCGATGTTGGTGACCACCACGACGTCGGGCAGATATTCGAGCAGCGATCCGTCGCTCTCATCGGCCTCGGCGACGAAATAGTTCCCACTGCCGTGGTGTGCGTTGGTCCCGGCCTCACCCAGATCGCCGCCGACGGCGAAGGACGGATCGAAACCCCCGTGCTGCAGGGCGACGATCAGCATGGACGTGGTGGTGGTCTTGCCGTGGGTACCGGTCACCATCAGCGTGGTGTCCCCCGCCATCAGCTTGGCCAGCACCGCGGGCCGCAGGATGACCGGGATCCCCCGCCGGCGTGCCTCCACCAGTTCCGGGTTGGTCTTCGGGATGGCCGCGTGTGTGGTGACCACCGCCGTGGGCCCGCCCGGCAGCATGTCCAGCGACGACGCGTCGTGGCCGATGCGGATGGTCGCTCCGCGAGCCCGCAGCGCGATGACCCCGCGGGAATCCTTGGCATCGGATCCCGACACCAGCCCGCCGCGGTCGAGCAGGATGCGCGCGATACCGCTCATGCCCGCGCCGCCGATGCCCACCATGTGCACCCGCCGCAGCTCCTCGGGCAGTTCGGGGGCGTTCATCGTCGGCCCCGCCCGTCGCGGGCGGACCGCGCGACGTCGAGCGCCACCTGGGCCACCCGCAGCGCGGCGTCGCGGTGACCGGCCAGCACGGCCCCGGTCGCCATCGCGGCCAGCCGGGACCCGTCGGCGAGCAGCTCGGCAACCGGCCCTGCCACGAAATCCGTTGTCAGCGAAGCATCTTCGACGAGTAGGCCGCCGCCGGCCTCGACCACCGGCAGGGCGTTGAGCCGTTGTTCACCGTTGCCGATCGGCAGCGGGACGTACACCGCGGGCAGCCCGACGGCGGCGACCTCGGCCACCGTCATCGCACCCGATCGGCAGATCGCCAGGTCGGCGGCGGCATAGGCCAGGTCCATCCGGTCCAGGTAGGGCACCGCGACATAGGGCGGATCGCCCGGCGCGGGTTCGGGCACATCCAGGGTGTTCTTCGCCCCGTGCGCGTGCAACACCGAAATGCCCTGCTCGGCCAGGCGCTTCGCGGCTCCGGCCACGGCCCTGTTGAGTGACTGCGCGCCCTGGGATCCGCCGAACACCAACAGCACCCTGGCGTCCTCGGCGAAACCGAAGTGCGCCCTCGCCTCGGCACGCAGGGCGACCCGGTCC
>JAXHTL010000368.1:0-2191 GCA_034190095.1 Actinomycetota bacterium
GGGGCCCCCGCTTTTGGTCGGGCGGCCGCGTTTTGGGGTGCCGCGGCGGCCGCCGGGGGAGCGCTGACCGGATGGCTCTACTCCCGGTCGGTGAGCGCGGTGGTGGTCGTGGTGATCGCGGTTCAGGCGGTCGCGCTGGTGGTGCTGCCGGTGCTCCGTCGCCTGGACGGTCCCACGCTCACCCCAGCACACCCACCGCACGGGCGATGACCAGCGCGGCGGTGGACAGCGCGACCATCGCCTGCAGCGACATCATCACCTTCGCCCACCGGGCCAGGGGCATGGTGTCGGTCGGGGAGAAGGCCATCACGTTCGTGATGCTGAGGTAGACGTAGTCGACGAAGGCGGGCCGCCAGTCCGGCGGTGCCAGTTCGGGGTTACCCATCTGCGGGAACATGAAGTCCGGATAGCGGCGCTCGCCGCGGCTGCGGGCCACCGGCCCTCCGCTGTCGAGCTTCCAGAACCAGATGCCGAACACCACGATGTTGGTCAGGTAGATGGCCGCCCCGCTGCCCAGCAGGCCGGCGGCGTCGTTGCTCACCTGGCCGGACAGGATGCGGATGTCGAGCACGACGGCCGAGGCGGTGTTGTCCACCGTGATGGCCGTCAGCAAGGCGAAGGTGGCGTAGGTGCCGATCCGGGTGGCGCGGGTTGCCCGGTCCGGGTTGGTCAGCGCCATCACCACCAGCAGGATCGCCTCCATCACGATCAGCGGCCAGCGGGGGATCAGCGTGTAGTCCTTGGGGATGGCCAGCTGCAGCGTCATCGCCGCGACGAGCGCGATCAGGACAGGGATGCGGCTCTCGGTGGCGAGTGCCCCCTTGGCGGCCTGCTGTCGGGCGTTGTCCACGCTGACAGTGTGGCTGTTGACGGGCCGGGGAAGCCTCAGCGACCTGCCGCCAATCGGCATCCGTCCCGGGCGTGCGTTCAGTGACCTCGCGGGGCCGCTCGATCCGGGGTACCGGGGTGGCCGGTGTCGGGCCATGGCCGGTCGTTGTGCTCGCGCCGGTCGGCTTCGGTGCGTAGGTCGCGCGTCCAGTAATCCTCGAATCGTTCTCCCCGGTGTGCATGGGGGAGCCGATCCATCAACCGGCGCAGCCACGCCGGCGGGGTCGCCGGTTCCCACTGCGGCAACACCACACTGAGTTGATACATCGCGCGGAGTGCGACGAAGACACCGAACAGCGCGGTGGGCGCGTCGGTCAGCACGATCGCCAGCATGCCGAAGACCAGCGTCAGGTGGACGACGGCGACCCGCCCGATGCTGAGGTCGGCGATCCGCTCGAGCTGGGAGAACGACCAGCCATCGATCCGGGGCAGGTCTGCGGCGAGGTCGACGGCCAGAAGCGCCAGCACTATCAGGCACCCGCCGGCGGCGCTGCGCCAGGTGACCGAAGCCATGTCCTGGCCACCGGTGCGGCTCAGCAGGGCCAGCATCGCGGCCAGGAACAGGCCGTGGGCCACGCAGAACACCACCGTCGTGACGAGGAATCCGTGCAGGTAAACCGAGGCGCGAAAGCCGGTGCCGTGCTGTCCTCGCGCCCGGTACCGGAAGTGGCCGCAGCTAGGATGCCAGCGCCGGTGAGCGGCGATCCGGACCGCGACGAGCAGGCAGCCCGCTACGGTCTCGAACCAGTACACCACCAGGGTGGTCCCGGCCGACCAGCCGTCGACGAACCACCCGATGGCCGGGACAGCGGTGACGGCGACACCGATGAGGGCGTGCGCGACCTTGCGCATGTCGGCTCAGCACGCCGATCGCCGGGCAGGCCAGGCGGGGCGTCAGTGCCGCGCCGAGGCGGGCAGTCCGAGGACGATCCAGGCCAGGGCGGCCACGGCGGCGCCGCTGAGCACGGCCGGCGCGGCCGCGGCCGTCACGACGGCGACGGTGGCGAAGGTCAGTAGACCGAGCACGAGTGCCAGCACCTTGTAGGTGGGCCAGGGCACCCCGGCGATCGAAACGGTCGCGGCCGGGCGGGTCGCTGTTTCGCGGAAGCGCTCGGCGGTCGTCATCCCTTGACGATATCTCGCAGGAAAAATTTCGGCTACCCGAAACGGCAATTTTGGAGCTGCGATTTCGCTAGCCTGGCTAGGTGCCTCTCACTGGAGATTATGAGCCCAGCACGATGGATTGGGCCAGGGAAAACGCCGAAGAGTACATGGAATCCGGTGGAACCAAGGGGACCGAGCT
>JAXHTL010000369.1:0-2189 GCA_034190095.1 Actinomycetota bacterium
GTATCGGGCGATGAAGCCCATCGCCACCGACTTCGGCCCCATCGCGATGCCGCCCACCGATCCGCGCTACGTCGAGGGCGGCTCCGGCAGCGAGGTGCCCAGCGTCACGGGCCTGAAGCTGGATGCGGCGCGCAAGAAGCTCGAGGATGCGGGTTTTCAGGTCGCGCCCGAACCGACCCCGGTGAACAGCTCGTCGCGCAAGGGCACCGTGGTGGGTACCACGCCCAAAGGGAAGACCATCCCGGGGTCGATCATCACCATCAACACCAGCACCGGGATCGCCCCGGCGCCGGTCTACCAGCCGCCGCCCCCGAGCGCGCCGCCGCCTCCGCCACCTCCCGACGCGCCACCGCCGCCTCCCCCGCAGAACGTGCTGGAGATCCCGGGGCTGCCGCCGATCGTGTTGCCGTGGCCGGCTCCCCCGCCGCCACCTCCCCCGCCGCCGGCGCCGCCGCCCGCGTAGGGCTCGATGTCAGACCCCCGTGCAATCATCGGGCGGTGCGAGACGACTGGTTCGAAACCCTCACCGGCTTCGCCGAACTGGGCTATGACGACACCCGCCGCCGGCTCCGGGTCGACGGCGACGAACTGGTGTCGACCGTCAACGGCAAGCGCTACGGCATCGGCACGCTGACGATGCCGACGCTGGCGACACTGCGCGCGCAGACCGAGCTGCCCGACGGCCCCCGCAGCACCGTGCGCTGCGTCGTCGGTGACGCCCGCGCGCTGCACGCCGACCCGGAGCTCGCCGGGGCGACGTTCCAGGTCGCCTCCCAGTTCAACCTGCTGGAGATGACCGGGCCCGCCGTCACCCCGGAGCACGGCGTCACCCGCTACCGCGACGACCACACCCAGGGCCCGGCGTGCGCAATGGCCGCCGGCGCGGCCACCGTCTACCGCAACTACTTCGCTCCCGTCGGCGATCAGTACGGCCAGACCCGCGACCGCCAGCTCGACGGGTTGGCCCACGTCGGGCAGGCGTTGTCGGAGCGTCTCAGCCGGCCGGTGTCGCAGCTGTGGACGATGCGCAACGGCTACGCGTTGTGCAGCGAGACCGGACTGGCGGCCATCGCGGGGCTGCTTGCCGAGGGCGGCGAGCAGCTACGTGACGTCGCGCGGGGAGCGCTGGCGATCGGCACCCACCACGGCGTCGAGGTCACCGATATGCCGGAAGGGCAGCGCCACAGCGTGTCCCAGGCGTTCTGCTCGGCGCTGCCGGTCTCCTACGGCGGCGGACGCCCGTCGTCGTGGGAGGCGTTCGCCCGGGTGGTGCTGGAAGCGGCGTACGAGGCCACGCTGCTGGCCGCCGTCGACCGTCCGTCGAACATCGTGCTGCTCACCCGGGTCGGCGGCGGGGCGTTCGGCAACGACGACGCCTGGATCGACGACGCGATCATCCGGGCGCTGAGCATCGTCGAGCATGCGGGCCTGGACATCAGGCTGGTCAGCCACGGGCAGATCCATCCGTCGAACCGGATGATCGCCGCGCAGTTCGATGGTTGAGCAGCGCTGGCCGCACGACGCGGTGCTGCACGCCTGGTGGGTGCAGCCCGGGCTGCTCGCCGGGGAGTACCCGGGCGCCACCACGCCGGAGAAGACCACGGCCAAGGTCGAATTGCTGGTCGCCGCGGGCGTCGACACGATCATCGACCTGACCACCCCCGACGACCGCCTCACCCCGTACGAGCCGCAGCTGCGCCGCGCCGCCGAGGCGGCGGGGCGGCACATCGAGCACGTCGCGCACCCGATCCCCGACATGGGCGTCGTCACCCAGACCGGCTATGACCGGATCCTCGCCCGTATTCGTGACGAGCGGGACGCGGGCCGCGTCGTCTATCTGCACTGCTGGGGCGGCAAGGGCCGCACCAGCACCGTGGTGGGGTGTCTGCTCATCGACGGCGGACTGGACTACGACTCGGCCGTGGCGCGCATCGCGCAGCTGCGGGCCGGCACCCGCAAGGCGGGCGACCCCTGCCCGGAATCGGAGTGCCAGCACCGGCTGCTCCGGGAACGCGAGGCGATGCGCTCCACATGATGCGGCTGGCGTCCCGTGCGCGACTAACTCGGCGCCACCAGTGAGATGAGTTCCGTTCCCTCGTTGGTCAATTGCACCAGTTGCCCGTCGATCTGCCAGATGCGGTCGAGCGAGTCGACTTTCTTTGGGATCGTCCACAACCGCTCGCAGGAAT
>JAXHTL010000037.1:0-28982 GCA_034190095.1 Actinomycetota bacterium
ACAGGCTCCACTAAACGCCATATGTCACAGGTAGGAGGTTAAACATGAGTTCATCTCCAGATATCCACATGGTAGACATAACCAATAAACCAGTTACCTTCAGACAGGCTGTCGCCAAAGGCAAAGTAATAATGCAAGCCTCGACATTAAACATGATTAAGGAAGATAAGTTACCTAAAGGAAACGCTTTAGCTACTGCCCGTATCGCCGGCATTATGGCAGCTAAAGAAACACATCGCCTCATTCCGCCATGTCATCCTCTTCTTATCGCCGACGAAGACGGCTTCGACGCGATCCGCAACAAAGGGATCGGCGTGGCCGTGCGCAGTGTGGAATCGGGGGAGCGGCGCTCGGCGGCCCGCTTCGCCCTCGACGATCCCGACGCGGTGTGCACGTTCCTGAGGCGGCTGGCCGACCAGCTCGCCGCCGAGCAGAACAGCTCGAACGATCCGTGGACGCTGATCTTCGGCGGCTACCGGCAGGCCGACGAGCGGTTGCGGGAAGCCTTGTGCACCATGGGCAACGGCTACATGGCGGTGCGCGGCGCGGCCCCGGAATGCGACGCCGGCGAACACCACTACCCGGGAACCTATGTAGCCGGCGTCTACAACCGGCTGACCGACGACATCTCCGGCGTCACCATCGACAACGAGAGCCTGGTGAACCTGCCGAACTGGCTTCCGGTCTCGTTCCGGATCGACGGCGGCGCGTGGTTCGACATCGACGCCGCCGAGGTCACCGGCTACCAGTCCACCGTCGATCTGCGCCGTGCCACGCTGACCCGCGACTTCGTCTGGCACGACCCGCAGGGCCGGATCACCCGGATCACCCAGCGGCGTCTCGTCGCGATGCACCGTCCGCACGTGGGCGCCCTGGAGACCACGCTGCAGGCGCAGAACTGGTCGGGCCGGGTGGAGTTCCGGTCGATGATCGACGGCGACGTCACCAACAGCGGCGTCGAACGCTACCGCCAGTTGTCGTCGCGGCACCTCGACGTGCTGGGTGTACGGGCGCTGCCCGACGCCGACGAGGACGCGGCGGCGGCGGTGTTGCTGTCGGCCGAGACCGTCGAGTCCAGGATCCAGATCGCGGTCGCGATGCGAAACACGGTGCGCGACGGCGCCGCAGCGGCGGCGACGGTGCGCCCGGTACTGGAGGAGCGGCGGGCCGGCCACGACATCACGGTGCAGCTGGGGGAGGGGCAGTCGGTCACGCTGGAGAAGGTGGCCACGGTGTTCACCAGCCGCGACCACGCCATCTCCGGGCCCAGCGTGGCCGCCGAACGGGAGCTGCGCAGCACCGGAGCCTTCCCCGATGTCGAGCGGGGTCACCGGCTGGCCTGGGCGCACCTGTGGGAGCGGTTCTCCATAGACATGGGCCACGACCCCGACCTGCTGCGCATCATCCGCCTGCACCAGTTGCATCTGCTGAACACGGTGTCCCCGCACACCGCCGACCTCGACGTAGGCGTCCCGGCCCGCGGGCTGCACGGCGAGGCCTACCGCGGCCACATCTTCTGGGACGAACTGTTCGTGTTCCCGGTGACGAACCTGCGCCTGCCCAAGGTGACGCGCGCGCTGCTGATGTACCGCTACCGCCGGCTGCCCGAAGCCAAACGTGCGGCCCGTGAGGCGGGCTACGCCGGAGCGATGTATCCGTGGCAGTCGGGCAGCGACGGCCGCGAGGAAAGCCAGCGCCTGCATCTGAATCCGCGGTCGGGGCGGTGGAACCCGGACGCCAGCGCCCGCGCCCACCACATCGGGCTGGCCATCGCCTACAACGTGTGGCAGCACTACCAGGTGACCGGCGACATCGGCTTCCTGATCGACTACGGCGCCGAGATGCTGGCCGAGATCGCCCGGTTCTGGGTCAGCCTGGCCGACTTCGACAGCAGTCGGGACCGGTATGTGATCCGGGGGGTGATCGGCCCCGACGAGTTCCACTCCGGCTACCCCGGCCGCGACTACGACGGCATCGACAACAACGCCTACACCAACGTGATGGCGGTGTGGGTGATCGTGCGCGCACTCGAGGCGCTCGAGCGGATGCCGATGTACTACCGGCTGGCGCTGCTGGAGGCGCTCGGGATCGACGACGAAGAGCTCGTGCAGTGGGAGGACGTCAGCCGCCGGATGTTCGTGCCGTTCCACGACGGGGTGATCAGCCAGTTCGAGGGCTACGCAGACCTCGCGGAGCTGGATTGGGACGGCTACCACCGCAAGTACGACGATCTGCAGCGCCTCGACCGCATCCTCGAGGCCGAGGACGACAGCGTCAACAACTACAAGGCGGCCAAACAGGCCGATGTGCTGATGCTGTTCTTCCTGCTCTCGGCCGACGAGCTCTACGAGCTGTTCGACCGGCTGGGCTACCGCTTCACCCCCGATCAGATCCCGAAGACCATCGACTACTACCAGCAGCGCACCTCGCACGGGTCGACGCTGAGCAACGTCGTGCACGCCTGGGTGGTGGCGCGCGGAAACCGCCACCAGGCCATGGAGTACTTCGCGCAGGCACTGGCCTCGGACATCATCGACATCCAGCGCGGCACCACCGCCGAGGGCATCCACCTCGCGGCGATGGCGGGCAGCATCGACCTGCTGCAGCGGTGTTTCACCGGGCTGGAGATCCGGTCGGACCGGATCGTCGTCGGACCGTTGTGGCCGAAGTCGCTGGGCAAGCTGGAGTTCACCTTCCGCTACCGGGGCCACCGGCTGCGGCTGCAGGTGTCCGGACGCGGCGCCACCCTGCGTGCCGAACCCGGTGACGCCTCACCGGTGACTGTCGAGTGCCGCGGCGAGACGGCCGTTCTCGTCGCCGGCGGTTCGGTGTCCTTCGCCGGCCAGCACTCGTAAGCGCAATGGGCAGAAAGTGACTTTATGCCGCATCGCGCGGGGCGGGTCGCGGTTTATCGTCGCCCCATGACCGATGACGCTCATCCGATCTCCATCATGTCGGTGTCCGACTGCTGGAATCACATGTCCCAGGTGACGTTGGGGCGACTGATCACCAGTGCGGACGGGGAACCCGAGATCTTCCCCGTCAACTTCGTGGTCCAGCGCCGCACGATCCTGTTCCGCACCGCTGAGGGCACCAAGCTGATCAGCACCGCGATCAACAATCACGTTCTGTTCGAGGTGGACGACCACGATGTGGCGCGCGGCTGGAGCGTGATCGTCAAAGGCGTCGCGCGCTCATTGCGCAGCGACGAGGACATCGCCGAGGCCGAGCGTGCCCACCTGCTGCCCTGGACAGATACGGAGAAACCGCATTTCGTGCGGATCAAGCCGCTCAGCGTCACCGGCCGGCGGTTCCTGTTCGGGGCGCACCCGGAGCGGACCTCCAGCCCGGTGTGACGACGCCCTGCGGGGCCGACGCTCTCGGCGGTGCACTCGACCGGTGAAGGAGAAGCCACGATGACCACAGCGCGACGGGCATCCAGCAACCCGGACCGCCGGATCTTCCGGGATCGGCGCGAGGCGGGGCGGGTGCTGGCCGGACTCCTCGGCGGCTACCGCGGCAGAGCCGACGTGATCGTGCTCGGCCTGGCCCGCGGCGGCGTCCCGGTGGCCTGGGAGGTCGCCGCTGCGCTCGGCGCGCCGCTGGACACCTTCATCGTGCGCAAGCTCGGCGCTCCCGGTCACGAGGAGTTCGCGGTGGGCGCGCTGGCCAGCGGCGGTCGGGTGGTGGTCAACGACGATGTCGTACGCGCACTGCAGCTGACCCCCCAGCAGCTGCGCGACGTCGCCGAGCGGGAGGGTCGTGAGCTGCAGCGCCGAGAGGCGACCTACCGCGCCGGGCGGCCGCCGCTGGACCTGGCCGGCAAGACGGTCATCCTCGTCGACGACGGCCTGGCCACCGGTGCGAGCATGTTCGCCGCGGTGCAGGCGTTGCGCGAGATGACCCCCGCCGAGATCGTCGTCGCGGTCCCGGCCGCCCCGGAATCCACCTGCCGGGAGTTCGCCGGGCTCGTCGACGACGTCGTGTGTGCGTCGATGCCGACGCCGTTTCTCGCGGTGGGGGAGTCGTTCTGGGACTTCAGCCAGGTCGGCGACGACGAGGTGCGCGAACTGCTGGGCACCCCGACCGTCGGCATTGCGACCGCAGGGATCCGGATCGCGGAGACCCCCGCCGAGGTGGTCGAGCGCTGCGCGGTGGACGCGCCGGGCGGTGTGCCGCCGGTCGAGGCGCTCGAGGAGATCATCGGCGACGCGCGCATCGTGCTGATCGGCGAGAGTTCGCACGGCACAGCCGAGTTCTACCGGGCGCGGGCGCAGATCACCCGGTGGCTGATCGAGCAGAAGGGTTTCAGCGCGGTGGCCGCCGAGGCCGACTGGCCCGACGCCTACCGGGTGAACCGTTACGTACGCGGGCTGGGAGACGACGGGTCCGCCGATGCCGCGTTGCGCGGCTTCGAGAGGTTTCCGGCCTGGATGTGGCGCAACACCGTGGTGCGCGACTTCGTGGACTGGCTGCACGAGCACAACGGGCGTCAGCGTGCCGCCGGCGGGCCGCAGACCGGCTTCTACGGTCTGGACCTCTACAGTCTGCACCGGTCGATGCGCGAGGTCGTCGACTACCTGGAGACCGTCGACCCCGCGGCCGCCGAGCGGGCGAAGCAGCGCTACGCCTGCTTCGACCACACCTCGGCCGACGACGGCCAGGCCTACGGGTACGCCGCGGCGTTCGGCGCGGGCTTGTCCTGTGAGCGGGAGGCCATCGAGCAGCTGGTCGAACTGCAGCGCAATGCGCTGCAGTACGCCCGCCGGGACGGCCTGCTGGCTGAGGACGAACTGTTCTACGCCCAGCAGAACGCCCAGACCGTGCGCAACGCCGAGGGCTACTACCGGGCGATGTTCGGGACCCGGGTGTCCTCGTGGAACCTGCGCGACCGCCACATGGCCGAGACGCTGGAGGCGTTGCTGGCCCACCTGGACCGCCACCGGGGCGCCGAACCGGCCCGGATCGTGGTGTGGGCACACAACTCTCACGTCGGAGACGCCCGGGCCACCGAGGTGGGTTCGGATGGTCAGCTGACTCTGGGCCAGCTCGTGCGGGAGCGATACGGCCAGGTGTGCCGGTTGATCGGCCTGACCACCTACACCGGCACGGTGACGGCGGCCAGCCGGTGGGGCGGGATCGCCGAGCGCAAGGCCGTCCGGCCTGCGCTCAACGGCAGCGTCGAGGAGCTGTTCCACGAGACGGGCCGGGCCGAGTTCGTGGTGTCGCCGATGCTCGACCGGGACGCGGCGAAACCGCTGGACGCGGTGCGGCTGGGGCGGGCGATCGGGGTCATCTACCTGCCGGCCACCGAACGGCAGAGCCACTACTACCACGTCCGGCCCGGCGATCAGTTCGATGCGATCATCCACCTGGACCGGACCTCGGCCCTCGAACCGCTCGAGCTGACCAGCGGGTGGATCGCCGGCGAAACCCCCGAGACCTATCCCAGCGGCCTGTGAGTCACGACGAGGAAGCGAAAGCGCACGCATGAGCCGATCACCGCTGACCGTACGGGCGCCGATCGTCACGCTGACGATGAACCCCGCTCTCGACGTCACCGCCGAGGCGGGCGAGGTGCGTTCGACCGACAAGGTCCGCTGCGAGGCCGAGCGCTACGACGCCGGTGGCGGCGGCGTCAACGTCGCCCGGTTCGCCCACGCGCTGGGCGCTTCGGTGGCCGCGGTGTTCACCGCCGGAGGCTTGACCGGCGCCCGGCTGATCGACCTGGTCGACGAGGCGGGCGTGCCGAACACCCCGGTCCCGATCGGCGGGTCGACCCGGGAGAGCTTCACCGTCAACGAACGCTGCACCGGCGACCAGTACCGGTTCGTGCTGCCCGGCCCACGGTTGACCGGCGCCGAGCAGACCCGGTGCCTGGACGTGCTGCGGGCCACCGCCGCCGCCGCGCAGTTCGTCGTGGCCAGTGGCAGCCTGCCGCCGGGGGTGTCGGCCGACTTCTACCAGCGGGTGGCCGACATCTGCGGTGAGTTGGGATGCCGGCTGATCCTGGACACCTCCGGGGGCGGCCTGAACCACGTCACGTCGGGGGTGTACCTGATCAAACCGAGCGTGCGCGAACTGCGCGAATGTGTCGGGCGGGCCCTGCGGACCGAGGCCGATCAGGCGGCGGCGGCGCGTGAGCTCATCGACCGCGGTGTCGCCGAGGTGGTGGTGGTGTCCCTGGGCCCCGACGGGGCGCTGCTGGTCACCGCCACCGGAAGCGAGCGGTTCGGCGCGGTTCCGGTGCACGTGGTCAGCGGTGTCGGTGCGGGCGACGCGATGGTGGCGGGCATCACCGTCGGACTGGGCCGGGGTTGGCCGTTGGCCGAGGCGGTGCGCTACGGGATCGCCGCCGCCTCGGCGAAACTGCTGGTGCCGGGGACGTCATGCCTGGAGCGCGCCCACGTCGAGCGGTTCTTCGGGGAAGCGGCCGAGCCGGCGCGGGCCGATGTGCTGGCGGACTGAGCTCCCGCCTCAGCGCTGCACGTCGTCGTGGCGCTGGGCGATGGCCAGCAGTTCGTCACGAACCGTGGACTGCGGCATGGCGTAGATCCGCGCGTAGAGCCGGCGCCGGTTCACGGCCCGCTTCACGTCGGCGCGAAACTGCGTGAAGGACATTTCTCAACTCCTGTGTCTGTTCCCGGGTTGCGGGAACTGTGTGTTCACGGGCGTCCCGCCTGACCGGGATCGCCAGTCAGGGGAACGCCACGATGGTGGTTGTAAATTCTGCGTAAATCAACTCTGAGCGTGTGAGATCCGCTACAGCACCGCCCGCGGGGCGGGCCTGTACAGGGCGCGCGAGCGCCGGATGTGACGGGGCAGACAGCGGCGCCGGACGCGGGAGTGCGGCGAGGTGTCAGGCGGTGGCCGGGTGCGGTGCCCCCGCCGACGGGGCGGCGTCGACCAGATCGTGGGTCATGCCGTAGCGGGAGCGCTGGTCGCTCATCACCCGCGGGTGGGCGGCCAGGGCGCGCCGGGTGCGCACCGCGTTGAGCCCGGGGACCGCGGCCAGTGCGCGGTTGGCGCCACCGATGACCGGGCTCAGCACCGTCGGCAGGTGCTTGAGCACTGTGTCGGGCACACCCAGCTTGGCCGCCGCGGTGTCACCGAGGAACGCCCTGGTCAATCCGTTGACCAGGGCGACCGCATACGCGTGCTTGGGGTAACCGCCGAACGGGAGCAGCGCGGCGATCTCGACGGCCAGGTAGTCGTCGGTCAAGGCGCGCACGAAGTCCCGGTCACCGTCGTCGGGGTCGGTGGCGGTCAGCGCGTAGAGCTTCTCGATGCGGATGTGGTCGGATTCGTCGGCCGGATTCAGCTCCGGGTGCACGCCGTTGAGCAGGCCGACATAGCGCCACAGGTGGTAGATGTCGTCGAGTTCTCGCCGGGTGTAGCGGACCCCGAGCTTGTGCATGGCGGCCAGGGCGATGTGACCGAACTCGGTGATGGTGAAGGCCATGAAGCTCTGCGAAATCGGTGCGCCCCAAGCGGTGTCGTCCCAGTCGCCGCTGTCCCACAGATGTCGTCGCACGAAGGCGTGGATCAGCCGGACCCGCAGGGTGGTGGCGAAACCGGTCCCGTCGCGGCGCAGCCCGCCGGGGGTCAGGATCGTCTCCAGCCAGGAGCCGACCTCCAACGACCGCACCGCGGCCTGGCTGGTGTAGCGGCCGGTCATCACCAACGGCATCCCCGCGGTGGAGTTCATCGCCCCGGAGGTCAGGGACGCCGCCGCGAGCACGATTCCGTACGGCCCCATGTGCCGCACCAGATGACCGGCGGCGCGGTCCAGGCGGTCGTGGTCGAGCCAGGCGGGTTCGGTGTCGACCTCGGCGAAGAACGCGCGCAGAGATGCGGGCGCGTCGGTGACCGAATCGATGCCGTCTGCGGCCGCGGCCCGGAACATGGCCATGCCGGCGCCGCGGGGAAGCGTCGCGAAGTCGGCGACGACCGCGTCGGCCAACGGGTCGGCCTGGTGCACGCCGCGTACCCACCGCCGGCCGTGCTGCCCGTAGCGGCGGACGGCGACATCGGCCTTGGGCACCGGTCCCGGTCCCGAATTGCTCGCACGGGTCATATCGCTATGCAAACATGAGAAGTCCTCACTTACCACTCACCTTTCGCGGAGGTCAGGTGTCCACCCGCCGGCGTTCGCGCCCACAGCAGCAGCGGGCGCGCGAGCAGCGGCGCCGACTGCTCGAGACCGCGGGCATGCTGATCGCCGCCCGTGGCGCCGGGGCGGTCACCACCCAGGCCATCGCCGACGCCGCGCATGTCAGCATCGGCACTGTCTACCGCTACTTTCCGGACCGGATGGCGATTCTGGCCGAACTGGTCGACGAGGCCACCCGCGACATCTCGTTCGAACTCGTCGGAGGGGTGAGCCGGGCGGTGGATCTCGAGGCCGGGACCGCGGCGCTGGTGGTGGTCGAGACGTTGACCTCGGCCTACGAGAAGCACGCCCCCATCCTGCAGGCTGCACTGACCTCCTCATCTTTCGATCTGCCGGCCTACCTGAACCACACCGCGATGGACGAGATCGAGCGCAGCCTGCTGCCGCTCGGCAGCGCCATTCCCAGCAGGACCCGTCCGGACCTCTCGCCGGCGCAACTGGCGGATCTGGTCTTCCTGACCATGGGCGTGACGTCGAGCGCATGTCTGCGCATCGCACTGCAGCGCCCGGCCGGCTCCGACCGCGACGCGATGGTGGCGTTGACGGCCCGGATGCTCGCGGTCGCGCTCACCCCGCCGTGAGGGCGGCGGCGGGCCGCGTGTTCCGGCCTGTCCGGGCGGCGTGCTGTTGTAGTCTCGCCCCATGGAGGTACTACGGTCTGTAGTTGTCCTGCTGCACCTCGTCGGCTTCGCGGTGACGTTCGGAGCCTGGGTCGCCGAGGCGGCCGCCGGCCGGTTCCGCTTCACCCGGGTGATGGACTACGGCCTGCTGGCCTCGCTGCTGACAGGTCTGGCACTGGCGGCCCCCTGGCCGGCCGGAATCGAGCTGAACTACCCGAAGATCGTGGTCAAACTCGTGCTGCTGGTGATCATCGGCGCCCTGTTGGGGATGGGCAGTGCCCGGCAGAAGCGCACCGGACAACCCGTTCCGCGGGCGATGTTCGTCGGCGTGGGCGTGTTGTCCTTCGCGGCGGCGGCCATCGCCGTGCTCTGGTGACTACTGCTCGCCGAGCCCCATCAGATCGGTGACCTGATGGTCGCGGCCCGCCGTGTAGCCACCGTCCACGGCGATGGCCTGACCACTGACGAAGCTCGCATCCGCTGAGAGCAGGAACGCCGCCACCGCGGCGACCTCACCCGGCCTTCCGAACCGGCGCAGCTTGTGCTCGTGCCGCAGCCCGTCGCGCGGACCCTCCATGCCCGGGATGCCCATCACCGAGTCGAACAGCGGGGTCTCGACGAACCCCGGGCAGATGGCATTGACCCGTATACCGCTGGGGCCGTAGTCGATCGCCGCGTTCTTGGTCAGCAGTACCACCCCGCCCTTGGACGCGTTGTAGGCGCTGCCGCCCGCGGTCCCCTCCAGGCCCTCGATGCTCGACAGCGTCACCACCGAGCCACGCTCACCGTCCACCCGCTGCTGGGTCATCATCTGCGCCAGCGCGGCGCGCATCACCACGAACGTGCCCTTGAGGTTGATGTCGACGACCCGGTCCCATTCGTCGTCGGGCAGCAGATGCACCGGGCCGCCGCCACCCACGCCGGCGGAGTGCACCACCCCGTCGAGCCGGCCGGCGGCCGCGACCACCGCGTCGACGGCCTGCGCCACCACAGCGGCGTCGAGCACGTCGCCACGGACATGGCTGACCGCGGCCGCCCGCTCCGGCGGTGCATCGACCGCCTGGTCGACTCCGACGACGACCGCGCCCTCGCCCGCCAGCCGCGCCACGGTCGCCGCACCGATACCCGAGGCGGCGCCGGTCACCAGGATGCCCTTGCCCGCAAGACCGTTCACCGTCGCAGTATGGCCCACCGCCCGACCGGGGCGAGGCCCTTCTACCATCCGAAGATGACCTCAGGGCCCCCGGCGCCGCAGCGGTTCCTCGCCGACGGACACGGCGGCGTCGTGATCGCCGCCGACCGGCACGGGGATCCGAACGCCCGGCCGGTGGTGTTCCTGCACGGTGGGGGACAGACCCGCCGCTCCTGGGGGCGGGCCGCCGCGGCCGTCGCCGAGCGGGGCTGGCAGGCCGTCACCGTCGACATGCGTGGCCACGGCGAATCGGGCTGGGCCGCCGACGGTGACTACCGGGTGACCAGCTTCGCCTCCGACGTGCGCGAGATCCTGGCGCAGCTGCCCGCGCGGCCGGTGCTTGTCGGCGCCTCGCTGGGCGGGCTGACCTCGATGCTGCTGGCCGGCGAGCTGTGCCGGGGCATCGCCTCGGCCGTCGTGCTGGTCGACATCGTGCCGGACATGGACCCGTCGGGAGCCGAGCGGATCCACGCGTTCATGTCCGACCGGATGGTCGACGGTTTCGGCTCGCTCGACGAGGTCGCCGACATGATCGCCGCGTTCAACCCGCACCGCCCCCGCCCCGCCGACGTGGACGGGCTGCGCACCAACCTGCGCCGCCGGGGGGATCGGTGGTACTGGCACTGGGACCCACAGTTCATCGACGGGACCGCCGCGCACCCGCCGCTGGAGGTCTCCGACACCGAACGCCTGCACACGGCCGTCGCGGCGATCCTGGCCGACGCGGTGCCGATGCTGCTGGTCCGCGGCCAGGTCAGCGACCTCGTCAGCCGACAGCGCGCCACCGAGTTCCTGGACCGGTTTCCGCAGGTCGAGTTCGTCGACGTCGAGGGCGCCGGCCACATGGTCGCCGGTGACCGCAACGACCTGTTCGCCGATGCCGTCCTGGAGTTCCTCGGCCGGCACGACGGCCACCGGAACCCGACCACCCAATGACCCGCTCTGTGTATGGTGTGGCGGAGGCCACACCGGGCGCCCGGCCCGCGATCACTGCGGCCCCGACTCGCCCCACCGACAGGAGCACGCATGGGTACACGGCTGGCCGGCAAGGTCGCACTCGTCAGCGGTGCGGCCCGGGGCATGGGTGCCTCGCACGCCCGCGAGATGGTCGCCCACGGCGCACGGGTGGTGTGTGCCGACATCCTCGACCCCGAGGGTGAACTGGTCGCCAAGGAACTCCGCGACGCCGCCCGCTACGTCCACCTCGACGTCACCAGCCCGGAGGACTGGACCCGGGCCGTCGAGGTCGCCGTCGCCGAGTTCGGCGGGGTGGACGTGCTGGTCAACAACGCCGGCATCCTCAACATCGGCACAGTGGAGGACTACCCGCTCTCGGAGTGGCAGCGCATCCTCGACATCAATCTGACCGGCGTCTTCCTCGGCATCCGCGCCGTCACACCGGCCATGAAGGCGGCCGGTCGCGGCTCGATCATCAACATCTCCTCGATCGAGGGCATGGCGGGCACCATCGGCTGTCACGGGTACACCGCAACCAAGTTCGCCGTGCGCGGGCTCACCAAATCCGTTGCCCTGGAGCTCGGCCCGTTCGGAATCCGGGTCAACTCCATCCACCCCGGCCTGGTCAAGACCCCGATGGCCGACTGGGTGCCCGAGGACATCTTCCCGAGCGCGCTGGGCCGCATCGCGCAACCCAGAGAGGTCAGCAACCTGGTGGTGTACCTGGCCAGCGACGACTCGAGCTACTCGACGGGGTCGGAGTTCGTGGTCGACGGCGGCACCATCGCCGGGCTGCCGCACAAGGACTTCTCGGCCGTCGACGTCGCCGCCCAGCCGGACTGGATCAGCTGAGCGGACCCGCCGCCCGTCATCGCAGCGCGACGACGACCTTGCCGCGGGCCGTGCGGTCCTCCAGAGACGCGATGGCCTCGCCGGCGCGCTCGAGGTCGAACACCACCGGGTCGGGTGCGCTGACCGCCTGCGAGGCCAGCAGCGGCAACAACTCGGCCCACTGTTGTTGCAGATAGCCCGGGTGGCGCATCGTCCACGCACCCCACCCCACCCCGACGACGTCGACGTTGTTGAGCAACAGCCGGTTCACCTTCACCGTGGGAATCTCACCGCCGGTGAAGCCGACCACCAGCAGGCGCCCACCCGGGGCCAGCGAGCGCAGTGAGTCGGTGAACCGGTCGCCGCCGACCGGGTCGACGACGATGTCGACCCCACGGCCCTCGGTCAGCTCCTTGACCGCGTCCTTGAACCCGTCGGCCAGCACCACGTCGGAGGCGCCCGCCGCCCGGGCCACCTCGGCCTTGTCCTCGCTGCTGACCACGGCGATGGTGCGGGCCGCGCCGAGGGCCGGCGCCAGCCGCAGCGTCGAGGTCCCGATCCCGCCGGCGGCCCCGTGCACGAGCACCGTGTCGGTGTTGCTCAGCCGGCCCCGGGTGCGCAGTGCGAAGTGCACCGTCAGATCGTTGAACAGGATGCCCGCGCCGGCTTCGAACGAGACCGCGTCGGGCAGCCGGAACAACCGTTCCGGTGGCAGCGACACCACCTCGGCCATCGCGCCACACAGCATCGTCAGCCCCGCCACCCGGTCGCCGGGACGGACGTGGGCGGCCTCGGGCGCGCTGCGCACCACGCCGGCGATCTCCGCTCCCGGGATGTAGGGCATCTCCGGCTTGTACTGGTAGAGACCGCGGGCCTGCAGGGCGTCGGGGTAGGCCACCCCCGCCGCGTGCACCTCGACGATCACCTCCTCGTCGTTGCCGGCGGGTTCCTCGATCTCGACGAGCTGGGCGGCCGACGGTCCGTCGAGCCGGGCAATCTGTATCGCGCGCATGGCGACCATTCAACCCCGCCGCGATCAACCGTCGACAGCCGCGCCCACCGGTACAGTCGGCGCCACGGCAACGTCGCTGGGACCGAGGAGCATGCGGATGGCACGAGGCAGTACCCGAATCCGCGGCTCGGGGTTCGGCCCGGCCCAGGGGCTACCGCCCGGGCGGATCGTCGAGGTGCGCTCGGCCGACGGGGTGCGGCTGCACACCGAGGTCTTCGGTCGCGCCGACGGCTACCCGATCGTGCTCGCGCACGGCATCACCTGCGCGATCCCGGTGTGGGCACACCAGATCGCCGAACTGGCCGAGCACTACCGGGTGATCGCCTACGACCACCGGGGGCACGGCCGCAGCGGGGTGCCCCCGCGCCGCGGCGGTTACAGCATCGACCATCTGGCCGCCGACCTGGATGCCGTGCTGGCGGCCACGCTGGCCCCCGGGGAACGCGCGGTGCTGGCCGGACATTCGATGGGCGGCATCGCGATCACGTCGTGGGCCGAGCGGCACCCGGACCGCGTTGCCGAGCTCGCCGACGCGGCGGCGCTGATCAACACCACCACCGGCGACCTGCTGCGCAACGTCAACTTCCTGCCGGTGCCCGCCCAGTTCTCCGACGCCCGGGTACGTGCGGCGGGCACGCTGCTCAAGACGTTCGGCGGGGCCCCGCTGGTGCGGGTCGCCGACCGGCCGAGCCGGCGGTTCGTCTCGACGATGGCGGTGGGACGAGATGCCGACCCGTCGGTCGCGGAGTTCGTCTTCGATCTGTTCAACGCCACGCCGCCGGCCGGGCGCGGCGGGTGGGCCCGGGTGCTGGTCGAGCACCTCGGTCCGCAGCACATCGGGATGAAGAACCTGACGGTGCCGACGCTGGTCATCGGCAGCACCCAGGACCGGTTGCTGCCGATGGTGTCGTCGCGGCGGATCGCGGCGACGGTGCCGAACCTGGCCCGGTTCGTCGAGCTCAACGGGGGCCACTGCGCGATCCTGGAACAACCGGCCGGGGTCAACGAGCAACTGCGCTGGTTGATCGATTCGATCAGCCGGGAGGGCCGGGGGAGTTCCTGACCAGCCGCGCGTGCACGTCGGCGGCGGCCCGCAGCCCGGAGCGCACCGCCCCGTCCAGGAACCCGGTCCACTCGTCGGCGGTCTCGGTGCCGGCCCAGAAGATGCCCTCGCACGGTTGGCGCAACCAGTGCCCGTGCGCCGTCCACGCGCCCGGCGGGACCGCCGCCGTGGGCCCGCCGGGGGCGAATTCCTCGGCGCCCCAGCAATGGTCCAGGTAGTCGGTGGGCCGGCGGGCGGCGGGGCCGAACAGCGCCGCGAACCCGGACAGCGCGACCTCACGCCGCCGCGCCGGGGGCAGCGGATCGAAGGTGCGGGCATCGGTGAACCCCAGCAGGATGCCCGGGCCGGAACCGCCGTGCGCCGCATCGACCGGGCTGACGTCGAAGGTGATGAACACCGGGCCCTCGTCCGAGAGCGCCTCCCCGGAATACCCGTCGGCCCGCCAGAACGGCGTGTCGTAGGCGGCGTAGGCCTTGCTGAGGTTGCCCTGCGGCCAGCTGCGGATCAGGGCGCGGTGGCCGTCGGGCAGCGGTGGGTCGAACTCGATCGCGGCGCGGTGTTCGGGTGCGACGGCCACGACGACGGCGGCCGCGGGGTACTCGCCGCCGTCGGAGGTGACCGTCAGCGTGCCGTCGGGGTTCCGGTCGATGCGTCGCACCGGCGCGTCCAGCAGCACCCGGGTGCCGAGCTGATCGGCCATCCGGAGGGCGATCTGCTGGGTGCCGCCCAGGTATCGGTCCTGTTGGGCGCCGCCCTCGACGTCGAGCATGCGGTCCAGACCGCCGGCGGCCTTGACGTAGCGCACCGCGTGCAGCATCGACACCGCCTCGGGCTCGGCACCCCAGGTCACCCGCGCCATGATGGCCATCAGGTCGCGCGTCGAGGCCCCGGCGTGCACCGAACGCAGCCAGCGGTCCAGCGACATCGCGTCGAGTTCGGCGGCGATCGGCGAGGTCCACGGTTCGTCGACCGGCACCCGGCGGCTGATCCGGTCGAACCGCCACTGGATGCGGGACACGTCGAGGAGTTCGAGGATGGACAGCCGCGGGATGGTGCTGCGGTAGGAGCGCACCCGCCCGCGCCAGCGGATCAGGTTCTTGCCGTGCCCGTACGTGGGTGTCGATTCGCAGCCCAGCTCGGCGGCCAGCGTGAGCACCGCGTCCTGGGTCGGCCCGACGAACGTCGCGCCGAGGTCGACCGGGGCGCCCGCCAGCGTCGCGGTGTACGAGCGGCCGCCCACCCGGTCGCGGCCCTCCAGGACCACGACCTCGTGCCCGAGCCGGGTCAGCTCCCGGGCGGCGGACAGCCCGGCGAAGCCCGCTCCCACCACCACAACGTCCACCCGACCATCCTCGCGGATTCGGGCGGTTATCGGCGCATAGCGCTGATAACCGCGCCGAAATCGCTATCGTGGTACGTGACGGGACCAAAGGAGGTTGCGGGTGCACGAGCACAGCCCGGCGGCAGAGGACTTTTCCGACGTTCTGATCATCGGTGCGGGTATTTCCGGCATCGGCGCTGCCTATCGCATCCAGGAACGCAACCCGGCGATGAGCTACACGATCCTGGAGCGGCGATCGGCCATCGGCGGTACCTGGGACCTGCACCGCTATCCGGGCATCCGCTCCGACAGCGACATCTTCACCCTGTCGTTTCCGTGGGAGCCGTGGCGGCGCCCGGAGAACGTGGCCGACGGCGCCGACATCAAGGATTACCTGATCGATGCCGCCCGCAAGCACGGCATCGACCGCCACATCCGCTTCGACACCCGCGTCCTGTCGGCGGACTGGGACTCGGGCACCGACACGTGGACCGTACAGACCGACACCGACGGAACCCCCCGCAGCTACCGGGCCCGGTTCCTGTTCTTCGCCACCGGCTACTACGACTACGACCACCCCTACCGCCCGGACTTCCCGGGCATCGAGGATTTCGCCGGCCCGGTCGTCCATCCGCAGCACTGGCCCGAGGATCTGGACTACACCGGCAAGAAGGTCCTGGTGATCGGCAGCGGTGCCACCGCGATCAGCCTGATCCCGTCGCTGACCCAGAAGGCCGGCCATGTCACGATGCTGCAGCGATCACCGACCTACCTGCTGTCCGGCCAGCGCGTCAATCCGATCGTCAACCTGCTGCGCAGGGTGCCCCCACGCAAGCTCGGCTACCGCCTGGCCTGGTTGTACAACGTGGCGTTCATCGTGGCGGTGTACACCATCGCCCAGAAGGCGCCACGCTTCAGCCGACGGGCCATCCGCGCCGTCGCCAAGCACTATCTGCCCGAGGGTTATCCGGTCGACACCCACTTCAAGCCGACCTACGACCCGTGGGACCAGCGGCTGTGTCTGATCCTGTCCGGCGACTTCTACGACGCGATCGCCCAGCGCCGCGCCGACGTGGTGACCGACCAGGTCGACCACTTCGACGCGGGCGGGGTGGTGCTCAAGTCCGGTGACCGGATCGACGCCGACGTCGTCGTCACCGCGACCGGGCTGCAGTTGCAGGCCCTGGGCGGGGTGGCGCTGCACGTGGACGGGGCCGAGGTCAAACCGGCCGACCGGTTCGTCTACAAGGAGCATCTGCTCGAGGACGTCCCCAACCTGGCGTGGTGCGTGGGCTACATCAACGCGTCGTGGACGCTGCGCGCCGACCTGACCGCCCGGGCAGTGGCGAAGTTGTTGGCCTACATGGATTCTCACGGCTACACCCACGCCTACCCGCACCTGGGGAGCACGTCGATGGAGGAGAAGCCGGCCTGGAACATCAACGCCGGCTATGTGCGGCGGGCGGCCCACGTGCTGCCGAAGTCGGGCACCCACCGGCCCTGGAACGTGCGGCACAACTACGTGCTCGACGCGATCGACCACCGCTTCGACCGGATGGCGGAGTCGATGGTGTTCGGTCGCGCCGCCGTGTCCGACGCCCGGCCCGATACCCGGTCAGCTCCCGGGGCGCCGAAATTGCATTCCAGCAGCGCCTGACTCGAACTTTCGCTGCCGGAATGCCATTTCGGCGAGCTGTCGGGGCGGGTGAGCGGTCGGTCAGGGGGCGAGCGAGAGCCAGTCGGCGAAGCCGGACGGGTCGTGGCGCCCGAGCGCACCGTGCTCGAACAGGCCCCATCCTTCGTGCTCGGTGCCGTCGGCCTCGCGGCAGACCGCCCGGCCGACATGGTCGATCATCCCGAAACCGGCCCGGCCGATGACGGCCGGATCGGTCATGTCGTAGGTGAGCCGTTCGGTGAAGTTCTCGCCACGCCACATCCCGTGCAGCCAGTCGGAGTCACCCCCGTACCCGCCGCCGACGTGGATCGGCACCGCCAGTTTGGACTCCACGTCGAAACGCACCGGGGTGCCGTCGAAGGCTGTCGCGTCGATCGTCGCGCCGGTGGGAATCCTGGTGCCCGAACGGTAGTCGACCTTCACCCGCGGCCAGCCGAGCTGTTCGACGCGGCCGTCCTTCCAGATCCGGGTGCAGTCGTTCAGCGAACGGAAGCCCGTCGGATCCTCCTGGATGATCAGGACGATCCCGAAGTCGTCGAACGCCATCGGCACGTACAGCCACCACATCCCCTCGAACGGCGGATCGTCGGGCCGCCCGGCGGGCTCCGCCTCGCCGACCGGCCGGATGCCCCACGAGCGGTCCCGGCTGCCGATCCAGCGGTCCGGATCGACCGTGATGTCCTGGCCGTCGATCGCCAGCTGACCGCTCCACGTTCCCACCTGGGCGAACCGCTGCGCGTCCAGGGTGATCCGGTTTCCGCGCCGCATGATGTGCGGCTGTTCCTGGACGGCGTCGAACAGGCCTTCCCAGGTGAGATCGGCTGCCACGCCGTCGGTCTCGTCGAGCACGATGCGGATCTTGCGCAGCGGTTCGAGGACCTCGACGCGGTAGTTGCCGACGTGCTGATGCAGCCGATCCTGGTCGATCGCGTCGGACAGGTGCACCGCGGTCTGGGTGTCACCGCTTCCGCCGTATTTGCCGCTGCCACGGCGGGAGGCGAGCAGGAACGCATCCTTGACCCCGAGGTTGGGGTAATAGCCGATCCCGGTGATGACGAAGATGTCGCCGGTGCGGTCGTGGGCGTTGAAGTAGGACCGATCGTAGAAGTTGCGGTCCGACGACCCCGGCCACGCGATGGGCTGGGGGAGCTGGTGTACCGGGTACTCGTCCATCGGTCCCAACATCAGGGCGCCTCTCCGATCATTCGCTTCAGCAGTGGTGCGTGGTAGAACAGCGACTCCACGTCGTCGGGCCGCTCGATCTCCCCGAAGTGCACCCGGCGTGCTCCGGTGCGCATGAACACGCAGGCCCACACCACCCCGGAGTACACGTAGAACCAGTCCAGGTCGCCGACCTCGACGCCGGTCAGGTCCCGGTAGGTGGCCCGCACATCGTCCTCACGCAGGAAGTCGGGCATTCCGGGCAACCCGGCCAGGCCGGTCAATTCCTGAAAAACCATGTGTGCATAGCTGATCCACGCGACATCGAACTCGCGGGGGCCGACGGTGGCCATCTCCCAGTCGAGCACCGCCACCGGGGTGAAATCGCGGTACATCACGTTGCCGATCCGCGAGTCGCCCCACACCAGGACCGGCTCGCGGATGGCGATGTCGGCGGGGAAGTGCTCGTCCAGCCAGGTCAGGGCCCGTTCGACCAGGGGGGACCGGCCGATGTCGGGGACGCTGAACGCATACCAGTCCTTCAGCCACCTGAAGTGCCGGTGCAAGGCCGTCTCACCGGGCGGATCCTGATCCTGCAGAAACCCGAACACCTGCTGCGCGTTGGGAATCGAGTGGAGCTTGGCCAGCACCTCGACGGTGCTGTCCTGGAGCCGGCGTTGCTGCTCGGGAGACGCGTCGTAGAGCCAGTTGTCCCCGAAGGTGTAGGGCATGACGTCCGGGGGCACATCGCCGTCGATGCGGTCCATCAGGAAGAACGGCCGCCCCAGCACGTCGCCCGAGGGCTCGAGCCAGCGCACCGGGGGCACCGCGACATCGGTCAGTTCGGCCACCAGGCGCATCACCTCGTGCTGGTGGTCGAGGCGGTAGTGGTCGAAGACCGGGATGTCGGCTTCCGACGGCGCCACCCGGGCCACCCAGCGCTGCTCGACCGGGCTTCCGCCGTGCTGCCAGCGTCCGGACAGTAAAATGGTCTCCGATGACATGCCGTTGGAGTCGATGCCGCTTTCCACGGTGATCTCCGGAGTGGTGTCCGGCAGCACCTGTGACAGCCATTGCGACAGAGCGACAGGCACATTCGTCATGTCACGACTGGACCGCTGGAGTCGCCCGACATCCTCGACAGCTGGTTCGCTGGGCACAGACCGGTCCTTCCGCCACAGTTACGATACCGGGGGTAGCGATATGAAAGCAGACCCGTTGTCGGCTGACAAGTCCCCGGGCGCGGGTCGGCCCCGCGACCCGCGTATCGACGCTGCCATACTGCGCGCCACCGCGGATCTACTTGTCGAAATCGGCTACGCCAGCGTCACCATGGCCAGAGTGGCCGAGCGGGCCGGCACCACCAAGACGGCGCTGTACCGGCGCTGGTCCAGCAAGGCGGAGCTGGTCCACGAAGCCGCGTTCCCCTCGGCGCCGACGGCGATCCAGGCGCCGCCCGGCGACATCGCCGCCGACCTGCGCGCCATGATCGAGGCCGCCCGGGAGGTGTTCACCAGCCCGGTGGTGCGCGCGGCGCTGCCGGGGCTGATCACCGACATGTCGGCCGACGCCACCCTGAGCGGACGGGTCAGCGCCCGGTTCACCGACATGTTCGCCGCGGTGCGCACCCGGCTGCACGACGCCGTCGACCGCGGTGAGGTGCGGCGCGAGATCGACCCCGACCGTCTGGTGGACCTGATCGGCGGCGCGACCCTGTTGGCGGTGCTGCAGACCCCCGACGCGCTCTGCGCGCCGTCGTGGGTGGACGACACCACCTCGATCCTGCTGCACGGCGTGCTGGCCTGACCCCACCCGCCCAGCCACCCGCGAGCGTGCGTGTCTGCGGCCGCCACGCCGCTGTCCACCGGGAGTTCGCGCACGGTCGCGCCCTCACTGCGGGCGGATCTGACCCTTGTTTCTCTCGGTGACCGCGTGGAACCTGTCGCCCAGGCCATCGAAATCGCCGGAGTCCCGGTGCTGGGTGAAGGCGATGGCCTCCTCGGCGGCCAGCGCGGGTTCGATCACCGCGGCCGACCCGGTCGTGTAGATCTCCTTGAGGCCGCGCATCGTCGGGCGCGGCACGTCGGCGATCTGGCCGGCCAGTTCGACCGCGCGCCGGAGCAGATCCTCGTGCGGGACCACTTCGGTCACCAACCCGATCCGCTCGGCGCGGGCGGCGTCGACGACCTCGCCGGTCATCGACAGCCGCCGGGCCATCGCGGCCCCCACCAGCTGCGGCAGCCGCGCGGTCATCCCGCCGCCGGGCAGGATCCCCACCCGGGCATGGGTGTCGGCGAACACGGCGCGCTCCGAGGCGATGAGGAAGTCGCAGCCCAGAGCCATCTCCAGCCCGCCGGTGAAGGTGGCGCCGTTGATCGCACCGATGACCGGTGTCCGCATCTCGGCGACTGCGGCGATGCAGCTGTGCGAGCGGAACTCGGCGAAGTAGGACGTGCCGTCGCGGGCGGCCTCCTTGAGGTCGACGCCGGCACAGAACGCGGGGTCGGCACCGGTCAGCACGACCGCGGTGACCGATTCGTCGGCGTCGGCCTCGGTCAGTGCGGCATAGGACGCCCGGATCAGGTCGCGGCTCAGAGCGTTGCGGGCGTGCGGTCGGTTCAGCGTGACGACGCGCACGGCGCCGTGCTGTGCGGTGCGGACGATCTGCTCGTCGGTCATGTCTGGAATTGGTATCAGAGGATCCGGTTCAGAGGAATCTGCCGGCCGCGTCGGCCAGGTCGAGCAGCGGCTGGGGCAGCGCTCCCAGCGCGAACGTGACCGCCGCGGTGACGGCGATGACGCCGCCGGTCAGCACGCTGGGCACCACCACCGTCGGGGCGTCGGCGGGCCGGTCGGTGAAGAACATCAGCACGATCACCCGGACGTAGAAGTAGGCCGCGATCGCGCTGGCGATCACGCCGACGACCACCAGCCCGATCGCCCCGCTTTCGCCCGCCGCCTTGAACACCGCGAACTTGCTGACGAAACCGCTGGTCAGCGGAATGCCCGCGAACGCGAGCAGGAACAGCGAAAACACCATACCCACAACGGGATAGCGCTTTCCGAGGCCGGCCCAGCGCGAGATCGCGGTGTCCTCGTCGCCGTCGCCGTCGCGCACGAGGGCGACCACCGCGAAGGCGCCGACGGTGGAGAAGCCGTAGGCGAACAGGTAGAACAGCGTCGATGACAGACCGGCCGAGCTGCCCGCGATGACACCGGTGAGGATGAAGCCGCTGTGGGCCACCGCCGAGTACGCCAGGATCCTCTTCACATCGGTCTGGGTGACCGCGGTGATGGTGCCGACCAGCATCGTCAGGATCGCGACGGCCCACAGCACCGGCTGCCAATCGTCGCGCAACTCGGGCAGCGCCACGTAGAACACCCGCAGCAACGCGCCGAACGCCGCGATCTTGGTCGCCGCCGCCATGAACGCCGTGATGGGCGTGGGGGCTCCCTGATAGACGTCGGGAATCCACGAATGGAACGGCACGGCACCGACTTTGAACAGGACGCCGACCAGGACCAGCGCCGCCCCCAGCAGGGCCAGGGCCGGCTTGCCCGCTCCGGCGGCCACGGCGTCGGCGATCCCGCCGAGCCGCAGGGTGCCCGCATAGCCGTACAGCATGGCCGCGCCGTAGAGGAAGAACGCCGAGGAGAACGCGCCCAGCAGGAAGTACTTCATCGCTGCTTCCTGGGACAACAGCCGGCGGCGCCGCGCCAGCCCGCACAGCAGGTACAGGGGCAGTGAGAGCACCTCGAGGGCGACGAACATCGTCAGCAGGTCGTTGGCGGCGCCGAACAGCATCATCCCGCCGACGGCGAACAATGTCAGCGGGAACACCTCGGTCTGCACCAGACCGGCCCGGGTGGCCTCCTTCTCCGCGACACCGCCGGCGACCACCGAGGCCTGCGGCGTGAACGCGTCCAGACCGCCGGAATCCGGTCCGTCCTCGCCCGAGGCCGACCCGCCGCCCGGGGCCCGGACGCGGCGCTCACCGATCAGCAGCACGCCGAGCACCCCGATCAGCGCGATGGTGCCCTGCAGGAACAGCGCGGGCCGGTCCACGGCGACCGCGCCCAGCACCGCGGTGGCCCCGTTGCCGTCGCCGAGACCTCGTGCCAGCACCACGACCGCGACGAACGCCGCGACCAACGCGGCAAGGCTGATGCTCATCTGGGCGCGGTAACGGTGCCGGCGCGCAGCGAACGCCTCGACCAGTACGCCGAGCACCGCGGCGCCCAGCACGATCAGCATCGGCGACAGCAGGCCGTACTCGATCGACGGCGCTCCTACGTTCATCGTGGCAGTCCTTCCGCGATGTGTGGACTCGGGTCGCGCTGGTCGATCGTGGTCAGCGTGTAGGACACGGCAGGGTCGATGACATCGAGCGCCGGCTTCGGATACACCCCGAGCACCAGCAGCAGCGCGATCAGCGGCGCCACCACGACGATCTCGCGAGGTATCAAGTCGCGCAGGGGAGACTCGCCGTCGGCGAGGTCACGGGGCAGCGGGCCGGTCATCATCCGCTGGTACATCCACAGAATGTAGATCGCCGACAACACCAGTGCGGTCGCGGCGAGCACCCCGAAGAGCGGGTAGCGGGTGAATGTTCCGATCAGGACCAGGAATTCGCTGATGAACGGCGCCAGCCCGGGCAGCGACAACGTCGCCAGCCCGGCCACCAGGAATGTGCCGGCCAGCACCGGCGCCACCTTCTGCACACCCCCGTAGGCGCTGATCAGGCGGGATCCCCGCCGCGACACCAGGAAACCGGCGATCAGGAACAGCGCGGCCGTGGAGATGCCGTGATTGACCATGTAGAGCGTCGAGCCGGCCTGCCCCTGGCTGGTCATCACGAAGATGCCCAGGATGATGAACCCGAAATGCGAGATCGAGGTGTAGGCGATCAACCGCATGACGTCGGTCTGGCCGATCGCCACGACGGCACCGTAGATGATGCCGATCACCGAGAGGGTGACGATCGCCGGGGCGAAGAACGCTGCCGAGTCGGGGAAGAGGGGCAGGCAGTACCGGATCATCCCGAACGTGCCGACCTTGTCCATGATGGCCATCATCAGCACCGCGCTGGCCGGGGTGGCCTGGACCGCCGAATCGGGCAGCCATCGGTGCAGCGGCCACAGCGGCGCCTTGATCGCGAAGGCGAACATGAAGCCACCGAACAACAGGTGCATCACCATCGGGTTGACGGCGAAGTCCCCGGCGGCCACGGCCGCGACGATGGCCCGGAAGTCGAAGGTGCCCGCGGGGAACGCATCGCTGCCGGCGGTCGTCACGTAGAGGCCGACGATCGCCGCCAGCATGATCAGCCCGCCGAACAGGTTGTACAGCAGGAACTTCACCGCCGCTGGCCCGCGTTGCCCCCCGCCGAAACCGCCGATCAGGAAGTACATCGGGATGAGCATGGCCTCGAAGAACACGTAGAACAGCAGGATGTCCAGGGACACCAGTGAGATCAGCACCATGCCCTCGACGGCCAGCGTCAACGCGACATAGACGTGCACCGAACGGCCGCCCCAGCTGAGTTCGTCGCGCGCGTCGTTCCAGCCGGCGACGAGCAGGATCGGCATCAGAACCGCGGTGAGCACCACCAGCGCCAGCGCGATGCCGTCGACGCCGAGGATGTACCCGGTTCCGAAAGACGGTATCCATCGGTGTGATTCGACGAACTGGAACTGCTCCCCGCCGGGATCGAAGCCGACCGCCACCACTGCGGCCACCACGAGCACCACCAGCGACACGGTCAACGCCACCCACTTGACCAGCACCCGCGCCGCGGCGGGCAGCAGCATAACCACCACCGCGCCGACCATCGGAATGGCCCACAGCAGGGTCAACCACGGAACCGAGCTCACCACAGGTTCACCGCCAGGATCGTCGCCACCACCAGCGTGGCGCCGGCCAGCATCGACAACGCATAGGAGCGCGCGAACCCGGTCTGGGTGTTGCGCAGCGCCCCGGAGAACCGGGACACTCCGCCCGCCAGGCCGGCGGCCACCCCGTCGACCACCTCATCGTCGATCTCGACCAGCTCCTCGGTGAACAGCCGGCCGGGCTTCATCAGCGCCCTCTCGTTGATTGCGTCGCCGTAGAGGTCCCGGCGCGCCGCGACGGTCAGTGCGGACCCCTGCGGTGGTCGCTCGGGAACCGGTCTGGACCCGTACATCCGGTAGGCGATCACGATGCCGACCGCGACCACCGACAGCACGATCACCGTGACCACCCATACGGGCAGCACGTGGTGGATCTCGTGGCTGCCGACCACCGGTTCGAGCCAGTGCTCCAGGGTGCCCCCGATCGCCAGTGCCCCGCCCGCGGTCACCGACCCGACGGCCAGCAGGATCATCGGCCAGGTCATCACGGCCGGGGCCTCGTGCGGGTGGGAGTCGGGTTTCCAACGCTTCTCGCCGAAGAACGTCATCAGCATCACCCGCGTCATGTAGAACGCGGTGATGCCGGCACCCAGGATGGTGGCCGCGCCCAGCACCACACCCTTGACGCCGCCGGCGCCGAGGGCAGCCTCGATGATCCCGTCCTTGGAGAAGAAGCCCGCCAGGGGTGGAATGCCGATGATGGCCAGATATCCCAGCCCGAACGTCACGAACGTCACCGGCAGCGCTGTGCGCAGTCCGCCGAAGCGGCGCATGTCGACCTCGTCGTCCATCGCGTGCATCACCGACCCGGCGCCCAGGAACAACCCGGCCTTGAAGAACCCGTGGGTCAGCAGATGCATGATCGCGAACGCGTAGCCGGCCGGTCCGAGACCGGCGGCCAGCACCATGTATCCGATCTGGCTCATCGTCGACGCCGCGAGCGCCTTCTTGATGTCGTCCTTGGCGCAGCCGATCACCGCGCCGAACAACAGGGTGACCGCGCCGACGACCACGACCGCGGTCTGGGCGTGCGGCGCCAGGTCGAACACCGGCCCCGAGCGCACGATCAGATACACCCCGGCGGTGACCATGGTGGCCGCGTGGATCAGCGCCGACACCGGGGTCGGGCCCTCCATCGCGTCACCGAGCCAGGACTGCAGGGGAACCTGTGCGGACTTGCCGCAGGCCGCCAGCAGCAGCATCAGCCCGATCAGGGTCAGCATGCCCTCGCCCAGCTGGGGTGCGCCGTCGAAGACCGCCGCGAACGAGACCGACCCCACCGCGGTGAACATCAGCATCAGCGCCACCGCCAACCCGATGTCACCGACCCGGTTGACGACGAACGCCTTCTTGGCCGCGGTGGCCGCCGACGGTTTCTGCGACCAGAACCCGATCAGCAGATAGGAGGCCAAGCCGACGCCCTCCCAGCCCATGTACAGGCCCAGGTAGTTGTCGGCGAGCACCAGCAGCAGCATCGCGGCCAGGAACAGGTTGAGGTAGCCAAAGAAACGTCTGCGACTTGCGTCCTCGGCCATGTAGCCGATCGAGTAGACGTGGATCAGCGACCCGACACCGGTGATCAGCAGCGCGAAGCACATCGAGAGCTGGTCGAGTTGCAGCCCGAAGTCGACCTGCAGTCCGCCGACCGGCACCCAGCTGAACAGGGTCTCGTGCACCGCGCGCTGTTCGGCCTCGCGGCCCAGCATGTCGGCGAACAGCACCGCGGCGCAGGCGAATGCGGCGATCGAGGCGGCGGTGCCGAGCAGGTGGCCCCACCCGTTGGACCGCCGTCCGGTCAACAACAGCACCGCCGCACCGCCCAGCGGCAGTGCGATCAACAGCCACACAGGAATCGTCATCGCGCCCTCAGTGAATTCTGTTCTTCGCGCAAGCGCTCATCAGTGCCTTCTGTTCTTCGCGCAAGCGCTCATCAGTGCCTTCTGTTCTTCGCGCAAGCGCTCATCAGTGCCTCAACAGGTTCGCGGCATCCACGTTGGCGGAGCGCCGGGTCCGGAAGATGGTCATGATGATCGCCAGCCCGATGACGACCTCGCAGGCGGCGACCACCATCGTGAAGAAGGCCACCACCTGGCCGTCGAGCTGGCCGTGCATCCGGGAGAACGTCACGAAGGCGAGGTTGGCCGCGTTGAGCATGAGTTCGACACACATGAACATGACGATCGCGTTGCGGCGCAACAACACCCCGGCTGCACCGATGGTGAACAGCAGCGCCGACAGATAGAGGTAGTTGTCCGGGTTCACCGCGCACTCCGGTTTCCGTCGTCGCCGTGCTGGTCACCGGTGTCGGGCATCGAGCGTAGCTGCAGGATCGCGCTGACCGACAGTTGCGAACCCGATCCGTCCGGCAGCCGAGCCGGGACGTCGACGGCGTTGTGGCGCGCGTAGACGCCGGGATTGGGCAGCGTGGTCGGATACCCGCCGGGCGCGAAGCGTTCGACGGCCAGCTCACGCTGGGTCTTGCGACGACCCAACCGTTCGCGGTGGGTGAGCAGCATCGCTCCGAGGGTCGCGGTGATCAGCAGAGCCCCGGTCAACTCGAAGGCCCAGAGATATTGGGTGAAGATCAGCGCCGCGAGGCCCTCGACGTTGCCGTTCTGGTTGGCGGCGTCGAGGCCGACGAACCCCGCCACGGCGACGTTGCCGATCCCGGCGATGACCAGCACCCCGAAGCCCAGACCGATGCAGATCGCCGCGACTCGCTGCCCGCGAAGGGTTTCCACCAGCGACTCCGATGAATCCACCCCGATCAGCATCAGGACGAACAGGAACAGCATCATCACCGCGCCGGTGTAGACCACCACCTGCACGACGCCCAGGAACGGGGCGTCCTGCGCGACGTAGAGCACCGCGAGCGCGATCATCGTGGTCGCCAGCGAGATCGCCGAGTAGACCGCTTTCGGCGCGGCAACCACCCCGAGCGCCCCGATGACCGCCACACCGGCCAACACCCAGAACGCGACCGCTTCAGCCATGGGTGCTCCTCGCGGGCGTGCTGTCTTCGCTGCCCGCCGCAGTCACGTTGCCCAGGTAGTAGTCGTCGTCGGTGCACCCCGCTGCCATGGGGTGCGGCGGCTGCTGCATACCGGGTTCCAGTGGCGCCAGCAGCTTGTCCTTGCCGTAGATCAGGTCGGCCCGGTTGTCGTCGGCCATCTCGTAGTCGTTGGTCATGGTCAGCGCCCGTGTCGGACAGGCTTCGATACACAACCCGCAGCCGATGCAGCGCAGGTAGTTGATCTGGTACACCCGCCCGTAGCGCTCGCCGGGCGAATACCGTTCGGATTCGGTGTTGTCGGCGCCCTCGACGAAGATCGCATCCGCCGGGCAGGCCCAGGCGCACAGTTCGCACCCGATGCACTTCTCCAGCCCGTCGGCGTAACGGTTGAGCTGGTGGCGGCCGTGATAGCGGTTGGCCACCGGCCCGGGCTTCTCGGGATACTCCTCGGTGACCGGTTTCTTGAACATCGACCCGAACGTGACCGCGAACCCGGCCAGTGCGTCGAGGAGCCTAGGCATGTGATCCCTCCCTCGTCTGGTTCTCGGTGGGCATCGGCGGCACCGGGAAGGCGCCGGCCTCTGCCCCGGCAGGTGGCGCCGAAGTCGCCGAGGTGCGTTGGACGTGCCCGGTTCGGCGGGCGGCCAGGCCCAGCCCGAGCACGACGACGACTCCCACGCCGACGAGCGCCGTCACCCAGTTGCGGTAGCGCTCGTCGAGCAGTGTGTGGATGACGGCCACGACCATCACCCAAGTCAGCGACAGCGGGATCAGCAGCTTCCAACCCAGGGCCATGAACTGGTCGTAGCGCAACCTGGGCAGGGTGGCGCGCAGCCACATGAAGACGAACAGGAACAGCCACACCTTCGCGGTGAACCACAGCAGCGGCCACCATCCGGAGTTGGCCCCGTCGATGAGGCTGATCGGCCATGGCGCATGCCAGCCGCCGAGGAACAAGGTGGTGGCCAACGCCGAGACCGTGGTCATGTTGACGTATTCGGCGAGCATGAACATCGCGAACTTCAACGACGAGTACTCGGTGTGGAAGCCGCCGACGAGTTCGCCCTCGGCCTCGGGCAGATCGAACGGTGCGCGGTTGGTCTCGCCGACCATCGAGGTCAGGTACACCAGGAATGACGGCAGCAGCAGGAAGATGAACCAGGTGTTGTCCTGGGCCGCCACGATCCCCGAGGTCGACATCGTGCCCGAGTAGATGAACACCGCGGCGAACGACAGCGCCATCGCGATCTCGTACGAGACCACCTGAGCCGACGAGCGCAGCCCGCCCAGCAGCGGATAGACCGACCCGGACGCCCAGCCCGCCAGCACGATTCCGTACACCCCGATCGAGGTGACGGCCAGGATGTAGAGCACCGCGACCGGGAGATCGGTCAGTTGCAGCGCGGTGCGGTGACCGAACACCGACACCTCACCGCCCAGCGGGATCACCGCGAACGCCATGAAGGCCGGGATCACCGCGATGACGGGCGCAGCCAGGTAGATCCACCGATCCACCCCGGCCGGCACCAGCCCCTCCTTGAGGGCCAGTTTGACGCCGTCGGCCAGCGACTGCAGCAGCCCGTGCGGCCCAACGCGATTGGGGCCGAACCGCATCTGCATGCGGCCCAGGATCTTGCGCTCGATCAGGATCGCCGAGAGCACCGTCAACACCAGGAACGCGAAGACCCCCAGCGCCTTGGCCAGGATGAGCCACCACGGATCGTGTCCGAACAACGTCGGATCGGGATAGGTCACGACTGCCCCCGTCCGATCGACACCAGCTGGCCGACGGTCACGCCCAGCGCCGGGTGAACGGCGCAACCGGGGGAGTTCAGCGGCAGCCACACCACCCGGTCGTCCATGTCGGTGACCTCCAGCGGCAGCGTCACCGCGCCCCGGTCGGTGCGCACGGTGACCGGGTCCCCGTCGTCGACACCGATTTCGGCTGCGGTCGCCGCCGACAGTCGCGCGACCGGGGCCCGCGCCGTGCCGGCCAGGTGGGGTTCACCGTCCTGCAGACGACCGGCATCGAGCAGCATGCGCCACCCGGCGAGCACCGCCTGCCCGGTTGA
>JAXHTL010000370.1:0-2181 GCA_034190095.1 Actinomycetota bacterium
CCAACGACGTGGTCGACCTGCTCGATGATTTCATCGGCGCCACCAGCCAGGCGCCTCCGGGAGACCCGGTCAGAACCGGAAGTCGTTGACCGGTCGGTGAATCGGCCGCCGGTCACCACCGGGAGGGTTGGCCAGACCGGATCCGGGTGACCTCGCTGCGGTCGAAGCGCACCTGCTCGGTGTCGGCGCCGCGGGCGTCGGCCAGGGCGCTGGACAGGTCGAAGCTGGCCTGCAGGACCCAGCGTGCGTGTCGCCGTTCCCGGCGGCTTCGCCCTGCTTTTCGATAGGCACGCCGTGCCTTTCGGTTCCCGGCGAGCGCCGCGAGTTCGGCCTCGGTGATCACACCGCGGGCCAGCTCGGGGGCCATCACCTCGCGCATGATCTCGCGCTGGCGGGCGATGGTGAGTTCGAAGACCCGCACCACGATCACCAGCGCCACCACGATCTGGGCGACCAGCATGCCCAGGGCGGCTGTCACGCTGGGGCCTGCGATGGCCTGAGTCGAATCCCAGAGCCCGTGCAAGAGCACCGGTATGAGCAGCAGCACGAGTCCGCGCCCCAGCCGGCGGGGTTCGGCCGGGCGGCCCATCAGGTAGATCACCCCGGCGCAGAAGATCGCGCTGTACACGATGTGGGCGGCGACGCCGCTGATCAGCCGGACCCACACGGTGCCCATCGAGGCAGCCACCGGGTCGGCGCCGAAGTGTGCTCCGGCGGCGTCGATCACATACGAGATGTCCTCGAGCACCTCGAATCCCAGGCCGATGAATGCCCCGAGGATGAAGCCGTCGAATGCCGTGCGCACCAGCCGCGGAGCCAGGGAGATCAGCAACAGCAGCCCGGCGCCCTTGGCGAGTTCCTCGGTGAACGGTGCGGACAGGCCCGCTCCCCAGTCCAGCGCCCACGCCTGGCCCAGGGTCTTGGCATACAGCGAGCCGAGCGCTCCGTTGGCGGTGGCCGCCAACGCCCAGGTGGCCGCGAACGCCCCCCAGCCGAACGCCAGAACCAGTAGTGCGGCGGGGAGTTTGGCGTAGCGATCGATGCGCTGGGTGAACCACCAGAACAATGCGCCGTAGATGCTGAACAACACCACCGCGAGCGCGACCGCGGGGCCGTAGGCCGCGATCTGGCCGCTCAGCTGAGCTGTCACCCCCGCCACGCCGCTGAGAACGAACAGCAGGTAGGCCCAGAACGCCAGGTTGCGGGGCTGGTAGAGGGCGAACGGCCGGCCCCAGCCCGCCTGGTCGAGCACGCTGGTGCGGACCCTGTCGAGATCGGCCACGCTGGGGCCGGCGGTCGTGCTCATGCGGCGTCGCGCTCGTCGTGGTCGATGCTGCCCAGCATCCGGGTGACGGCCGTCGCGGCGTCCGGGTCGCCGTCGGCGGGCCCGGTCACCCGCACGACCACGCCCTGATCGCCGAACACGAAGGCGGCGACCGATCCGTCGATCTGCAGGTCGGCCAGCGGTGCCAGCACACCGACGTCGCCGGCGTCGGTGATGACGGTGGAGCGCTCCTCGGCGATCATCGGGCCGCCTCCACCGGTGAGTGCGTCGGTGGTGCGCGCCACCTGGTCCAGCAGCATGTTCGGGTCTCCGCTGAATTCACCCACGGTGAGGGTGAACTCCACGTCGCCGTCGACGATGCTGGCCCTGTCCGGGTAGGTGCCCGAACCCGGGGCCTGCCCTGCCCGGATGCCGGATGTGATGCCCCACCCCGGCTCGGGGACGAAGACGATGTTCCCCTCGACCTGCATCACGTCGCCGGGCTGCACGAGGTCGTCGTAGGCCACGGTGGCATCGATGGCCGGGATGACCACGGTGAGCACCCCGGCCAGGCCCAGTACCGCGAGCGTCGGCCCGATGCTGCGCCGGTCGAGGCCGCACCACCGCCGGTCGACGGGCACCCACCTCACATCGGGTTCGTAGTGCGGGGCCGCCGCGGCGGCATCGGTGTCGTGGTGCTCCGCTGTGTTCATCGAAACCTTCGCTCGGACGATTCTGGGTTGGCTTGGTCGGCAACGGCGTTCGGGGCGCTCAGAGGTCGGAGTCGCTGACCCGTCGCCGGTACGCCGACGGGGTCTCGCCGCAGAACTGGGCGAACGCGCGGGTGAACGAACTGATGCTGTCGAACCCGACGGCGGTGGCGGTCTCCTGCACGGTCTGTCGCGGCGCGGCCAGGA
>JAXHTL010000371.1:0-2164 GCA_034190095.1 Actinomycetota bacterium
CCCAAGATGCGGGTGGTGCGCGCAGCGCTGCGGCTGCGCGCAGAACGCCCCGGCTCCTTCGAATCCGGCGGACACCACCCGATCAGCGCCGCAGGCTCCGCGGCTGAACACGTCGTGGCCTTCCTGCGCGGCGATGACGTGCTGGTGGCGGTGAGCCGGTGGACGGTGCGGCTGACCGACAACGGCTGGGGCGACACCACCCTGGCGCTGCCCGACGGGAGGTGGACCGACGTGCTGTCCGGTGCGACACACAGCGGCCCGGCCCCGGCCGGCGAGTTGTTCGGCGATCTGCCCGTCGCGCTGCTGGTGCGTGCCGATGCCTGAGCACGAATTCGCCGTCTGGGCACCGCGTCCCGAGCGGGTGCGCGTCGACGTCGACGGCGCCCTGCATCCCATGGCCCGCGCCGACGACGGCTGGTGGCGCGCCGTCGTCGACGCCCCCGATGACGCCCGGTACGGCTTCGTCCTCGGCGAGGACCCGAAGGTGCTGCCGGACCCGCGCTCGGCGCGGCAACCCGATGGGGTGCACGAGCGCTCCGCCCTGTGGCAGCCGGCAGCAGATGCCTGGTCCGACGATGCATGGCCGGGCCGCTCCATCGAGGGGGCGGTGATCTACGAACTGCACATCGGGACATTCACCGCGGCAGGCACGTTCGACTCGGCGATCGAGAAGCTCGACTACCTGGTCGACCTGGGGGTCGAGTTCGTCGAGGTGATGCCGGTCAACGCATTCAGCGGCACCCACGGCTGGGGGTACGACGGTGTGCTCTGGTACGCGGTGCACGAGCCCTACGGCGGCCCGGACGGTCTGATCCGCTTCGTCGACGCGTGCCACGCTCGGGGCCTCGGTGTGCTCATCGACGCGGTGTTCAACCATCTCGGTCCGTCCGGGAACTACCTGCCCGAGTTCGGGCCGTATCTGTCCACCGGTTCGAATCCGTGGGGCGAGTCGATCAACATCGCCGACGCCGATGCCGATGAGGTGCGCCGCTACATCCTGGACTGTGCGCTGCGCTGGATGCGTGATTTCCACGCCGACGGCCTGCGCCTGGACGCGGTGCACGCCCTGGTCGACACCACGGCCATCCACATCCTCGAAGAGATGTCCGCCGAAACCGACGCGCTGGCCGCGCAGCTGGGCCGGCCGCTGTCACTGATCGCCGAGAGCGACCTCAACGATCCCCGGTTGATCACCCCGCGCGAGGCCGGTGGGCTGGGTATGACCGCACAGTGGGACGACGACATCCATCACGCGATCCACGCGGCGGTCTCCGGGGAGCGCCAGGGCTACTACGGCGATTTCGGCTCGCTGGCCACGCTGGCCCAGACCCTGCGCAGTGGCTACTTCCACGCCGGGACCTATTCGTCGTTCCGGCACCGTCGCCACGGCCGTCCCCTGGACACCGCCACCATCCCGGCGACGCGGCTGCTGGCCTACACGCTGACCCACGACCAGGTGGGCAACCGCGCCATCGGCGACCGACCCTCGGCGAACCTGTCCGCCGGACAGCTGGCGGTCAAGGCCGCACTTGCACTCGGTTCTCCTTACACCGCAATGCTTTTCATGGGCGAGGAGTGGGCCTCGTCGTCACCGTTCCAGTTCTTCAGCTCGCACCCCGAACCGGAACTGGCCCGCGCCACCGCCGAAGGCCGCAAGCGTGAGTTCGCCGAACACGGCTGGGATGCCGACGAGATCCCGGACCCGCAGGACCCGGAAACCTTCACCCGCTCCAAGCTGCACTGGGACGAGGTCGGTTCCGGTGAGCACGCCCGGCTGCACGGCTTCTACCGCGGCCTGATCGCGCTGCGCCGATCGGAACCGGACATGGCCGATCCCTGGCTCGACCACCTGCGCATCGAGTACGACGAGCAGCGGCGTTGGATCGCGATGTACCGCGGAACCGTCTGCATCGTGTGCAATCTGGGGACCGAGCCGGTCGACGTCCCGGTCACCGGCGAGGTCCTGCTGGCATGGGATCAGCCCGAGGTCGGTGCGCAGTCGTCCCGGTTGGCCGGACACACGGCTGCTGTGCTGCGGCGGGCGGATCAGGTCAGGTAGCGGTAGGTCGGCGAGCCCGGTTCCAGCAGTTCGACGTGGCACTCCGAGGTCCGCATCCGTGCCATCAGGCCTTCGAGGTCGCCGGCTGAGCCCATCTCGATGCCG
>JAXHTL010000372.1:0-2133 GCA_034190095.1 Actinomycetota bacterium
GGGTCGAAGTCGTAGCGGTAGACGGCGACCATCTCCTCGATGTAGACCGCACCGTCGGGGGTGGTCCAGTGGCCGCCGTCGGTGGCCACCGGGCTCTGCGCCTCGATGAAGGGTGGATCCACCTCCCGGGCCAGTCCCGCGCACCGTTCCGGCTGCGCGTCGGCGAACAGGTTGCCTTCTGCACCAAGGACATTGGGACTGAGAAGGTCGACGACCTGGGCGGCGACGATCGGTGCCGCCACCGACCCCGCCCTGGGGGTCGCCTCCTCGATGTGGCGGGTGCACCCGGGCAGCAGGATCAGTGCGCCCGTCGCCCCGACGGCCGCGGCAGTCGCCGTGGCCGCGCGACGGCGGACGGAGGCGCTCACCGCCCGAAACCCGCGTCCCGCAACGCCTGGGCCATCGAACCGCCGGACGGGCTGCGGTCCTTGCGGCCGGAGCCCTCGGTGCGCTGTCTGCTCCGCTGGCGGTCTGCTCGCGGCCGCTCCCCGCCGGGCCGCCCGGCCTCCCCGCGCCGATTCGCCCGGCCGGCCCGCGCCGGCTCGTCGCCCAGTCGCAGGCTCAGCCCGATTCGCCGGCGCTGCTCGTCCACCTCGATGACCTTCACCCGCACGACCTGCCCGGAGCGCACCACCTCATGCGGGTCGGAGACGAAGCGATCGGCCATCGCCGAGACATGAACAAGGCCGTCCTGGTGCACTCCGACGTCGACGAATGCCCCGAACGCGGCGACATTGGTGACCACACCTTCGAGGATCATCCCGGCCTTGAGGTCGGACAGCTTCTCCACCCCGGCGGCGAAGGTCGCCGTGACGAACGCCGGACGCGGGTCGCGCCCGGGCTTCTCCAGTTCGGCCAGGATGTCGGTCACGGTGGGGATCCCGAATCGGTCGTCGGCGAAGTCGGCCGGACGCAGCGTCCGCAATGCCCGTTCATCGCCGATGATCTCGGCGAGGGTCACGCCGGCGCGGTCCAGGATCCGCCGTACCACCGGATAGGCCTCGGGATGCACCCCGGAGGCGTCCAGCGGGTCCTCGCCGTCGCGGATTCGCAGGAACCCCGCGCATTGCTCGAATGCTTTGGGGCCCAGCCGCGGAACATCGAGAAGCTGACGTCGGCTGGCGAATCGGCCCGACCGGTCCCGGTGGGCGACGATGGCTTCGGCGAGGGTCTCGGTGATCCCGGACACCCGCGCCAGCAGCGGCGCCGACGCGGTGTTCAGATCGACCCCGACGGCGTTGACGGCGTCCTCGACGACAGCGCCCAGGCTGCGTGTGAGCAGCCCCGGCGTCACGTCGTGCTGGTACTGACCCACGCCGATCGATTTGGGCTCGATCTTGACCAGCTCGGCCAGGGGATCCTGGAGCCGGCGGGCGATGGACACCGCGCCGCGCAACGTGACGTCGAGGTCGGGCAGTTCGTGGGCGGCATACGCCGAGGCGGAGTACACCGACGCGCCGGCTTCGCTGACCATGGCCTTGGCCGGGGCCCTGGCTCCGGCGGCCCGGATATCGGAGATGAGTTCGGTTGCCAGGGCATCGGTTTCACGCGAGGCGGTACCGTTTCCCACCGCGATCAGCTCGACATCGTGGCGGGCGACGAGGGCCGCCAGCGTGGCCTTGGCGGTGTCCCACTGGTTCTGCGGCTGATGCGGGTAGACCGCACAGGTGTCGACGACCTTGCCGGTGCCGTCGACGACGGCGACCTTGACCCCGGTGCGGAAGCCCGGATCCAGGCCCAGTGTCGCGCGGTTGCCGGCCGGGGCCGCCAACAGCAGATCCTTGAGGTTGCGGGCGAACACCGCCACGGCCTCCTCCTCGGCGCGGCGGCGCAACCGCACCCGGGCGTCCACCGACGCCGATACCGACAGCCGGGTCCGCCAGGCGAAACCGACCGCGGCCGACAGCCAGGGTGTCGCCGCTCCCGGCGCGGCGCGGTCGATACCCAGTGCGGTGGCGATCATGGCCTGATATGCCTCGTCGGCCTCCGCCTCATCCTGGCCGCCGTCCAGGGTCAGCGCGAGGGCCTGTTCCTTCTCGCCGCGCAGCACGGCAAGCACCCGGTGGCTGGGCATGCTCGTCAGCGGCACAGAAGTTCCGGGACTATTTCGACTTCACCGAGCCGCTGACGAGC
>JAXHTL010000373.1:0-2109 GCA_034190095.1 Actinomycetota bacterium
CGGACTGGGCGATCGCGGGCTGGAACGCCGCGTACGCCGCGCTGTACCCGAACGTGGCCCGGGTCGCCGCCGAGGACCGCAACCTGTTGTGGCTGGTGTTCACCGACCCATCGGTACGTGACCTTCTCGACGACTGGGACGTCACCAGCCGGCGCTTTCTGGCCGAGTTCCGCGCCCAGACCGCCGCCGCGCCCGGGGATGGGCGAGTCGCCGCCCTGGTCGCGCGGCTGCGGGCCGCGAGCGCGGACTTCCGCTCGGGCTGGGACGGTCATCCGGTCGCCGGGTTCGAGTCCCGGGAACGGGTCTTCCATCATCCGAGCGCGGGCACGCTGCGCCTCGAACACCACCAGCTGCGCCCCTCGGACCGCCCGGATCTGCAGCTGGTCGTCTACACACCGCTGGACGCACCGACCCGCGCGGTGTTCGCCGGCTGGTGACCGCGATCAGCTGCCGGACAGTTCGCTGCTGCCCCGCTCGAAGAATGCCGCGATGTCCGCGGTGAGCTGCTCGCCGTCGCGGTCGCGGTCGAGCGGGTACACCGCCCCGAACGGGGCGTTCCAGAACGCACCGGTGCGCGGCTCCCACGGACCGACATAGGCGTAGGGCGCGCCGTGGTAGCCATCGCCGGCGGAGACCCCGTAGTTGACGCTGCCCTCGGTGACGGCGACATCGAAATGCTCGGGCCACAGCACCGGATGCTGGGTGGGGAACACTCGGCGCAGAGCCCGGTGTCCGGCGTGCAGACAGCGTGTCAGCACCTGAGCGGCGGCGGCGTCGATGTCGAGAACGGCATCGGCGGTCAATGTCGCGTCGGACCGGTATACGCCCACCGGAGGTCCGAAGTCGACGCCGGCCGCCTCGGCCAACTCCCGCGGAGTCCCCGCCAGCGGCATCGTCGCGTCCGGCCACACCAGCTCGAGCCCGCGGACCGACATCGGCACGGCGGTGCCGCTGAAACCGTCGGGGAGCACCGTCAGCCTTATGGTGCCCGCCGACCGGTACTGCGGACCGGCGATCAGGCCTTCGGCCAGACCGTGCAGCTGTCGCCGGGTGCCGGCGTAGACGTGGTCGGACCACTCGGCCATACCGCTCCTCTCCCCGCCGCCCCGCCACCGGGGCGCCCGGTTCGAGCCTGACACGAAGAATGAGATCGTGAAAGCCGTGCCCTCGCGACTTCGTGACCGTCCATCGGTGCTGGTGTTCGACGTCAACGAGACGTTGATCGACATCGAGGCGCTGGCGCCGGTGTTCGGGGAGCTCTTCGGCGACCCCCGGGTGCTGCGCGAGTGGTTCGGTCAACTCGTCACCTATTCGATGACGGTCACGCTTGCCGACACCTACGTCGACTTCGTCACCCTCGGCCGCGCGGTCCTGCGGATGGTCGGCGACGTCCACGGGGTGGCGGTCACCGACGCCGATGCCGAACGCCTGGGCCGCGGGATGCAGTCCATGCCCGCGCACTCCGACGTCGAACCGGGGCTGCGCGCGTTGCGCGACCGCGGCTACCGGCTGGCCACGTTGACCAACTCACCCCCCGCCGACGGCGCACCGAGCCCGCTGGAAACCGCCGGCCTGGCCGGCTATTTCGAGCAGCAGTTCAGCGTCGCCACGGCGCGGGTGTTCAAACCGTCGCTGCGGCTCTACACCGACGTCGCCGCGAACCTCGGCGTGGCCCCGTCGGACTGTGTGATGGTCGCCGCGCACGTATGGGACACGATCGGCGCGCAACGCGCCGGCATGCGGGGCGCCTTCATCGCCCGGCCCGGCAACGCCGTGCTGGCGCTCGACGCGCTACCTGCGCCGACGCTGGTGGCGGCCGACCTGATCGACCTGGCGAGGCTGCTGGACTGAGCGCCGGCCGACCGTCAGACCGTGAAGCCCAGCGCCCGCAGCTGCTCACGCCCGTCGTCGGTGATCTTGTCCGGGCCCCACGGCGGGTTCCACACCCAGTTGATCTTGATCTCGTTGACCAGCCCGGCGCCGACGAGAGCGGTCCGCGACTGATCCTCGATGACGTCGGTCAGCGGGCAGGCCGCCGAGGTCAGCGTCATGTCGATCAGCGCTACCGGGCCGCCGTCGCCCTTCTCCACGCCCAGGCCGTACACCAGC
>JAXHTL010000374.1:0-2077 GCA_034190095.1 Actinomycetota bacterium
GGAACCTCGTCGGAGCGACGCTGGTGAAGACGGTCCTCGAGCGGGCGCCGTACGGCTGCCGCTTGTTTTCGGGCTGGTGCGCGCAGGACCTGGAGGCGGGTTACTTCTGGGGTAACTGTTCACCCACCCTCAACGGCCTCGGGCATCGGCGGGAGCGTTCCCGTCGCCGCGTAGCCCGTCAGCGCGTCGGCGATGGCCTGGCGCGGGTCGTGGTCGCGGAGCTTGAGCGTGCGGTACACCGTCATCAGCACCGCCTGCGTCGCGGCCCCGCGCTCTGAGCGGTTGCACTGACTGCCCTTGCGCAGGATCACCGCGGGACGGATCATCCGCTCGGCGAGGTTGTTGTTCCAGTCCGCCTCGGGCCGGTCCAGGAACGTGAACAGCTCGTCCTGATGTCGCCGCAATCGGTTGGCCAGTCGCGCCGCGTCCTCGTCGGCGTACTCGGCCTCCGCCAGCGCCCGCAGCCGCGCGTCGATCCGCATGATCCGCGAGGCGTACCGCCGCGGCGTGAAGTCCACGCGACGGCGCAGCCGGATTCCGTCGCGGATCAGCCGCTTGAGCATCTTCACGAACGCCGACCACTCCTCGGCTCGGTCCCGGCTCTTGCCCGGCAGGTGCTTGGCGTCCACGTGCTCCAGTTCGCGCAGCAGGTGGGCCAGGCAGCACTGATGTTCGCCGCGGTCTCGCAGCAGCACCGAGCCGTACGGCCGCCAGAAGTCGTGGATCAGCACGCCGCCGAACGCCTTGGTGAAGAACGTGTGGAGCGCCCCCGCGCCACGGCCCTCGTCGATCATGTAGTAGCACGTCCGGTCGTTGCAGAAGCACCACAGCCAGTGCGTCTGGCCGTTGACCCGCCAGCCGGTCTCGTCGGCGTGCAGCACCGCCGAATGCCGTGCGGTCTCGCCGATGTGCTCGTACCACGGCAGGAGGACCTCCGCGACCCGCTGCCACAGCGCCGCCAGGCCGCCGGCGCTGACACGCGCACGCAGCGGGCTGAGCAGCACGTCGCGCGTCTGATCGATCGTCAGGCCCAGGCCGTAGTGGAAGACGACCGTCATCGCCGCGAGGTTGTTGCCGATCGCGCACCTGGGCAGGGCCGCGCTGACGCGCGGCTCGACGTGCTTGCGGCAGCACGGGCACCAGTGGCTGGGGATCGAGTACTCCGTCGCCGTGACCTTCGCGTCGCGCGGCATGTCCTCGATCGTTCGCGTCCGGCGCCGGCGCGCCGGATGCACCTGGCCGTGGCACTCGGGGCACGTGGTCAGCGTCTCGACCTCGACGCGTGCGTCCGGCGGCGGCGTGGGACGCCGCCGACCCTCGTGCCCCGCGCGGGCGCCGGGCGGCTTCCGTTCACGCCTGGACGCGCTGGGTTTGGCGTACGGCGGGATCGAGCCCGAGGGCGTGTGCGGGCCGGGAGCCGGCCCCATCTCGGTGATGCGCTTCGCCGTGGCGAGCACGAACGCGGTCACCGCGTCACGCCCGAGTTCGTAAACCCGCCCAGCCTGCGTCTCGCTCACGTCGCCGCGCAGCACCGCGTCGATGATCGTGCGGAGTTCGGCCTGAATCGCGGCGTCCATGCCCATACCGAATGTGTACCAGCGCCCGCGCGAGGGCGCAAGTCGGGTTCTGTACGGGTCGGAGCGCTGCACATGGCTGAAGAGTTACGACGCGAAGAGCTGGCGGATCACCCAGACGAGGATGCCCAGCAGGATGGCGGCGAAGCCCGCGAAGCCGTACTTCACGATGGGATCCATGAGGACGTCCATCACGCGGCCTCCGATCCGATGAGCTTCGTGTGGATACGGAGGGCACTGCGCCCCGGGTCCTTGTACCGCCAGGCGGATTCACCCGGGCCCGGCGGCATCACTTCGTATGTCAGCACGGTCGCGCCCTCGGCCACATCGATCTGGTCGCCCTCGGCCGGCTCGAACGTCTCCTCGTTGATGACCAGGTCGGCGGCGGCGATGAGCTCATCGTGGACTTCCACCTCGACGATGAGGCCGTTGTCATCGGCGCGCTGAAAGTTGGTCTTGCCGGGGACCGCGGTGACCTCGACCTCATCGCCCCCGGAGCGGCG
>JAXHTL010000375.1:0-2053 GCA_034190095.1 Actinomycetota bacterium
GTCGGTGCACTTCGAGGCCACCTACGGGGTGAACACCGCAGCGTTCGAGACGCTGGCCGAGATGCTGTCCTACTGGTCGCCCGACACGTAGCGGTCAGGCCAGCGGGACGTCCACACCTTCGACACCCAGCCGCGGGTTGCCCGGAGTCTCCAAGACGGGCGACGGGTAACCGCCGGTGTCGGTCGGCATGACCGACTCGACCGGTGTCGGGGATTGCGGTGGAGCGCCCGTCGCGCTCTCGCTGGCCAGGCCGGACACACCGGCACCGATGTTGACGCCCCCGACAGGCTGACCCGAGGGCGCCATCCCGGCGGATATCCCGTACATGGCGTTGGATGACACCCACCCCTGGTCGTTTGGGCCCCCGTTGCCCAGCTTGCTGCCGGGCAACCCGACGGCGCTCATCGCGGAGTCGACGGTCGCGCTGACGTTCGTGCCCCGGGAGTCGGTGGTCGGCGGTGGCCCGACCGCGATGACGTTGTAGGTGTAGTCGTAGCTGCCGGGAAATGCCGAGAAGACGCTGTCATCGGGCACGTAGGGGGGCGGATCGGGCAGATCCTGGGCACCTGCGGCGGGGGCGAACACGGTGGACACCGCGGCGAGCGACGCGCAGGCAGCGGAGAAGGTCAGGCCCAGGGCTGGTCGGTTTCTCATCGGCCTCAGATCTTGATCGGGTCGCCGTAGATGGCGAACTGGGTGTGCGCGACGTCGGTGGAGATGCGGAAGTACGCGTAGGAGCGGATGGTGACGTCGCCCCAGCAGGCGTCGGCTTTGACGTGGATGTTGTCGATGTCGATCATCGCGACGCCGTCCGAGTTGAGGGTCATGTTGGACAGCGGAAGGTCCACGATCACGCCGGGCTGCAGCACGGTCTGCACGAACCCGGCCCCACCGCCGGCGATGCCCAGCGACAGATCACCGCCCGCGACGTTGGCCAACGGGGCTGCACCGCCGGTGCCGCCGTACTGCAAACCCGCCGACACATCGGCCTGACAGCCGAGCTGATAGCCCAGGATGAAGATGCTGTCGGTGATCGGGCTGGAACCGCCGACAGCCGTGGCGGTTGCCGAGGCGGTGACGAACGCTTCCTTGGAATTGTCGGAGTTGGCCAGGTTGGGCACCGGGTTCACCAACTCGTTGTCCACCCGAATGTTGAGGTGCCAGCCGTCCCGGGAGACCTTGTCGTAGTTCAGCGGCCGCATGGGAATGGGCTCGGCGTTCGCCGGGGCCATCCAGGTGCTTGCGCACGCAAGGACCGTCGCCAGCACGATGCTTGCTCGAATGCGCCACCGCATATATGAGGTTCTCCTGATAGCTGTTTCCCACGCTGCTGACGTTGGCGGCAAAATTGTAAACACAACTTCCCAACTTGCGCGCCGCGAGCTCAGGGAAGCTGCGCCTATCCTTGCCCGGGTGTCCGGACAGTCCCGCGAAAGCCTGCGCGAACTTCGCGCCCGGCTGGACGGCGTGAGCATCCGCGACGCCGCCCGGCTGGGTCGGCGACTGAAGAAACTCGGCTCTGATCCGGGCAAGCTCGCGCAGTTCACCGAGCATCTCGCCGCAGCGGAGGCACTGGTGGCGACCCGGCTTGCCGCGGTGCCCGACCTGTCGGGCCCGGACGCCTATCCGGATCTGCCGGTCAGTGAGCGGCGCGACGCCATCGCCGCGGCCATCGCGGCCAACCAGGTGGTGATCGTTGCCGGTGAAACCGGGTCGGGCAAGACCACCCAGCTGCCGAAGATCTGTCTGGAGCTGGGCCGCGGTGTCCGCGGCACCATCGGGCACACCCAGCCCCGCCGGCTGGCTGCGCGCACGGTGGCCGCGCGGATCGCCGAGGAACTGGGCACCCCGTTGGGGGAGACGGTCGGCTACACCGTGCGGTTCACCGACCAGGCCAGTGACCGGACCCTGATCAGGCTGATGACCGACGGCATCCTGCTGGCCGACATCCAGCGCGACCGCCGGCTGCTGCGCTACGACACCCTGATCATCGACGAGGCCCACGAGCGCAGCCTCAACATCGACTTCCTGCTGGGGTACCTGCGCGAACTG
>JAXHTL010000376.1:0-2019 GCA_034190095.1 Actinomycetota bacterium
AGCGCAGCCACGTCAGCCCGGTGAGGTTGAGCATCAGCCACACGCACGCGATGATCGCCAGGATCGGCAGCACCGGGACGAATGGCACCCGGAAGCCACGCTGCAGGTCGGGCCGGGTGCGGCGCAGCACGATCACCCCGGCCGACACCAGGACGAACGCGAACAACGTGCCGATGTTGACCATCTCTTCGAGCTTGTCGATCGGGAACACCGTCGCGGTGACGGCGACGACCGCGCCGACGAGCAGCGTCAACCGCACCGGGGTGCCGTGCCGGCCGGTCTTGGCCAGCTGACGGGGCAACAGCCCGTCGCGCGCCATCGCGAACAACACCCGGGTCTGGCCGAGCACCAGCACGATGACCACGGTGGTCAAACCGGCCAGTGCCCCGATCGAGATCACCTTGGCCGCCCAGTCCACGCCGTTCAACGCGAACGCGGTGGCCAGGTTCTGCGTCTCGGCGTCCCGCAGCTCGGTGTAGCTGACCATGCCGGTGAGCACGATGGCGACGGCGACGTAGAGCACGGTGACGATGCCCAGTGAGGCCAGGATGCCGCGCGGGATGTCGCGCTGCGGGAGTTTGGTCTCCTCGGCAGTCGTCGCCACGATGTCGAACCCGATGAAGGCGAAGAACACGATCGAAGCCCCGGCCAGCAGGCCGTACCAGCCGTAGCTGCTGCCCTCGGCGCCGGTGAGCAGCGAGAACAGCGACTGTTCGGTCCCGGTGCCGCCCTGTCCGGCTTCACCGGGCGGAATGAACGGCGTGTAGTTCTCGGTCCTGATGTAGAAGGCCCCGACTGCCACCACCAGCAGCACCACCGCCACCTTGATCGCCGTGACCGCCAGGCTGACCCCGGCGGAGAGCTTCGTCCCCCAGGCCAGGATGGCGGTGACGAACGCGATGATCAGCAACGCGCCCCAGTCGACCTGCAGTCCAACGAGTTCCGTCGATCCCCCGGAGAATCCGAACACGGTGCCCAGATAGCTGGACCAGCCCTTGGCGACCACCGCGGCCGCCACGGCGAACTCCAGGATCAGGTCCCACCCGATGATCCAGGCGATGAACTCGCCGAAGGTGGCGTAGGAGAAGGTGTAGGCGCTGCCGGCGACGGGCACGGTGGAGGCGAACTCGGCGTAGCACAGCGCCGCCAGCCCGCAGGTGATCGCCGCGATGACGAAGGAGATCGAGATCGCCGGTCCGGTGATGTTGCCGGCGGTCGAGGCGGTGACGGTGAAGATGCCGGCGCCGATCACCACCGACACCCCGAACACCGTCAGGTCCCACCAGGTCAGATCCTTGCGCAGCTTGGTGCTCGGCTCATCGGTGTCGGCGATCGACTGCTCGACCGATTTGGTCCGCCACCGGCCCACCGTCCGCGCGAGTGGTTCCTGAGCCATCCACCGTCCCCTTTTCGTCATTTATTTCAGCGGAATGTACCCACTGCCGTGTGGTCGGATGAGGTCAATGACACGTTCGGGGGAACACGCCATCGTCATCGGAGCCAGCCTCGGGGGGCTGTGCGCGGCCAGAGTGCTGTCGGACTTCTTCGAGCAGGTCACGCTCTTCGAGCGCGACGAGCTCCCCGATGCTGCGGCCAACCGCGCCGCGGTACCGCAGGGCCGGCATGTGCATCTGCTGATGGCGCGCGGCGCGCAGGAGTTCGAGTCGCTGTTTCCGGGGCTGCTCGACGACATGGTCGCCGCCGGGGTGCCGATGCTGGAGAACCGGCCCGACTGCATCCATTTCGGCGCCGCGGGTCACGTCCTGGGCACCCAGCACCGCCTGGCCGACGAGTTCACCGCCTATGTGCCGAGCCGTCCGCATCTGGAATGGCAGATCCGGCGGCGCGCGCTGGCCATCGCGAATGTGTCGCTGGTGCCGCAGGGGGTCGACGAGCCGGTGTTCGACGGCAGCCGGGTCACCGGGGTGCGGACCGAGGCCGGCGCGGCGGTGCCCGCCGACCTCGTCGTCGACGCCACCGGTCGCGGAACCCGACTGCCGGTGTGGTTGTCGCAGTGGG
>JAXHTL010000377.1:0-2007 GCA_034190095.1 Actinomycetota bacterium
CAAAGACACCAAAAACTGGCATCACAAAAACCACACCCCAACACGGGGAGTCAGAGCATGGCAAAAAACAACAAACAAAAACCACCAAACACACTATTGAGTTCTCAAACAACACATCCCGTCCGACCGCGCAAGAAGGCCGCGGCGAAAAGCCGCGATCTCTCGTGCGGGCAGCTGAGATCTTCCACCGAAGTGGTTGACCTCTGGGAGTCGGCCGCGCTCTCCGGGCTGGGCCCGTGTCGCAGCGACTCCGATAAGTTACGTCAGGGATAACTCTGAGTCAAATGGGCTGCTAGAGCGTGTCTTTGGACCCCGATCCAGCGTGCGTGCCGCAGGGCACGTCGACTCCGAAGACGTTCAACGCCGGACTCCGGAACTTTGTTCCCGGTGCGGCAAAAAGCCCGGTGACCAGCGCAGATAGTTGCGATCTCAACCAACACGCTGGACCCCGGAGATGTTGCGCTTGCCGCGTCGCAGCACCAGCCACTTGCCGAACAGGAAGTCCGTCGGCTGCGGCACCCAATCTTCTGTGGTGATCCTCACGTTGTTCACCGACACGCCACCTTCGGCGATGGTCCGGCGGGCCGCCCCCTTGCTCGCCGACAGCCCGGAGGCCACCAGAAGGTCGGTGATCGTGTCCGGGCCGCCCGGTGCCAGTTCGGCGACCTCGTTGTTGCCGGCCTCGCGCAGCGCCGCGGCGAGGGTGGCTTCGTCGAGTTCGGTGAGCTCCCCACGCCCGAACAGCGCTCGGCTGGCGAGTTCGACCGACGCCGTGGCGGCCTCCCCGTGCACGAGATCGGTCAGTTCACGCGCCAGGCGCCGCTGGGCCGCCCGCTCGTGTGGGCGTTCGGTGGTGGCCTGCTCGAGCTCGGCGAGTTCGGCTGCCGACAGGAACGTGAACCAGCGCAGATACGGGACCACGTCGGCGTCGGCGGTGTTGATGAAGTACTGGTACCAGGCGTAGGGGCTGGTCATGGTCGGGTCCAGCCACAGGCTTCCGCCTCCGGTCGACTTACCGAACTTCTTGCCTTCGGAGTCGGTGACCAGCGGCGTGGTGAGGGCGTGGACCGTCGCACCGGACTTCTGCCGGACCAGCCGGACACCGGCGATGATGTTGCCCCACTGGTCGGACCCGCCGATCTGCAAGGTGCACCCGTAACGCCGGTGCAGTTCCACGAAGTCGTTGGCCTGCAGCAGCATGTAGCTGAACTCGGTGTAGGAGATGCCCTCGCCTTCGAGCCTGCGGCGGACGGTGTCGCGGTCGAGCATGACGTTGACCGAGAAATGCTTGCCGATGTCCCTGAGGAACTCGACGGCCGACAGCTCACCGGTCCAGGACAGGTTGTTGGCGACCAACGCCCCGGTCGGTGAGTCGTCGAACTCCACGAACCGCTCCAGCTGGCCGCCGATGCGGTCCGCCCAGTCGGCGACGATGTCGGCGGTCTGCAGGGTGCGTTCACCCGCATCGCGCGGATCGCCGATCATCCCGGTCGCTCCCCCGGCCAGCACGATCGGCCGGTGGCCAGCCTGCTGGAACCGCCGCAAGGTCAGCAACGGGATCAGGTGGCCGGCGTGCAGGCTCGGCGCCGTCGGGTCGAACCCGGAGTAGACCGTCAGCGGCCCGGCGTCCATCGCTTCGGCCAGCGCGGCGCGGTCGGTCGACTGAGCGATGAGCCCACGCCATTCCAGTTCGTCGAGGATGTCGCTACCCACGTGGTCGATCTTTCCGTATCAGTCACTGCCGCCGGGAGCCGGTGCCCGCGGACTGCGCCGATACGCCGATACCTCCGGACAACCGTCCAGCCACAACCGCCACGGCCGGTCCGCCGCTTTGCTGACGCCCACCCGCGGGCCGCAGGTCCCCGGACGCGGCGGCTGCGGGGTGAGCCGAACCGGCGAGCGCGGATCGAACAGGTCGACGCCGTTGTCGTCCATCGTGATTCCCAGCGCAGCACAGAGGTTGCCCGGTCCGCGGGCCAGGGCGACCGGGCGCACGTGCGGACCCCG
>JAXHTL010000378.1:0-1981 GCA_034190095.1 Actinomycetota bacterium
CAGCAGGGCGATTTCGGCGCCGTGGTGGATCACTTCCCGGTTGATGTGCAGGACGAGGTCGACCATCGACTTCTCGCTCCACGGCCCCTCGGCGGGGCCCAGCGGCAGGAACAGCCGTTCATGGTCCAGGCCGGCGACCCCCTCGGCCCACACCCGGTACGCCGAATCCAGCTGGTCCAGGGCGGTGGGTGCGTCGACGGCCCAGGGCCGCGTTCGGGGGTCGACCGGCGGTCCGTCGAAGTAGCGGTGCCCACGGAGCCCGAGGACGAAGACGGTGACGTGTGCGAGCCGCCAGCCGATCGTCGTGAACGGTGCCGGTTCGGGCGGGGGGAACTCGTAGTCCAGCGATCCGTCCGGATGCACCGCCCAGCAGTTCGCCACCGGCGACCAGAAGTACTCGGCATCGGTCAGCCCGTCGAGGCGCGGCCGCAGCTGGTTTCGCCAGTGCCAGTCGAGCTGATCGGCCAGGTGAGGGGCCAGCGGTGTGGTCATGGACCCAGCTTCGCACCCATTGCGGACAAATTCGGTCCGCAATGGGTGGCAGAGTTGCGGGGGTGTCCGAGACCACCGCCCGGATCCTGCAGCTGCTCGGCCTGCTGCAGTCCCGCCGGGTATGGAGCGGCGCGGAGCTGGCCCGTCGACTCGGGGTGACCACGCGCAGCGTGCGCCGTGACATCGACCGGCTGCGGGAGCTGGGCTATCCGGTACACGCCAGCCCCGGACACGGCGGCGGCTATCGCCTCGGGGCCGGTGCGGCGCTCCCACCGCTGCTGCTCGACCCCGACGAGGCCGTCGCCGTCGCCGTGTGCCTGCGGGTGGCGGCCGGAGACAGCGTCGCGGGAATCGGTGAGGCGGCGCTGCGCGCGCTGGGCAAACTGGATCAGGTGATGCCGGGCCGGCTGCGTTCGCAGGTCGGCGCGGTGCACGACGCGACGGTGACGCTGGGAACGGCCACCGACACGCCCGTGGACCCCGACACGCTGACGACGCTGGCTCGCGCCAGCAGGGACCACGAGCACGTCAGCGCGGACTATGTCGACATCCGGGGCAACGCCACCCGGCGACGCCTGGAGCCCTACCGGCTCGTCACCACGGGGCGGCGCTGGTACCTGGTGTGTTTCGACCGTGACCGCGACGGCTGGCGCACCCTACGGCTGGACCGGATGAGCGGAGTCGGTGCCGTCGGCAGCACCTTCGTCCCCCGTGCGGCACCCGACGCGGCGTCCTACGTGCGCCACGCCATCAGTTCCGCGCCGTATCCCCACATCGCACGGGTGCGCTACTTCGCGCCCGCCGAGGTCGTCGCCCGGACCTTCTCGGCCGGGTCGGTGGACATCGTGCCCGACGGGCTGGACAGGTGCATCGTCACCACCGGTGCCGACGCACCCGAACGCTTGGTGCCGTGGCTGGCGCTTCCCGACTGTGAATTCGAGGTGCTCGGGCCGCCCGAGATGGTGGCCGCGGTACGCGCGGTGGCTGGACGGCTCACCCGCGCATGCCCGGGTTGACGGGTCGTCAGACCCGCCGAATCACCACTCGCCGATGGCGGGGCCGAACGGGAAGCCGCCGCGGAACGGCCTGGCCTTCCCGCCGGGAACGGCCTTCGTGGTGTCGCGGATCTCACCGTGCGCGCTGATCTCGCCGGCGTCGGCCAGGCGGGCCTCGGCGATGCCGCGGGCGACGCCGTAGTCGTTGATCCGGATGACCGAGTTCTGCGACGCCTGCCGGCTCGTCACGGTGGGGCTGGGCCCGACCTCGTCGACATCGGCGTTGGCGGCACCGCTACCGAGCCCGAGGGACAGGGCGCCGACGGCTAACCCGCCCAGACCGGCCATGCTCACCCTCCTGAGTCCGTGGGCCAGGGCATCGGCGGGTGCAGTCATCAGCGATCTCCTCTGTTTCGGGTGCATCTCGTCCATCGTCACGGATCCATGTTTCGTTACGGCGCGAAGCCACACATGCTGCCACAGAGGCGGTGGTC
>JAXHTL010000379.1:0-1950 GCA_034190095.1 Actinomycetota bacterium
GTCCGTGTCGCACAACCTGCCGCGCGTGATGGTGGTCACGCCAGCGCGTTCCATATAGCCCGGCCCTTGGGCCGGGGGGGCGCGTTGTGATGTTCGCCGCGCGCAATGCCGATGCAAAACCCCGGGCAAGCCCGGGGCTATGTGGTGTTGGTTCATTCGTTTGCGTGGTGGGACGGGCGTCCCGCCCGTCCGTGTCGCACAACCTGCCGCATGTGATGGCGGTCACGCCAGCGCGTTCCATATAGCCCGGCCCTTGGGCCGGGGGGGGCGCGTTGTGATGTTCGCCGCGCGCAATGCCGATGCAAAACCCCGGGCAAGCCCGGGGCTATGTGGTGTTGATTCATTCGTTTGCATGGTGGGACGGGCGTCCGAGCCTGTGAATTTTTCCGGCTTGGTATAGTGCGTTGATGAGTGACATGCAAGCACTGCCGGGAATGGAATCGCTGGTTGATGATGACGATCGGGCGGCCGGGGAAGGGGCGGCCGAGCGGGGGGCGAATGCGGCGGCGCCTCGACTTCGCTGTGCCGATCGTCGGCAGATTCGCATGGAGATGTCCTGCCTGGACGATCTGCTGCCGGCCGATCATCGCGCCCGGCTGGTGTGGTCGGTGGTGGCGCGGCTGGACCTGTCCTCTTTTCTTGAGGAGATCGCGGCGCGGGGCAGCGATCCCGGGCGGGCGGCGACCGATCCGAAGGTCCTGGCGGCCCTGTGGCTGTATGCGACGATGGACAACGTCGGCAGCGCGCGACGGCTGGCGAAGTTGTGCGCCGAGCACGCCGCCTACCGCTGGCTGTGCGGCGGCGTGAGCATCAATCACCACACGCTCAGCGACTTCCGGGTGGCGGATGAGAAACGGCTGGATGACTTGCTCACGCAGGTGATCACCACGCTGGTGGCGCAGGATCTGGTGAAGATCGATCGCATCAGCCAGGATGGGCTGCGGGTTCGGGCCGGCGCCGGCAAATCAAGCTATCGGAGGCGGGCGTCGCTGCAGCAGTTGAAGCGGCAGGTCGGCGCGGAGGTGACGCGCCTCAAGCGGCAGCGGGAGGATCCCGATGATGATCGTTCGGCGGCTCAGCGGGCCGCGCAGGAGCGATCGGCGCGTGAACGCGAGAGCCGGATCGATCGGGCTTTGGCCCTGCTGCCGGAACTGGAGGCAATCAAGAATCATCCGACGGGCAAGCCGTCGAAGAACCGCGAGGCGCGGGTGTCGACGACCGATCCGGAGGCTCGTCGGATGAAGCGCGGGGATGGATCGATCGGGCCGGCCTACAACCTGCAGTTCGCCGCGGACGTGGAGAGCCGGGCCATCGTGGGAGTGGCGGTGAGCAACGAGGGCGATGATCGACCGCAGAGCGAGCCGATGCGCAAGCAGATCACCGCGCGCACGGGCCAGCCGGTGCGCGAGCATCTTTATGACGGCGGGTATGTGAAGAAGGAATTGATCGAAGCCGCCTCCGCGGAGGAGCAACCGGTGGCGGTGTACGCGCCGCTGCCGGCGGGCAAGGACGGCCAGCCGTGCCGGGACAGTCGGCGCGACACGCCGGGCGTGCAGGCGTGGCGCCAGCGCATGAGCGATGAGCAGGGGCAGACGATCTATCGGCAACGGGCATCGACGTCGGAGACCATCAACGCCGATCTGGCCACGCACCGAACGCTGAAATCGCTGAACGTGTGGGGCCCGAGCAAAGCGTTGTGCATCGGCCTCTGGGCCGCCCTGGCCTACAACCTGCTGCACTTCGGAACCGCATTGATTCAGAGTTGAACCGGCGGGCGGGCCATCGGAAGCTCGCCGAGGCGGTTCTAGTAGCAGCCTCAAGCCTCAAGCCTCAAGCGGACCTGTCACCCCGCCGCCAGGCCGGACCACGCCGCCCGCGTCCCCGAGTGTGCCGGCGCAGCCTCATCAGCCCATCCATCGCGCCCGCAATGGGAAAGATTCACAAACTCTC
>JAXHTL010000038.1:0-28942 GCA_034190095.1 Actinomycetota bacterium
GTGCCGTCCACCCTCACGCGGCTGGCGAAGGGCAAGATCGGGGTGGGCACGCTGATGACCATCGCCGCCGTGGGCGCGGTGATCCTCGGTGAGGTGGGTGAGGCCGCCATGCTGGCCTTCCTGTTCTCCATCAGCGAGGGCCTCGAAGAATACTCGCTGGCGCGCACGCGCCGCGGACTGCGCGCACTGTTGTCGCTGGTCCCCGACGAGGCCACGGTGCTGCGTGACGGCGGCGAAAAGACCGTTGCGACAGCGGATTTGCGGATCGGTGACCGGATGCTGGTCAAGCCGGGTGAGCGTGTCGCGACCGACGGCATCGTCCGCCAGGGCCGCACCTCACTCGATGTCTCGGCCATCACCGGTGAGTCCGTTCCCGTGGAAGCCGGGCCCGGTGACGAGGTGTTCGCCGGGTCGATCAACGGCACCGGGGTACTCGAGGTGGAGGTCACCACCACGGCCGAGGACAACTCTCTGGCCCGCATCGTGCGGATCGTGGAGGCCGAGCAATCCCGCAAGGGCGCCTCCCAACGCCTGGCCGACCGGATCGCCAAGCCTCTGGTGCCCGGGGTCATGATCGCTGCGGCGTTGATCGCGGGGATCGGCAGCCTGCTCGGCGACCCAGCGACCTGGATAGAGCGTGCGCTGGTGGTGCTGGTCGCCGCCTCACCGTGCGCCCTGGCGATCTCGGTGCCGGTCACCGTGGTGGCCGCGATCGGCGCCGCGAGCAAGCTGGGTGCCCTGGTCAAGGGCGGCGCGGCGCTGGAAGGGCTGGGCAAGATCCGCGGCGTCGCACTGGACAAGACCGGCACGCTGACCGCGAACCGGCCCGCCGTCATCGACGTGGCCACCACCGGCGGCGCCACCCGCGAGCAGGTGCTGGATGTGGCGGCGGCCCTGGAGGCGCGCAGCGAGCACCCGCTAGCCGCGGCGATCCTCGCCGCCGTCGGTGACGTCAACGCTGCCACCGACGTCGAGGCCGTCACCGGTGCCGGGCTCACCGGACATCGCGACGGGCGGACCATCCGCCTGGGCCGCCCCGGCTGGCTGGATCCCGGCCCGCTCGCCGGTGACGTCGCGCGGATGCAGCAGGCGGGCGCCACCGCGGTCCTCGTCGAAGACGACGGCCAGGTCATCGGTGCGATCGCCGTGCGCGACGAACTGCGCCCCGAGGCCGCCGAGGTGGTCGCCCAGCTGCGCCGCGACGGCTACCACGTCGCGATGCTCACCGGCGACAACCACGCCACCGCCGCCGCGTTGGCCCGCGACGTCGGGATCGAGGCCGTGCACGCCGAGCTGCGTCCCGAAGACAAGGCGCGACTGATCGAACAGCTGCGGGCCCAGCGCCCCACCGCGATGGTCGGCGACGGCGTCAACGACGCTCCCGCCTTGGCCACCGCCGACGTGGGGATCGCGATGGGCGCGATGGGCACCGACGTGGCCATCGAAACCGCCGACGTGGCGCTGATGGGTGAAGACCTGCGCCACCTGCCCCAAACGTTCACCCACGCACGCCGGGCGCGGCGGATCATGCTGCAAAACGTCGGCCTGTCCCTGGGCCTGATCGTCGCGTTGATGCCGCTGGCGCTGTTCGGTGTGCTCGGACTGGCCGCCGTGGTGCTGATCCACGAACTCGCCGAAATCGTGGTCATCGCCAACGGTGTGCGGGCCGGGCGCACCAAAACCCTGGCCGCACTGGTCGATCCGGCAACCAGCCCCACCCGCGCGGCGCCGGTGGGCATGCCGTCGTGACCGCCGGCCACACCGGCGTTGCGGCTCGCGGGCGGGCACGTGACACCGCAGACACGGGGGCAGCCCCATGATCGTGTCGTCCGTTCTGCCCGCGATCGGCCTGTTCATCGTCACCAACATCGACGACATCATCGTGCTGTCGTTGTTCTTCGCCCGCGGCGCGGGACAACGCGGGACAACGGCTCGGATCACCGCAGGCCAATACCTGGGATTCGCCGGGATTCTGGGCGCGGCGGTGCTCGTCACGCTGGGCGCCGGAGCGTTCCTTCCCCCCGACGTCATCCCCTACTTCGGGCTCATACCCCTGGCCCTGGGACTGTGGGCGGCATGGGGAGCCTGGCGTGGCAACGATGACGATGACGATGACGACGATGGCAAGGTGGCCGGCAAGAACGTCGGTGTCTGGACCGTCGCAGCAGTCACGTTCGCCAATGGCGGGGACAACATCGGCGTCTACGTTCCGGTCTTCCTGAGCGTGGGACCTGCGGCCGTGGTGGCCTACTGCGTGGTCTTCCTCGTCCTCGTCGCGGTCCTCGTCATCGCCGCCAGATTCGTCGCCACCCGCCGGCCGATCGCCGAGGTCCTCGAACGCTGGGAACACGTCCTGTTCCCGATCGTGTTGATCGGCCTGGGCATCTTCATCCTGATCAGCGGACTCGCCTTTGAGAACTAGGCAGCCCCGAACACCGGCGGGGAATCGGCGTCAACACTCGGTCGTGGAGGAGTTTCGTGCTTAGCCGCAGGCGAGCTGTCGCCGTCGTGGCAGCCCTTGTCGTCGCTACAGCCTCGGTCACCGGCTGCACCACCGGCGAGGACGCCGTAGCCCAAGGCGGCACCTTCGACTTCGTCTCGCCGGGCGGCCAGACCGCAATCTTCTACGACCCTCCCTCGGCACGGGGCACCATCGGCGATCTAACCGGACCCGATCTGTTCACCGACGAACCGATCCGACTGTCGGACTTCACCGGGAAAGTGGTCCTCATCAACGTGTGGGGCTCCTGGTGTGCGCCATGCCGCACCGAAACTCCGGAACTGGAAACGGTGTACACCGAATACCGCGACCGGGGCGTGCAGTTCCTCGGCATCGACGTACGCGACAACCGCGACACGGCACGCGATTTCGTCACCGACCGCAACGTGCAATACCCCTCCATATTTGACCCCTCGCTGCGCAGCCTCATCACCCTGGGACGCAACTACCCGACCAGCGTGGTGCCCACCACGATGGTCCTCGACCGCCAACACAGGGTCGCCGCGGTGTACCTCATGGCACTACTAGCCGAAGACCTCCGGCCGCTCCTGGATCGGCTGACCACCGAGCGCTAACACCTCACCGGGCAGGAATTTGCGTGCCCGGTCGTCGTGCCGTGTTCAGCTGCTGGTTAGGGCTGCGGCGAGATCATCGGGGACGGGCATCGGTGTCATCAGCCCTGCCGTGACGCGGCCGGTGTTGCCGACGGGATACCGGCCGGTCATCGACCCAGGGGCAGCGACAATGAGGCGCAACACCTGACCGAGTGCCTCGCGGCGGTCGTGCTGGCGCACGGCCAACACCAGCATGGCGGCGTGGTTGCAGGTGTGCAGCCACGGATCTGGCTGCGACACGATGTGAGCCCGCTCCAGATGTCGCCACCGCACCAACGAATCTTCGGCTCTGGTGGCGGCGTCCATCTCGCGTCGATACACCAGTCGGGCCTGCGCACTAATCCTCGGCATCACAGCCGCTCCTGTCTTGCGGTCGACAGTTCGGTAACCGACAGCACGTCGGCCACCGATACCAGCTGTATGTCCTCGATGTGCCAACGCTGCCAACGCTTTTCAGGGCCGCCCCGGAATTCGGCGTCGGACTGCGGGCGGCAATGCGCCTCAGCCATGATTCGGAATTTCTCCAGCAACCGCGGCCACGCCGGTCAGCACCGCGGCCGTCAACTGGCGCCCGCGCTCGGTCAGCCTGTACATGACCAACTTCCCCTGGCGGCGCGAGGACACCAGTGACGCATTCTTGAGCTGGCGCAGATGATGCGACACCAAACCCTGAGACAACCCGACCACCCAGGCCATGTCGCAGACGCACAATTCCTCGCCGGTGGCCAACGCGGCCGCAATGGACAACCGAGTGCCATCCCCCAACCCGCGCGCCGCGACCGCGGCGGCCTGCACGGTGGCGCTGTCGGGCACCGCGGCCCGAATTTCCTCTGCGTGGGGCACGTCCAAACACAGCAGATCGCAGGTATCGATCGGCTCAGACATATTGACATACTAAAGTACGTCGATATGAAGTTGAAAGGCCTCGCCTCGATCCTGACCAACACCCGCGTGCTCCTCACGATCTTCGTCATCGCAGTCGCAACCGTGGGGACCGTGGTGTTTCTCTCCGTCCGCGACGCGAACCCGGAGTCCGGGGTGGCACTCGACCAGGGGGCGCCAGCCGGCCAGACGGTCAGGGAGAACAGTCACCGGCTCAACTCAGTCCCCGACAGCGAGGTCTACTTCGTCGAGTTCCTCGACTTCGAATGCGAAGGCTGCCGGGCGCTCTATCCCGTCGTCGAGCAGCTCCGCACCGAATACGGCGACCGGGTGAACTTCGTGCTGCGCTACTTCCCGCTGCGCTCGCACTTCAACGCCGAACGTGCCGCACGCGCGGTCGAAGCCGCCGCCCGCCAAGGCCAACTCGAAGCCATGTACCGCAAAATGTATGAGACACAAGCCGAGTGGGGCGAGCAACAGACCCCCGCCGACAACGTGTTCCGCGGCTTCGCGCAACAACTGGGCTTGGACATGGAGGCCTTCGACGCCACCTACAACGACCCCGCAACCCTGGAACGCATCCAACTCGACATCGCCGACGGCACCGCACTCGGCGTGCAAGGAACCCCCACCTTCTTCATCAACGACGAGCGCATCCAGCCGCGCAGCTACGACGACCTAACCACGGCACTCGACCAGGCCTTGAAACGCGGATAGGGGCGGCCTTGTCTCGTTTCTAGAGAAGTGAGACGGCCCCGCGGGGCCGCGTTGTGGTCACATCGCGCCAGGTCGCGAAGTCTCATTTCTTGTCTCACACGGCGTGTCTCAGATCCTCGATGTCGGAGGGCAATGAGACGGTAGCTGCATGACGGCAATTCTCGGGTACGCGCGGGTCAGCACCTTGGGCCAGGACCTCGATGCGCAACTCACCGCGCTCGCCGCGCAGGACGTCGAATCCGGCCGAATATTTACCGACAAGCTGTCGGGTGCGGTGAACACCGTTCGGCCGGGCCTGGCGGCCCTGCTGCATTACGCCCGCGAGGGCGACACTGTGGTGGTCACCGCCATCGATCGGCTGGGCCGATCCGTCGCGGAAGTAACCCGCACAATCGCGGATCTGGGTGAGCGCCGAATTCTGTTGCGCGCCTTACGTGAAGGCGTGGACACCGGCACACCAACAGGGCGTGCGGTGGCCACCATCATGGCGACGCTGGCTGAGCTTGAACTCGAACTCGGGCGTGAGCGTCGCGCCGCCTCGCGCGACTCCCGGCGAGCCCGCCACCTGCCGGCTACCAAGCCGGCCAAGCTGACCCCCGAGCGTCAAGAACAGCTGCGCCGCCTCGCCGGGACGGGCGAACCCGTACACGAACTTGCCCAAGCGTTCGGGGTGAGCCGCGCGACAGCCTACCGCTACCTGGCCAAACTCAGTTCCCAATCAGGAGCCGCGTGATGGCCGCCGACGATTTGCACCCCTCCACTCACCTGCGGGCCGCAGCGTGGGTCCCCGATGACGTTGAAGATCGGCCGTGGGAGGAAGCCGTTGCCCTGGCCGCCGACTGGATTTGGGAACGCAGTCGCGAGGAGGATCTAGCGCCGCTGCTGGTGAGCAACGCGCAAAACGCGGCCAGCTTCGGTTATGCCGACCTCGACGAGATCATCCGAGCGGGGGGTCACGCCACACCACAGAGCCGTAGCCGACCCGATCGCGGTCCGGTTCTGGCGTTCGTGCCAGACGAACGGTCGTTGCACTTCGCGATGGGCTTGGCTCGGGGCTACTCGCTTGCTGTCGTCGAGGGCTCCACGCCCTTAGCCGAGTGGGCTGCTGGCGCGGCCGCGATCAACCTCCTGACCGGACAGGTCACTACGTCCCAAGTCGACGATGATGTCCGCAAAGACCTTGATTCCGTCATCTTCTACGGCGGCCGTAACGGCTGGACAGGGGCAGATGAAAAGGCGCACGTGCGGCGGTTTCTGAGCGATCACATCGGCGGCGGCCGACTGACTCCCGATCAGGCCGCTGCGTATGCCTTGTCGTCGCAGTCGGTGTCCGACCGCGGAGCCAAGCGACTGCGCGAGCTGCTCAGCCGCAATCGGTGATCACCACGCTCAAGTGTGTCTAAAACCGTCATTTTAGACACGCATCGCACGGTGGTCGTTGATTTGCTCGATGTCGCCTATAGGCAACACGAACTGCGAAAAGTCTCGTTTCTCGATGTGCTCGTGGCTGTGGCGGACTGTCGGTAGGCGGCGGTAACTTCGACCCATGACTCGCCCCCTTGAACTGCAACCCGGCACCGCTACGGCCGGGATCAGCGCGGCCCAGGGCTCTGGTCACGCCGCGGCGATGGCAACAGCCTCGGCCGGTCCCGTTGCCACTGGAGCGTTGTCGATGATCGACGCGGCAACGGGTCTAGCGGAGTCCACTGTCGCCACCGCGGAGGCGGGGCGCGCAAGCACCTTTCTCGGACGTACCGAGGCGGTGGGTGCCGCCGCCACGGCGTCGGTGGCCACGCTGGTCGCCATCGACGAAACGAACGCCGAAAACCTCGGGGGCGTGACGGTATGAGCAGAGCCTCGGTCGTCCTCGGAACCCTCGCCGCCGCGATCGGCATCGCGGGTGTCGCCGTCGGTTCGGTCGCACTCGTCAAAGTGGAATCCCCGTCATCGGGATCGTCGAGCCGGCCATCCACGGTCACGATGACGGCCGCACCTGAAACGAAGGCGGCGGCTGAGGCTGACATTCATGCCGCGGCCGTTGAAACGTGTGCCGCCGCTGAGACATTTCGGACTGCGGTGGGAGCGGTACGACAGCCCTACATCGACGCCGTGAAGTCCGGAATCGACCCCAACTCCGCTGAGTTCATCTCGGTCGAAGGCCGTTACTTTGGCGGTACGGCAGCGGAACTGGCTTTCCTGACGGCCCACATCGACCCATTGGCACCTCAGCCGATCACCGATGCGATGACGCTGCTACACAAGTCGGCAACCGAACTCCTTGATGCTGACGTTCGGAGCCAGCCAGCCGCCGTTTCTAACCAGGCCCTTGAACAGCTACGGACGGCTGCGAGTGCGGTGACTGCCGCTTGCGAGGAGGCCGGGGCCACCAAATGAGTGCTCCACCTAATCGGCAGTATTCCCGGTTCATCGTCGCCCCGGATACCTGGCCCACGACCCGCGAAGCGTGCGAGACGAAGGCGGCTGCGTGGCAGCAGGCAGCCGAGGCGTCGAGTTCGGCGGCGGATACACATCGAACCGCGATCAACAGCTTGCGAGCGGACGGTGTTGCGCAGTCGACAGCGGGGTTCGAGGCCATGCACGCGGCCTACTGGCGCAATCAGGTCAAGGCTGATGATCTGGCCGACACCCGCAGTGCCGCAGCAGATTTGATGCGAAACGTCGCACAGATCCAGAAGGAAGCCGAGCAGCGAATCGATTTCATCGACGCCGACGCTCACCGACAACTGGCCAGTGCGCCGCTGCATAGTCCGATGGCCATCGGCATCATCACCTCCGCGGCCGGGCTTGTCCGCAGTTCGGCCACCGATGCCGCGACCAGCATCACCGCCCTATCGGGCAACTTCGCCGCACAATTCGGCCCGGTCCCAGAAAGCCCCGGCAACACCGCAACCGAAGACGACAGCTTTGGGGGGGAAGAAGCCGGACGCGTCTGAGGAGCCGCGCAAGGAGACCCCTGATGGTGATGGATTGTCGTCAGGTCGCCCGGACATCGTCGGTAGACAGCCTGTAGCAGCTGGATCTGAACAGGGAGGGCAGATCCCACGCACTTCACAACCTTTCGGGGAGCCTCTTCCGACGCCGGCCTCCCCGGCCGCGCCGACACCGCCAACCATGCGCTCACCAGGCGGGTTGCCTGGTTTCGGGGGCGGTGGGGTTTCGGCGGGTTCGTCTCCGTTGTCGGCGGGTGGGGGCATCGGCGGTTTGGGGGGCATGCCCTCTGGACTTGGGACTGGGCTGTCGCCAGCTGGATCAGCGGGCCCGGCGACCGCATCGGGGCCGACATCGCCGGCTGCTGCGTTCTCGCGAGGGCTGTCAGCGTTTCCGCCGCCGCCGCCGTTCACGTCCGGGGCGGCGGCATCCTCGACCGCGGCTGCGACGACCACGCCGCCGACCGCGCCGGCAGCTCCACTCATGGCAGCGCCGGCGTCGTCGGGGGGCACTCCGCACGTACCACCAATCACGGCGGCTTCCAATGTGGTTGCGCCACAGCCTGTATCGGGAGTTTCCGGCACTTCCGCAAGTGCTCCTGCTCAGGCTGTAGGGGCTCCCGGTTTGTTACCTCCAGGGCCGATGGGGCCACCACCTGCGGCGGTTCCGGCCGCGGCCGCACCAGCTGCTGGTCCCACAGCGGCCGCGATGGCTCCCGCTACAGCATCGGTGGCGACTGCGGCAGCTGTGGCAACGCCGGTAGCGACACTGCCGTCTCAGGTAGCGGCCGCGGCAGCACGGGATTTCGAGCGCTTGCGCAATGAGTCCGGCGATCTGCAGATGGTCAAGCGACTGGCGTGGCAGTTGTTGGCCGCTGGTGAATCGGGCCGCTCATTCGCGCTGTGGGCAGTGGGGGTGATGTATTCGGCCACCGGGCAGCGACAGGTGGTGGCGGTGAGCCATCACGGCGCAGGCTATGTGCCGCCGGGGATCGCCGTTCCCACGGAACTGCGGATGGCCTGGGCTGATCCCATCATCAACGATGCCTTTCGCCAACGCTGGACCGGAAACCTGGATCCGGCGGCCACGCTGGTCGCCTACGCCGAACTCAAAGCGGGCGAAGCTGCCGCGTGGCGTTTAGGCGCGGCCGCGACAACGTGGTCAGAGGTCGACGCGTTGATGGCCGCCGCGCAGCGCTGGGGCACTGAATGGGCCACGTGTACGGGAATGAACATGCCCGGCGGCATCGATAAGCAGGCACTGACGGTCGGAGCCGAGACCACGCACCGGCTGGCGGCCGAGTTCCCCGAGCTGGCCGTTCAGGCTGCGGAGTTGAAGCCTCGGGGCCTGGACCGTCGAGCCGCGAAACTGATCACCGACGCCTTGGTGTCCGAGGCCCGCCTCGTGGTCGTCAAAACCAGCACGATGCCCGGTGAGTCGCGGTTGCCCGCCAACTTCGACGACGTGTGGCCGGTTGCGGCCGACAGCTGCGTCCCCGCGGCCGAACGTGCGCGATTCGCTGAGGCGGTGCAGCAGCAATGGCTCAGCGTCGGTATCGCCCAGCCAGGGTGGGATCTCGAACGGTCGGCCAGCATCGATGCCGAGTACAGGGGGCAGTGGTTGATCTCGCGCGCCCTGGAGGCCGTGCTGGGATGGATCGCCGACACGGGCGCTGACGGCAAGCCCGCTGAGTTGCCGCTGGCCGATATCGTCTACGCCGCCGCTCACGCCCACCTCGACGGACGCGGAACCGACTGGATCACTGACCTTTTCACCCAATCGGAGCGCAGCCGCCCATGAGTGCAGGGAGCCCGGAGTGATCCCGACAGTAAGAGTGGGCGACACCCTCGTCTTTTCGGACACGTATGCGAGGTTCGCCGCAGGTCTGATGAGCGATGCCGGCCATGAACTGGTGAAGATCACCCGTGAACTCGACCGCGATCTGATGAGCGCCGGCCGCGCCGCGAACGACCCGCAGCGCTTCCTGGTGCAGGACCTACAGGTGGATGCGCCAGCGCTGATCGTCGCCGCGAACTACTGCCACTGGGTCAGCGATCACATACTCGACGAGATCGCCAGAATCCGTGTCGCCGACTTGACCATGGGCGAGCAGTGGACCGCCTTCTTGGGCGATGCGGACCACGCGGCCCTCTTTCGGTCCGAACGACATGAAGCCCTTCCCGATACAACGCCGCCGCACGAGCCACCACCGTTTCCGGCAGCACTCAAGACCCTCTACCGCGCCCGCCGACATTGGTTCAGCGTGGCCGACGAACTCAAGGAGATCGACGAGGAGCGAGGCGAGGACCGCCACCGCCGCCTCCAACGAGTTCTGGCCGTTACGACCGAGACTCGGTATGCCCGGCGGATCGAATCAATTCGAGAGACGCTGGCCGAGGCCAGAAGCGCAATCGTCCGCAATCGAACGGGCAAGACCGACGTGCTCGTCCAGCACGTTGATGCACTGTCCACGTGGGCAGCTGGCTCCTCCTGAGTGACCCGGCCTCGGCTGCCCGAAGTGGTTATGCGGCGGTGATGGTGATGTGGAGGCGTTTGCCGCAGGCGGCGGCGAGTCGTTCGAGGGCGTCGATGCCGGGGGTGCGTGCCCCGTTCTCCCATGCGGCGACCGCGGATTGGCTGGTGCCCATGGCTTGGGCGAGCTGGCTCTGAGTGAGGCCGGCGGCGGTGCGGGCGGTGTAGACCAGCTCGGCGAGGTCCATCGCGCGGCCGGCGTCGTGATAGGCCTGCTCGTAGATACGGCGCTGCTCGTCGGTGAGGGCGGCCTGGCGCTGGGCACGAGCGGCCCGGTAGTCGACCCCGCCGGCACGGGGAGTGGGGGCCTTCTTCGCGACGGCCGGGGCCTTCCTGGCGCCGGCGGCTTTCTTGACGGCCTTCTTCGGGGCGGCCTTCTTGGCGGGGGCGGTCTTGACGGCCATCGGTGGGTTATCCCTTCCTGGTCTGGTGGCGTCGTAGCGCTTTGCGCGCTCGGGTGATCTCGGTGCGTTCGTTCTGGCGTTGTTTGCGGAAGGTGGTCAGGGTGACGAGTTGGCGGTCGGGGTCGGCGGTGTAGGTGATGCGCTGGTTGACCTGTCCGCAGCGAAACCGCAACTCCCACAGCTTCTCGGAGAGGTAGCGGTTGTGGGGCATGCCGAGGGTGATGCCCTCGGTGGCGAGCCTGTCGAGCGCTTGATCGGCCTGGGCCAGCTCGCCTGCGGACAGGCCGGCATACCAGCGTTCGACTTCGGCGCTGAGAACGATCCGCCACTCATCGCTCACGGCCACATCATACCGAAGTCGGTATATATCGGCAACGGTATACGCCGGACGTGGGGGTTAGTCGATGTCCAGGCCGTAGTCCCGATCGCGCTCGCGTCCGCGGTCGCGGGACCGGAGCGGCGTGGAGAAGATGCGCCAACGGTGCGCGGCAAGACCGCGGTGGCGATCGGCCACGGCCGCTAGTGCCGGGTCAGCGATATCCGGTGTGGGGCGGGCGTTCTCGGACCAGGGCAGGGCCAGGCCGTCGAGGAGCCGGCGGCCGGTGCCGGGCTCGCCGCTGTCGATGAGCAAGAGCCGGCCATGGTGCGAAACGACGGCGGTAGCCACCGCGGCGAGAGCTTTGGGGTCGGCGGCCGCGGCATCCTCGACGACGACAACCGGCCCGCGGTGCGTGTCATGGTCACCGGAGAGGAAGGCGGCGAGCTGCTTGAGGGTAGGACGGCCGGGGTGAGGTGTGGCGCCGATGACCGCGTGATTGCGTCCGGCGGCGGTGGCCGCCGCCTTGATCGCTTCGGCGGTTTCGGGGGTGTAGTGCTCGGCGGACAGGGCGGCCACAACATACGGAGCTGTGGTGGCCACGTTGACGGGATGGGGGTGTGACCCGGCCAGGGGGAGTGGGTCGCCGTGGCGGTGGGCGGCGGCCAGGACCTCGACGAGCGCCCGGTCTGAAGCATGTGCGCGGCGCTGCGCGCTCTGGTCGTGGGCGGCATGGCGGTCGATGCGGTGTTCGCGGCGCAGCCGGGCGGTCACTGTGCGGTGGTAGCGGCGTAGGTCGGCCACCTGGTCGGGGAGCTGGTCCTCGTCGGCCGCGGCGGCGGTGATGGTGGCGGCGCGGTCGTCGCGGCCCAGGACGCTGCGCAGTGCGGTCGCGGCCTGCGCCGGGGTGCCTCGGCGGGCGGTGTGGACACCCGTGGCGGTGGGGTCGGCGTGTTCGTGGTCGGCTTCCCCGGCTCGGGTGTCGTAGAGGTGCACGGTGTTGGTGTGCCGGCCGCGGGTCAGACCGACGTAGGCGATGGAGCGGGTCGCGGCCTCGGCCGAGAGCAGGGTGTGGCAGGTGTCGGCGGTGACGCCCTGGGCGGCGTGCACGGTGACCGCGTACCCCAGATGGGTGTACTGGCGCAGGTAGTCCCCGGATAGGACGGCGATGGCGCCGTCGTCGAGACGCCGCGCCGCGATCCGCCCCGCGTCGGGGTCGACGGAGAGGACCTCCCAGCGTTGTCCGTTGCGAATCGGATCGGCGTCGGCACCACGGTCGGTGCGGGTGGGGATGTCGGTGGTGTTCTCGCGGGTGATCACCACGTCGCCGGCCGCGACGCGGTGCCCGCGCGCGGTGGCCACGGTGGGCGCGTCGTCGTTGATCCGCTCGGAGTGGATGCGGATGTTGAGGGCATCGGCCATCTCCCACCGATCGGCGATGAGCAGCCCGTCACGGCCGGCGGCGACGTCGGCCGTCCAGGCCGCCACGGCGTCATCGGCCATGGTGACCTGATCCCCGATGTGCAGCCGCTCGTGGCGGCGGTACCAGCCCACCGCGCGGCGCAACGCCGCCGGCCCACCGTCGCGGACCGCCAGTGAGGCGTCGCGCTCGTCGTGATCGTGCATCCGCCACACCTGCGAGAGACGTTGCGCCCAGGGCAGATCGGTGACCAGTTGGGCGAAGGTGCCGCCGCGTTGCGCGACCGGTGCGAGCTGGTGCTCGTCACCGACCAACACGACCTTGGTGCCGGCGGTGGTGGCCGTCTCCAGCAACCGGCGCAGGTGTTGGGTGCCGACCATGCCGGCCTCGTCGACGACGACCACGGTGTCGGCGTCGAGGACCTCGGTGCCGCGCTCGAGGCGGCCCAACAGCGCGTCCAGGGTGGCCCCGTGGTCGCCGGCCTGCTCGCGCACCGCCACGTCGACCGCGCGCCCGGTGGGAGCGGCCACCAGAACGCGTTTCCCGGCGTCGTGCGCGGCGGCGCGCAGCGCCCGCAGGGAGTGGGTTTTCCCGGCCCCTGCGGGGGCGCTGAGAGGCTGTACGAGCCGTTCTGAGGTCGCGATGGCGGTGACGGCGCGGGCCTGATCCGGCGACAGTCCAGCGGTGTCCACGAACGGCAATACCGCGGCGTTGTGGCGGCGGCCCATCAGCTCGATGATGGCGCGTTCTTCGGCGACCAGATCGGCGGCGGTGTAGCGGATCGACCCCTCCCGTTGATGGGCGGCCCGCTCGTCTCCGATGCGCAGTGCGACACCATCGGCGAGGCGCTCGATGACCTCTCGGGGCGACGGTCCATCGGCGTCGTCGACCGGCATCCGCGCGCCGATCGCCTCGATGAGATCTGCGCGTGTGAACGCCGCCTTTTTCAGGCCGTGCGACACCGCGCGACGCACCACCTCCGCGTAGTCCACACCGGCAGCGCGCCGCGCGTCTCGCGCGGCACGTTGGGCGTCCATGTCGACACGAAATGTGCGGTCGTCATCGGACCATGCGACACGCAGCGACACCCATGCGACACCTTCGGGTTTCCGTGGCCGCGTGGCCTTCTGCGCGGTCGCCAACTGTCCCGCGGAAAGCTCGTCATCGCCGCCGAGGCGCAGATGCCCCGCCGCCCACTCACGCAGCTGCGTGGCCCGCGTCGACCACGACGTCAGATCACGGCGATCGGCCCCGGCGATGTCGGCCATCCCCGTGTGCGGATCGACGTCGTTCCACTCCACGCCGATCGAACGTGTCAGCTCCCGCCGCAGCGTGGCCTGATAGACGATTCCCGCCGCACGGGCTTCGTGATAGAGACTCGTCCCGTCCAACGACACCAACCGCCCATCCGCACGCGCCTGCCGGTTCGGGACCAACACGTGAGTGTGCAGATGCGGGTCCCCGGCACGCGAGGTTTCGTGCTGAAAACCGGCCGCCACGATCCCCGGCAACCGCACCAGATCCTTCTCACCCGTACGCGGATTGTGCACACGGGTGTAGCCCCCGTGCTCAGCCAGATACTCCATCGCCTCGGCGATCGCGAAGGCGTGCGCATCCGCGACCGCCTTGCCCACCACGTCATCGCCGAGACCACGCATCAGCGACACGCTCTTCGGGGCGCAGAACGTCAGGTCATAGCCGTGCACGGAGGCCCGCTGACCGAACGCCCGACCACTCGCGCCGCACGGCGATTCTCCGTCGTCCAACCACCGCGTCACGGCATCCAAATCGGCGTTCTCACCGTCGCGGCCGGCGCCCGTCAAACCCCTCGCCGCGGCCGCGTCCCGGCCGGCGGAAAACCACACCGGAAGCCGCGTCTCGGACTCGCTGTAGTACTCGCCCAAACCCCCACCGGCAGCCCGCGATTCCAGTGCCGCCGCAGCCGCCGAACGCGCGGTGTCGACGTAGTACGACACCGACCACGCCCTGAGCTTGGCGATCGTCAACACCGAACCGCACACCTCCCGCCCAACGCGACCACCACCGACCTCGCGGGAGCGCGCCCCCCGGCGCGCTCCCGCCCAGCCTCGCACAACTTGTGCAAATGTGCCATTGCTATTAGTGGTAGAACTGAGGGTAGCAGGAGCAGGAGGTTGGAAGGAACACGTGGGATGAGGCGAGCGGCGAGGATGGAGGCGGCGAAAGCGACGTAAGGGAAGCTGAGGTACGACGCAAAATGTGAGTGAGCAATGACGAAAGACGTGTTGGCTGAAGGGGGCTGAGGTGGCATCTCGCCGCAACGTCAGCGCGCCGGCTCGCAACCACTAGGCGCGTCGTCGACCCGAACGTTCAACGGTGCGCTCCATCGCGTCTCCGCGGACCGCGCGGTGGTCTGCTGCGGGTCGGTTCATCGCGCCGCCGTGCAATGCCTGGACCGACAGTCCGATGTCGCGACGCGGCGACGCGGCGGGCGGGCTGCTGGTGTGTTCCTCACGGCTGCGTTGGGCGCGCTCGGTGAGCACTCGGCGGATCTCTTCTCGGGCGGCGGTGATCCGGGCCCGCGCTGCATCGGTGAGCACCACCGGGCGCGGCGTCTGGTCGATGCTGGCGGCGGCGACGCAGCCGCCAGCCTTTTTCGGCGCAGTCTCGGGGGGTGACCAGGACAGCCGTCGCAACCGGCTGGCGAGGAACGCACCGGGGTTGGCGATGTGGTCGGGCCAGGTCGTTCCTCGGGCGCGCATGTCGGCGTTGAGGGCGTCGTTGACCGCACGCGCCGACCACACTGCGGGGTCGACGCCGACGCCGGTGAGTGCATCGCAGATGGCACCGATGTGGGCGCGGTCGAGACCGTGGGTGATCGCGACCAGTCCAGCGGCCAGTTTCTGGGTGGCGAGCGGTCGCGCGGTAGCGCGCCGTGGCCGTGCTTGTCGCGTGTTGTCGCAGCATCGGTTGGCGGGCGCGCTCGCGCGCACGCTTGGTGAGTAACTCCCTACGGGAGAAGAACAACTAACACCGCCTGACGGCGGTAGGTGGAAATCATGCACGAGTGGTGGGGTCGCTGGACGGGCTTCGCGACGCGGCACCAGGTGGTACACCGAGGGTCGGCGGCCGACGCTGGGGGTGTTTGTCGAACCGTGGCCCCGCTGCGCTTCCACGGCCCATCTGGAGGCCCTCAGCACGCGCCAGGCGGCGGTGACGGTGCGTACGTCGCAGCCCACCTTGTCGGCGATTGTCGCGCGGGTGACCGCGACGTGGCGGCCGGTGCTGTGGTCGGCGTGCTCGGCCATCACCGTGGCGATCGACAACAGCGTGGCCGTGGTGATCGACACCCGCGCCTCAGCGCACAGCTGCCCGAACGCCGGGGAGTGCACCCAGCGCGCCAGCCCGTCGAGCCAGCCGGCGCGACTGGTCCACATCGGCGCGGACGGTGCGCAGGAGCCGGCGCGCGTCACCCAGTCACGGCGACGCTCGTGCGCCAGCGCACGCGCCACATGCGGACTGGGAGCGGCAGGAGCTGCAGACGCTCCGAGCGGCGTCGGCCAGGTGCTAGTTGCCCGACCTACGCGGGCGTTAACGAGGTCACGGTTTGCACACCGATCGCGCGGCGAATCTGGTGCAGCTTCAGGGCGTGCGCTACCGTGAGAACTGTCGCGCAAGACAGATCCCTTCGGGGAATGGGTGCGGACCCAGAACCGAGTTGGCGCTCGGTTCAAAACCTCAGACAAGGGCCTCGCTAACGCGGGGCCTTCGTCATGTCAGCGGGTAATCCGCACACCGGCTATTCAGATGTCACGTATGCCAAGACCCCCTACCCAGCAAAAGTCTTGAGGCCTGGCGGGTGATCACATCGCCAGCGGCAGGACCTCCTTGTCGAGTTCGCGAACCAGCTCGGGGTGGCCTACGTGGGCGGCGAGGACGTCGGCCACGTACTGGCCCATTGGGATGCCGCGTTGCGCGGCTTCGCGTTTGACGATGTCGTAGACGACGCGATCGGGCCGCGACATGATCTGCGCGCGATCGCCCTTATGTGTGCTGCGCCTTTGGGCCATGGTGGAGACTCTGCCAGCGGAACAGCGCGTTACCTGATAACGACACGCGCACATCCCGTCTCTCCTTTCACACGGCTACCGTTCGGGTTGTGATCGATGCAGCGGAGCTGGAGGCGGCCATCACGGCGGTGTACACGGCCCAGCTCCCGATCCCGTCGTGGTGGCCGGCTGAGGCGCGGTCGGCGTTCATTGAGGAGTACGCCAGCGAGGCGGCGTGCATGGTGATCTCGGAGGTGGACGCGATTGGCGATCGGATGAGCGACTGGGCGGCCCGATCACAGGTCAGCGACGCTGATGAGTCCACGATGATCGCCTCGGCGCAACAGGTTCTGCTCGATGAAGCCTGCAGCGAAGTGCAGTACGACCTGACCGAGATGATCGCCAGCAGGAGCGCACAGCTGATGGCTGAAGCTGTCTTCGACCACGGTGCGCCTCGCGCCCAGCACCACGTGGTGTGGCCGGTCCAGCGCTGAACGAGCACGTTCGTGGGGTTTCGGCCCGACTTTAAGCCGCCGCGCCGACGACGAGCGCGGCGTGCGGGGTGCAGCGTGGGCCGCTGAGCATGTCCAGGATCGGGGCGCCGGTCGACGCGGGTCCGTGGATCACCGACCGCAACACTCGTTCGACGGCGAGATCCACTGTCGGGGCATCCTCCAGGAGCAGATCGAGGAGCTTCTCTGCGGCGGGGGTGTTGAACGGATTAGCTGTCAGTTGCGCACACAGCGCACGGACCTGGGACGCGAAGTCCCGGACCGCACTCACGTCGTCTTGGACCGTGCCGAGGGTTTCCATGCCATCACTGTAAGAGCGTGCGTGCATACATGCAAGCAATTTGCATGCAATCTACTTTTAGCGATGCATGTAGGATGCGTGCATGCCCGATTCGGCTGGTGATGCTCTCGACGGCGGTGCTCCCGACGCTGCCGGTAGCGCGCTGCCCTTGCGTAAGCGGCAGCAGAAGGTGCCGTTGAACACCTATGTGCGTCCGGGCACGCAGCAGCGCGTGGAGGTGTTGAAGGATCGCGGGTACGCGGTCACCGACATCGTGGATGCGGCGCTCAACGAGTTCTTGGACCGTGCCGGGGTGCCCCAGTCCGAGTAGCTCGCCCCCGGAGACTGGCCAGCGTTTCCCTCCCGGCTTCCTCGTACTGGCCCGTTTGCGCGGTGGGTGGTGGCTGTCCAGGCTCGACCGTAGGTCGACCGCGCAGCGGCGGTACCGGCCTTGACGGCCACCACCCACCGTTTCGCCACAATCGAGGCCGAGGAAGTCCGCCCCCCCCATGAGGCGGTGGGCTCTCACGGTCGTCGCACGGACGTGATGATCGTGGCCACCGCTTCGAGGCCGACCCCGACGATGGCGCCGATCGCTCGGCCGACTTCGCCGATGGTGACCTTGCAGTCGGGAATGCGGGCCAGGTAGCCGGCGAGCACGCAGATTGCCAGGCCCAGGACCGTGATCGCCACGACGATGATCGCTACGACGATGATGGCTACGACGATCAGGATGGATTCGCTCATTGGGCGGGTCTGGCAGGCAGTCACGAAAAGGGCGGCGTGGAAGGTGAGATCGGCCGGTTCCGTCGACGCCACCTCGTTCCCATACCCGAGGTGGACTCGTTGGCCGAGCTCAACGATCACATTGCGGCCGCCGATCTGATCGACGATGCCCGGCATCTGCCGGGTCACCAGTTCGACATCGGTACCGAGTTCGCCTCCGAGCGAACGATTTTAAGCCCGTTGCCGCTCGATGCCTTCGAGACCGGCCTGATCCTGCAACCCCGTCGGGTTGTTGGTCAGCCGGCGCAGCAGGACAGTTTGGCGACGTCGGTGGTGTAGGCCTGGGCGGCGAGTTTGAGGGATTCGGCCATGGTCAGATACGGGGCCCAGGTGTGGGCGAGCTGCTCGACGGTCATCCCGGCGCTCAGCGCGTAGGTGGCCGCGGTGATGACGTCGCCGGCGTTCTCGGCGACGACGTGCACCCCGAGCAGCCGTCCGGTGCCGGCCTGGGCGACGAGTTTGACCAGCCCGCGGGTATCGCGATTGACGACTGCCCGCGTCACATACGCCAACGGCAGTACGCGGCAGTCACATGGGATACCGGCGTCGACGGCCTGGGCGTCGGTCATGCCGACCGAGGCGATGGCGGGGCTGGTGAAGATGACCCTCGGCAGGGCGGTGTAGTCCAGGATGCGTTCGGCCCCGGACAGGGCGTTGTTGGCGACCAGGGTGCCCTGGGCGGCGGCGACGTAGACGAACTGTGGTCCTCCGGTCACGTCACCGGCGGCCCAGATCCGCTCGTTGCCGGTGCGCAGGTAGTCGTCGACCATGATTTCTGCGCGCGGCCCGGTCTTGACCCCGACCGCCTCTAGGTTCAGCCCGGCGGTGACCGGGCGGCGCCCGGTGGCCACCAGCAGCTGCTCGGCACGCAGATGCAACCGTTGCGTGCCGCGCTCCGCGGTGAGGGTGTAACCGTTGTCGTCGCGGCGCACGGCCGTCACGGTGACGTGGGTGTTCACCCGGATGCCCTCATCACCGAAAACTTCCTCCAGAACAGCAGAGACCTCCGGTTCCTCCCTGGAGGTGAGGGTCGAGCGCGTCACGACGGTTACCGCGGTGCCCAGGCGGGCAAACAGCTGCGCCTGTTCCAGGCCCACATAGCCGCCGCCGAGCACGATCATGGATTTGGGGAGGCGGTCCAGCTCCATCGCCGTGGTCGACGTCAAATACCCAGTGCCCGGCAGTCCGTCGAGGGGCGGGGCACACGGCGCGGAGCCGGTGGCGATCAGATAGTGCTGGGCCTCGACGCGGGTGACCGCGCCGCCGGCCAGTTCGACAGCCAGGCCCGGGCCGCCGGCATCGGAGGTGAACCTTGCGGTGCCCGCGATGATCTCCCAGCCGTAGTCGGCGGCGAGGTCGATGTACTTTTCGGTCCGCAGTCCCTCGACGAGAGCGTCCTTCCCGGCGATCAACGCGGGACCGTCTACGGGGGCGGCGTTGGCGGTGATACCGGGAAACCGGCCGGCCCTCGACGCGCTGTGGCGGGCCTCGGCGGCGGCGAGCAGCGCCTTGGACGGCACGCAGCCGACATTCACGCACGTCCCGCCGGTGGTGGAACGTTCGATCATCACCACACTGCGCCCCCGTGTGGTGGCGGCGATGGCGGCAGCGAACGCAGCCCCGCCCGAGCCGATGATCGCCAGGTCGTAACGCACGGGCGCCTCGCTTCCGGTGATGCCCCGCGTAGGGGCACCCGCTGAATTACATTCGGATAACCAGATATGGCTATACTTCACCATATCCGTCAATCCGGATATATCAAGTTGAGTTGTCGAGGAGACCGCGTGACCTGCCGAACCGATCCGAGCCTGGCGTTCCTGCCCGAAACCGACAGCGGTGTGGAGATGGTCGCCAAGTTCTTCCGCGCGCTCGGGGACCCCGGTCGGCTGCGGCTGCTGGAGTTCCTGTTGACCTCCGAACACACCGTGACCGAATGCGTGAACCACGTCGGGCTGGCCCAAGGGCGGGTATCGAGTCACCTGGCGTGCCTCTCAGACTGCGGCTATGTCCAGGTCCGTCGTTCCGGGCGGTTCGCCCACTACAAGGTGGCCGACCCTCGGGTGGCCGATCTGATCATGCTGGCCCGCTCACTGGCCGCCGACAATGCGGCCGCGCTCGCCGAGTGCGTGCGCATCGCCCCCACTCGCAGCCAGCAGGCGCCGGTCTGATGGGGACCCGACGATCCTCTCTGGGCATGGCCGGCGCCTGGGCCCTGGGCCTGGTGAGCGTCGGGACGGTACTCGTCGTGTGCTGCGCCGGGCCGGTGCTGATTGCCGGCGGAGCGCTCGGGGTCCTCGGCGCGCTGCTGCACCGCGGATGGCTGATCGGGGCCGCGGTCGTCGTGGTGCTCGCCGCCGTTGGATACACCCTGCGCCGCCTCGGCACCACCCGGCGCACTACAGCCAAAACTGTTGGACCCGAGAACAACTCACCGCAGGACCACCCCGCCGCCGATGCGGACACTGAGGTGTAGCCTACCGGCCACTCATTGGACCTATCGGGACGGATCGATCCTCCGAATCTCTGAAACTAAAGCAACGCCACCCCAAGCGACCAAGCCCAGCGTTGCCACAACACGATCAAAATCTTGGGTGGGGCCATAACCGGTGACCGCGATGGGGCCATATCACTTGACGAAACCCACAGCGAATGAGCGGGCGCGGCGACGGGAGAATCAAGACAACCTTGCGCCAGCCGTGAAGAGGTGGTGCGGCGCGCGCCACCCGCGATGGTTGGCGGTGAGAGCTACCCGCGTTTGCCACGATTCACGGGCGATGAAGGGGGCTTACGCTGCCCACGCGCTCACGGCATGCGGTCGTTGCGGTCCGGCTTTGGAATGCCGGCGTCGTCTAGGTAGCGGTTGATGGCCTCGTCGACGGTGTCGGTGATGACGTATCCGTGGGCCTTGATCCATTCGAGCCGCGCGAGGGTTCCCGCGTGCAGCTGTGTGGCGAAGGGACTCTTGCGTTGACGGGTTTTCAGCTGAACTGGCCCGGCCGGCTGGGCCTTCTCCTCACCGCCGGGTGAGGGCGACACCACCACGGGTGCGGCCGGAATCTCGGCATTCCGCGGCTGCGATTCGGTCGGCGTTTCGTCGCCGGTGGTGGTGTCGTCGGCGGTGACTCGTGCAGCTTGGGCGCGTCGCTCTGCCCGCGACAGCGGCCGGGTGGAGCCGACCTGCAATCCGGTGGGTTTCGATGCGGCGTTCATGCTGCTTGCCGCCTTGCCGCGATACGTTCGGCGACCTCGCGGTAGGCCACCGCCGCCGTGCTGGTCGGTGCGTGCACGTTGACCGGTACGCGTTTGCCTTTGGCCTCCACGACTCGCACCGTGTGCGGGATCTCGCCCAGGTAGGCCCCGCCGTCAGCCCACTCCCCCCAATCGGCACGCAGTTGACGACGTACGTCCTTGCTCGCCTTCGGGTTGCCGTCGAAGTCGGCCAGCAGCACGTACCGGATTTCCACGTCGGGGTTGAGGGTCTCCTGAACGTCGAGGATCGAGTTGCCCAGTTCGACCAGGCCGTCAACTTCGTCGGGGCCGGCCTTGAGGACGGCCAAGACGTAATCGGCGGCCGCGAGCGCTGCGGTGGTCAGCTCCCCCAATGCCGGCGGGCAATCCAGGAGCACGAAGTCGTAGCCTTCGATGTCGTCGAGCTGGCGTGCGAGCCGCAACTGGCCACCCGATCCGAGCCCTGTCCGCTCGAGCTCCTTGAGCGCGAGATGACCGGGCGCGACGTCGATACCGAACTGCGTCGGAACGATGACCTTGGCCAGCGGGACGCGCATCGCCCGGTCCGGGTGCAGAACCTCGTACATGGATGCGTCCTCGGCGTCGAGCTCGATGCCTAACCCCTTGGTGCTGTGCGCCTGCTGATCCATGTCGATCACGAGGATGCGCAGACCCATCGCAGCCAGGTTCGCGCCGAGGTTGATCGTGGTGGTGGTCTTGCCGACGCCGCCTTTTTGCAGAGCGATCGCCACGATTTCACACTGCTTATCTGCCGAAACAGTCATGACGGAAAGCCTATCAACCTGCATGCAAACATGTCTACATGCAAACTTACATGTAAAAAAACATGCAAACATGTAGACGTCTACGGTGCTGCAGCGGAGGGGTCATGGTCGCGAGCCCAGCAGGCCGTTCACGGTGCTGGTGTGGCGGATGTACTGCGCAAGCTGTGGTGACACGTAGCCGGCATAGCGGTTGATCCGCCTGGTCAGCTTATTGACCTCGGCGACGCGGACCGGTTCGTGGTGGGCGACGCGGTTGCGGGCCCTGCGGAGTTCGTCGAGGCCGTGGTGAATCTGGCCGCGCTGGGAACCGGCGGGGTAGAGGGCATCGAGATGTGGGGTCCAGATCAGGTTCGTGTGTCGCGTGCTGGTCATAAAAACCCAGAACCCGAATGTCAGTTCGGCGAGCAGCTTGCCCGGCGGCGCGGTGGGTCCGCCGGCGTTCCTGCGCGCAGTGCTCAGTTCCCCGTGTGTACGGGCGTCACCGCCCCCCACCGCGGGGAATAGCGCCGTGAAAGAGGCCTGATCGGTCCAGTGGGAGTCACCCGGTTGGACTGCGGCCATGAGCGCCCGGTCGTAGAAGTTGCGGAGTCCGACTTCGAGGTGTGCGAAGTCGTGCAGCAGCGCCGCATTGAGCCGGGTGTTCCATTCGTGCAGGTCAAGAGCGCGAGCGCGGTTGTATCCGGCGAGCTGCAGGTACGTCTGGAATCGATCGGGGCTGAGCCACTGTTCCACCCAGGGGCCATGGCCAGGCGGTGTGGTCATACGTTGAGTTCTAACAGAGCGTCACGTAATATTGGCTCTACACAGACCGGTGTCACGCTTGATGCGCGCCCGGTTAAAGCCTAGAAGAACCCGGTATTCGATCCTGGCGGTCGACCCGGGTTCTTTGCTTTCTACGCTCGTTCGCGCCGACCGGTGTAGCGGTCCCGCGCAGCCCGACGTTCACCATTGGTGGTCTCGCAGTTGAACTCCTCCGCCAGCTGGGAGTAGCCGGCATCGAGGTCATCCGGGTCGGGCTCGGCTTCCGTACGAATCACTTTGACCTCATTTTCGCGGAAGGCCGTAGCGGGTGCGGATCTCGTCTTCGCCGAACGTGCGGCCGGCGGCGATGTCGGCTTCTGATTCTCGTAGTGATTCGCGGAGACGCGCAACGTCAACGGCTGGGTCAGCGAAAGGCCAGTCGTCGAGATCGTCAATGGGCCAGTCGTCCTCGGGGGGCTCATCGCAGCCATCCGGGACACCGAGGTCGGACCGGTGACGTACCGGCGTGGGGGAGCAGGGGCCGCCCCGCACCAACCCGTTATCGGCGTTCTCTTCCGTCACCTTCGAAGGATAGGTCGCCCTTCCTCAGGCCGGCGACCGCGGTTGGTCGAGGCAGCGGTAGACGCTGGATCGGGATATGTCGAGGGTGCGCGCGATTTGGGCGCGGGGGGTGCCGGCCTCGTCGAGGGTTTGGACGGCGGCGATGGTGTCGGCGGTGAGACTCGGACGGCCGGGGTGGCGGCCGGCGGCGCGGGCTGCCGCGACTCCGGCGGCGGTGCGTTCGGTGGCGATGGCTCGTTCGAATTCGGCGACGGCGCCGAAGACGTGGAAGATCAGCCGGCCGCCGGCAGTGGTGGTGTCGATGGCTTCGGTGAGGGAGCGCAGTTCGACGCCGCGGTCCTGGAGGTCGCTGGCGATGGTGAGCAGGTGCGGAAGTGAGCGGCCGAGACGGTCCAGCCGCCAGACCATGAGCACGTCACCGCGGCGGGCGTAGTCGAGCAGGGCAGCCAGCTCGGGGCGATCGTCGCGAGCGCCGGACATGCGCTCGGTCCAGATCCGTTCGGCTCCCGCCTCCGTCAGCGCTTTTGTCTGCATGTCGGGGGACTGGTGCAACGTCGAGACTCGCGCGTATCCGAGCAGCGCCACCGGTGGTCCTCTCAGGATCAAGTCGGGTACGAGTTCTCAGGCCCAACCGGGCCGCTTGCGGTCCGGGCGGGAGCCATCTGTGTCTTTAAGGGTGTCCCCGTTCTCGTCGGTCTGGGACAGGATTCTGGGACACCGCACCCGATGCATCGGCGCTGGTCGCCGACACTGCACCCATTCTGTAGCTTTTTCGGTCGTTAGGCCGACTTCTGCGCGGCCGGGGAACGGCCCCCGAGCTAGCCGCGGCGTGACGGGTGGACCCGAGCTGCCGCGATCTGCTCCAGCTCTTCCAGGGACAGCAGGTAGGCCTTTCGGTGGTACCCGCGGTCGCGGTTGGCCTTGATGCGGCGGTGCTCGGCGAGCATCCGCGTGTACTCGTCTAGCACCGGGGAGTGCGAATTTCCGCCATCGTTGCGGTCGAGTTGCGGCCGTAGTTCGGGCCACTTGCCGTCGCCCATCAGGAACTCGACGTAGCTGGCCATGCGGCTTTCAAGCCGGTGGTTGCCGTCGAAGCCCTCGAACTCCAGCTCGTGACTCAGCTCCTCGCTGACGGGAGTCCCCTCTTTTTCCAGCTCCTTGATGCTGAACGTGATCATGCGGAACATGTCGAGGATGTCCAGTACGCGCTCGCAGTCTCGCTTGGACAGCTCGGTGCGGAAGCCGGCGACCTCCCGCCAATACTCCGTGGTGAAGCCCGACTCAATGACCCGTGCACTCTTTAGTTGGGAACGCGGGTCGATCTCGCTGTCGTCTTCGGGCACCACGTGCGCGAGGATCCGGTGGAGTAGCGAGAGCACCTGTCGGTCGGCGATGCGCATGGTCGTCGGTGCCGGTAGGTCGCCTTGGTCTTCGTCTTCTTCTGGCTCGTACCCGGGGACGATTGCCGCCATGACCAGGTTGCGGACGTACTCACTGACGGTGATCCCCTCTTCGTCAGCCATGTCCTTGAGCTGATCGCGGACCTGGTCGTCTACTCGGATATTCAAGACGGCCATACCGCCTCCCTTCATGTGACGTGTGTGCGTATGACGCTCATCGTAACACCGTCATCCAACATTGCAATGGATGGCGCGGGTCCGCCTCGGCGGCGACCCTTCGGGGATGGATGCCAACGACGTCACGGGTCTCATTTCTTTAAAGAACAGGGAGTGTTCAAATCTCGCCCCTCCCCGGTGTGGAGGCACGTCGGTGGGTGCGCAGGCGTCCCACTCCGGGCAGGAACCGGCCGACTGTGGCGGTGTAGCGGTCGTAGGGTTCGCCGTGGATTCGGTGCAGGTGGGGCTCTTCGATCAGCCGGACTTGCGTCTGGATGCCGGTTAGGGCGAGGCCCCAGCCGATGAGTGCGACGAGGTTGGGGACCATGAGGGTCAGCCCGAGTAACGCGACGAGGATCGCGGTGAAGATGGGGTTGCGCACCCAGCGGAACGGGCCGGTTGTCACCAGTGCGGTGCGTTCGTTCTCGTCGACCCCGATGCGCCAGGATGCGCCCAACGCCATCTGCGCACCGAAGGCGCCCAGGATGCCCGCCGCCGCCAGGACCACGCCGAGCACCTGAACGGGAGGGTGCTGCAGCACCCTGACCGGCGTTAGTCCCAGCCAGTGCGCCAGCGGGCCCCCGACGCCCACCATGAGGTAGCCGATGTCGGTGGCGGTCAGTGCCGACCAGCCCAGGGAGCCGCGCGGTGACAGCGTGCGCCGGTTGCCACTGTCGCCGGTGCGGTGACGCTGGATGAGGGTGCGTAGCGCTCCGGCGAGCAGCATCATGACCACAAATAGGGCCAGCGCGGCGGCGGCCATCATTGCCCACCGCCCGCAACGAGAGGCTTGGCGGCGACGCCGAGCAGGTAGTCGTCCTGGACGCGGGTGATCGATCCGAGAATGACCAGGCCGTGCCGGCCCAGTTCGTAGAGGAACTGTTCGGCGGTGAACCGGTCGTCGGTGGGGTGGTCGAACAGCCGTCGGTAGGTGAAGCGGTTGAGGGCGTGTGCGGTGACTTCTTCGAAGTAGAACCGTCCACCGGGGGTGAGCACCCTGGCGGCTTCGGCCACCGCGATGCGCCAGTCCGGGATGTGGTGAATGATCCCGAAGTCGAACACCGCGTCGTAGCTATCGTCGTCGGCGTTCAGCGCGGCTCTAAGGTCAGTGGCGCTGCCCTGGACCAGGGTGACTCGGTCACCGTAGTGGGCGAGGCGGGCGCCGGCCCGGTGGATCATCGCCGGGTCCAGGTCGATCGCGTCGATCCGTGTGGCGCCGAAGCGCTGCAACACCAGCTGCGAGCCGTAGCCCGACCCACAGCCAATTTCGAGGGCTCGACTGCCCGGCAGGAGCCGACCGCCTAAGCGCAGCAGTACCGGCACCTCGTAGAACCGTTGCAGCCACCGCCGCGGCAGCGAGTTGATCAGAGCTGTCTCGGCCCGATTCATCAACACCGCAGACCCCTTTCCAGTCACAGGTCCATTGCCGCCCATCGTCCGAATGATCGACGATCGCGGGTGGCATCGCCCACAAACGATCTATCTGGAACGCTATCATCGTTTTGTGACGATGAATAGGCCCGGCACTGATCTCAGCGTTGAACCGCGCTGGGGTGGTGCGGCGCTGCTGCGGCCGGGGGTGTTGGCGTTCGCCGGATCGATCGGTCCCACGGACGTGCATGCCCACCACGCCGTTCAGATCATCACCGCAACAACGTCTTTCAGCGTGCTCGACGAGCACGGCGCGCGACACCGCGCCACGAAGGTGGTCGTGCCCGCCGACGCGCTACACCGGATCGAGGCCGGCGCCCAGGAGGCAACGGTGATATTCCTGGAGCCGGAATCGCAGCCGGGACGGGCCGCACACTCCCGTGCGGTCCGCTCCGGGTGGACGGTCACCCCGGTACTGGGTTCCACCCGTCGACGAGCGCTGGCCGCGGTGGTCGACGAGCTGATCGCGCACCTGGCGCCCGTTCCGGCCGTAGACGACATGGCGCGGCATCCCGCCGTCGTTGACGCGTTGCGGCTGCTGCCCGACCTGGTGGCGGCGGGCCCGGTCAGCGGCACAGAACTGGCTGCACGGGTTGGCCTCTCGGCGAGCCGATTGACCCATCTGTTCACCGAGCAGGTCGGCATCCCGCTGCGCCGTTACGTGTTGTGGTCACGGCTGCGGGCCGCGATCCTTCGCGTCCAGGCCGGGGACGACCTGACCGGCGCTGCCCACGGTGCGGGGTTCGCCGACAGTGCCCACCTCACCCGCACCACCCGCGAGATGTTCGGCCTACCGCCCTCGGTGCTCAGTCGGCACGTGTCCTGGGACCTCGACAGCGGGTAGCCGAATCATTCAAGCGCCGACACAGGCGTGACCACGACGATTCACGGCATGAGCACGATTTCTCCGACATCGACGACTACCGCCGCGGTCCAGGCGGTGGCCCGTTACGGCTACGTGCCGTTCATGCTGATCGGCCTCAACGGCGCGGGCATCGCCCTGGCCGCGGCCGGCGCCCCGAAGTACTGGCTCCTGGCCATTCTGATTGTCGCGATCGCCACGGCGTTTCTGGTCGAACGGGTCATCCCGTATGACCCCGAGTGGAACCACGACCGCGCCGACAGCAGCCGCGACCGCATCCACGTCGCGGTCAACGAAACCCTCATCCTGGCCAGCGTCGCCGCCATCCCGCTACTGGCCGCGATCGTCCCCGCACCCCAGTTGTGGCCCCACAATTGGCCGTTCGTCGCCCAGGTCCTCGCCGCGATCCTCATCGCGGACCTCGGCATCACCGTCGTCCATCTGGCCAGCCACAAGATCGGCGTGCTGTGGCGCTTCCACGCGGTACACCACAGCATCACCCGCTTCTACGGCCTCAACGGCCTGATGAAACACCCCCTGCACCAAACCGTCGAGATGGCCGCCGGCGTCGCACCCCTGATCCTGATCGGCCTACCCGTCGACGTCGCCTCCGTCTTGGCGCTGGCCGTGGCGATCCAGCTGCTGCTGCAGCACTCCAACGCCGACTACCGCATCGGCCCCGCCAAGCACGTCCTGGCACTCAACGAAGGCCACCGCTTCCACCACCTCAAATGGGCCGGCATCGGCGACGTCAACTTCGGCCTGTTCACCCTGGTGTGGGACCACCTGATGCGCACCTACTCCTATGACCCCGCCCGACGCTTCGACTCCACCCAACTCGGCATGGCCGCCAAACCCGACTACCCCACCAGCTACCTCCGGCAGATGGTCTACCCGTTCACCCGCGGCGGCGGCTGCACCCTCACGTCCACGACAGCGGACGGAGATGCGCGGGCATCGGCACCCGACCCCGCCTCGAAGTATCGCTGCTAACCGGCTATCATCGTCTTATGGCGATAAATAAGACGGATGCGTGCCTCCCCGGCGGCACCTCGGGGGCCACGTCGAATCTGGATGCTGCGGTGGCGCTGTTTCACAGCCTCTCCGATTCGGCTCGGTTGGCGATCGTGCGCCGGCTGGCCGACGGGGAGGCCCGCGTCGTCGACCTGATCGGGGAGCTGGGCCTGGCCCAGTCCACCGTGTCGGCCCATGTGGCGTGCCTGCGGGACTGCGGACTGGTCACCGGCCGCCCCGAGGGGCGGCAGGTGTTCTACTCGCTGACCCGCCCCGAACTGCTCGACCTGCTGGCCTCAGCCGAAACTCTGCTCGCCGCCACCGGCAATGCCGTGGCGCTGTGCCCCACCTACGGAACCCGCTCCCGCACCGACGCGACGACGACGGGCACGCAGGAGGTTCGCCGATGAGCGATGCCTGCGGCTGCGGCAACGACGAACCCCGCGGCGCCGACGAGCAGGAGCGTGAGCCCGAGCAGCTCTGGCAGATCAAGGAACTGCAGTTCGCCGCCCTCTCGGGGGTGTTCCTGCTGGCAGCGGTGATCGCCGGGTTGCTCGACGCCGCCGAGCCGGTCGTCCTCACGCTGGAAGCGGTGGCGCTGCTGGCCGGCGCCTACACCTTCGTGCCGTCCACCCTCACGCGGCTGGCGAAGGGCAAGATCGGGGTGGGCACGCTGATGACCATCGCCGCCGTGGGCGCGGTGATCCTCGGTGAGGTGGGTGAGGCCGCCATGCTGGCCTTCC
>JAXHTL010000380.1:0-1940 GCA_034190095.1 Actinomycetota bacterium
CGGTTTCTGCGCGTTCCTGGCGGCTGACCGGTCCCGCTCGCTCGGGCACCGGGTGGGCGGTGGCTGGCTGGTGGCCCGTGCCGGCAGCCTGACCCGCCGGCGCGACTGTGTGGCGGCCGCCGGGATCGTGGGCTGGACGGTGCGACAGACCTGGCCGCAGCGCCGGGCCGGGGTAGCCACCCTGGTCGCCGCCACCGCGGCCGGGGTCAAGCGCTACGAGGTCCTCGACGTCCCGGCCGAGCAGGCCTGGCAGATCGCGGCGACCACCTCACCGTGGGTGGGCGGCACGGCGTGGGCGCGGCGCTGAAACCCGAGCCCGAGTTGCATCCATTCGTCGGCCGTTTACTGTCGCACCATGGCTATCGGTGGAGTTCTCTTCGACATCGATGGCGTGCTGGTGACGTCGTGGAAGCCGATCGACGGTGCAGCCGAAACGCTGCGCACGTTGGCGGACAACCAGATTGCGTGCGCATACCTGACCAACACCACGACGCGCACCCGTGCGCAGATCGCTGAGCTGCTGACCGGGGCGGGCATGTCGGTGAGCCCCGACGAGGTGATCACCGCCGCAGTGCTGACCGCCGACTACGTACGCAGCCGCTATCCGGATGCGCGGTGCTTCCTGGTCAACAGCGGCCAGATCGGTGAGGACATGCCGGGTATCGACCTGGTCTACTCCAGCGAGTTCACCGGTCCGGAGACCCCCGAGACCCCTGATGTCGTGCTGCTGGGCGGAGCCGGCCCCGAGTACAGCCACCTGACGCTGTCGTGGGTCTACGACTGGATGGCCCAGGGGGTGCCGGTGGTGGCGATGCACCGCAGCACCGCGTGGACGACCGAGGACGGGCTGCGCATCGACACCGGCATGTACCTGATCGGGATGGAGAAGACCTCGGGGCGCAAAGCCACCGCCGTCGGCAAGCCGGCGCCGGAAGGATTCCTGTCTGCGGCGGGCCGGCTGGGGGTGGATCCCGAGGAGATGTACATGATCGGTGACGACCTCAACAACGACGTGCTGGCCGGGCAGGTGGTCGGGATGACCGGGGTGTTGGTGCGCACCGGGAAGTTCCGGCAGGACACGCTGGACCGCTGGGCCGCCGACGAATTCGCGATGCAGCCCAACCACGTCATCGATTCGGTGGCCGACCTGCCGTCGCTGCTCGACCTGTAGCTCGCGATGAGTTCGGCGGGTTCGCACGGTCTGTTCGGGTATGACCGAAACACTGATCGTGACCGCAACCGTCGACGCCCCCTCATCCGCCGTGTTCGAGGTGCTGGCCGACCCGGCGAATCATGCCGCCATCGACGGCACCGGCTGGCTGCGCGATGCCCTGGACAGCGGCCCGCTCACAGCCGCGGGTCAGCTGTTCCGCATCGCGATGTACCACGACAACCATCCCGACGGGCACTACGAGATGGTCAACAAGGTGATCGCCTTCGAGCCAGGCCGGGTGATCGCCTGGGAGCCGGGACAGGCCGATGCGGACGGGCAACTCGAGTTCGGTGGGTGGACATGGCGCTATGACGTCGAAGACCTCGGGGACCTCGAAGACCTCGGGGACGGGCAGACCCGGGTCGTGCTGACCTACGACTGGTCAGCCGTGCCCGCCGTCATGCGCGAGCACATCCAGTTCCCGCCGTTTCCCGAGTCACACCTGCACAACTCGCTGGCCAACCTCGCCAAGCTGGCGGTGTCGCGAGCCTGACTCAGGGGGCGGGCACCTCCACGCATCCGACTCCGTCGATACAGCCGCCGCCGCCTTCGGGACCGCCCCCGCCGCTGCCGACGCCGGGAATCGCTCCGCCGCCGCCCTCGGGACCGCCACCGCCGGTCGGGCCACCCGGGATGGCTCCGCTGCCGCCCTCGGGTCCGCCGCTGCCGGTGGGGCCGCCCGGGATGGCTCCGCCGCCACCCGGTTGGCCGTCTCCGCCCTCGTTCG
>JAXHTL010000381.1:0-1925 GCA_034190095.1 Actinomycetota bacterium
GTGCAATCTGGGGACCGAGCCGGTCGACGTCCCGGCCACCGGCGAGGTCCTGCTGGCATGGGATCAGCCCGAGGTCGGTGCGCAGTCGTCCCGGTTGGCCGGACACACGGCTGCTGTGCTGCGGCGGGCGGATCAGGTCAGGTAACGGTAGGTCGGCGAGCCCGGTTCCAGCAGTTCGACGTGGCACTCCGAGGTCCGCATCCGTGCCATCAGGCCTTCGAGGTCGCCGGCTGAGCCCATCTCGATGCCGACCAGCGCCTCCCCGGTCTCGCGGTTGTTGCGCTTGACGTACTCGAACAGCGTGATGTCGTCGTTGGGGCCGAGCACCTCGTCGAGGAACCGTCTGAGCGCGCCGGGCTCCTGCGGGAAGTCGACCAGAAAGTAGTGCTTGAGGCCCAGGTGTACCAGGGAACGCTCCAGCACCTCGCCATACCGGGAGACGTCGTTGTTGCCGCCCGAGATCAGGCACACCACCGTCGACCCGGGTTCGATGTCGGCGTCGAACAGCGCGGCGACCGACAGGGCCCCGGCCGGTTCGGCGATGATCCCCTCGTTCTGGTACAGGTCGAGCATCGCGGTGCAGACCGCGCCCTCGTCGACCGTGGTGATCGAGACCATGTCACCGGCGGCGGTGAGCGCCTCGAACGGCCGGGTGCCGACCCGCGCGACCGCCGCGCCGTCGACGAACTGGTCGACGTGGTCGAGGGTGACCGGCTCGCCACTGGCCAGGGCCGCGACCAACGCCGCGGCCCCCGCGGGCTCGACACCGAGTACCGACGTCGTCGCGGTCCGCTCGGCCAGGTAGGTGGTGATACCGCTGATGCACCCGCCGCCGCCGACCGGAACGATCACCAGATCGGGTTCGGCGCCGAGCTGGTCGAGGATCTCGACCGCGATCGTGCCCTGGCCTGCCATGGTCCGCAGGTCGTCGTAGGGCGGAACCAGCGTCGCTCCGGTGCGGGCCACATCGTCGCGGGCGGCTTCGGCGGCCATGTCGTAGGTCTTGCCACCCACGATCAGCTCGATGAAGTCGCCGCCGTGGTAGCGGATCCGGTCGCGTTTCTGCTTCGGTGTCTTGGCCGGGACGTAGACGCGCCCGTGCACCCCCATCGACCGGCAGGCCAGCGCGAAACCCTGGGCATGGTTGCCGGCCGACGAGCAGACCACCCCGGCGGCCTTCTCGTCTGGGCTGAGCTGCATCAGCAGGTTGTAGGCGCCGCGCAGCTTGTAGGAGCGCACCGCCTGCAGGTCTTCGCGCTTGAGATAGACCCGCGCCCCGGTGATCGCCGACAACCGTTCGCTGAGCTGCAGCGGCGTCTGGGACACCACCGGCGAAATCCGTCCCGCCGCGTCATCGATGTCCGCAGCGCGCAGCGGCGCGGCGGGACCGGTGCGGGGACGTTGGCTCAGGTCAGCGGACACCGATCAATGGTGCCACCCCGAGGGGTACCGGCAAAAATCGGTTCAGTCCACCGGGGTCAGCACGAACACCGGAATCTGGCGGTCGGTCTTGGTCTGGTAGTCGGCGTAGTCGGGCCAGGTGGCCACCGCGCGCTCCCACCACAGCGCCTTCTCCTCCCCGAACACCTCGCGGGCGTCGTAGTCCTTGCTGACGGTCCCGTCCTGCAGCTCGACCCGGGGATGTGCCTTGACGTTGTGATACCAGACCGGATGCTTCGGCGCTCCACCCAGGGACGCGACGATGGCGTATTCGCCGCCGTGCTCGACACGCATCAGCGGTGTCTTGCGGATCTTGCCGGTCTTGGCGCCGAGGGTGGTCAGCAGGACCACCGGGCGACCCTTGAGCTCGGTCCCCTTGGTTCCACCGGATTCCATGTACTCTTCGGCGTTTTCCCTGGCCCAATCCATCGTGCTGGGCTCATAATCTCCAGTGAGAGGCACCTAGCCAGGCTAGCGAAATCGCA
>JAXHTL010000382.1:0-1923 GCA_034190095.1 Actinomycetota bacterium
TTCTGGTCACGGCGTGCCCGTTTGGCCGAATACGCCCAGATCGCCCGCCACGCCGCAGGGTGCTCGGCGGCATTCCAGACCGGCTCGGCACGCAGTGCGGAGTTGTTGACGATGCTGTTGGGACTTGACCCCGTGTGTTGGACACGCTCAATCCCAGGAATGTGCTGGGGGAAGCGAGATGATCCAACCCGATGGCAAGGAAGAATTACCCCGATGAGTTCAAGCGCGACGCGGTTGCGCTGTACCGGGACACCGAGGGCGCGACGATCACGCAGATCGCTGCCGAGCTCGGTGTCAGCGAGGCCACGCTCTCGGCGTGGTGCAAGTCGGCCGGAGTGCCGATTCGGCACCGCCGCGGCGTCGTAGTGGCCGAGCCCGCGCCAGGGGCGGAAACCCCTGAGCAGGAACTGGCCCGGCTGCGCGCCGAGAACAGAGCACTACGCGCCACCGAGTCCCGGCTATCCACCGAGCGGGACATTCTGCGGTCGGCAGCCAAATATTTCGCCGGGGAGACGAACTGGTGAGCCGCTTCCAGTTCGTCGCCGACCACCTGCACACCTTCGAGGTGAAGTGGCTCTGCGCAGTCGTCGAGGTCGCGCGTTCATCGTTCTACGCCTGGCTGGCCGGTGCTGACGGCCGAGCGGCGCGTGAGGCCGCTGATGAGGCGCTGGCCGCCCGTATCCGGGCGGTGCACGACGAGGACAACACCTACGGGGCGCCGCGGATCACCGCTGAGCTCAACGACGGCGTGTCCGACGATGAGCGGGTCAACCACAAGCGGGTCGCGCGGGTGATGCGCGGTGCCGGGATCGCCGGTTACCGGCGCCGGCGCCGGGTCAAGACCACCGTGCCCGACCCGGCCGGCCAGAAGGTGCCCGATCTGCTCAGGCGGGACTTCACCGCGCCGGTGATCAACGTCAAGTACGTCGGCGACATCACCTACCTGCCGTTGGCCACGGGCGGCAATCTGTACCTGGCCACGGTGATCGACTGCTGTTCACGGCGGGTCACGGGATGGGCGATCGCCGATCACATGCGCACCGAACTCGTCACCGATGCACTCAACGCCGCAGCTGCGTTGCGGGGCACCTTGGACGGCTCGGTGTTCCATTCGGATCACGGAAGTCAGTACACCTCAATGGCTTTCGCGAACATCTGCCGCGATCTGGGGGTAATCCAGTCGATGGGTGGTGTGGGGTCAAGTGCCGATAACGCGCTGGCCGAATCGTTCAACGCGACCCTCAAACGCGAGATCCTGCAAGACCGTGCCTGCTGGCCCGACGCAGCAACCTGCCGCCGCGAGGTCTTCCGATGGCTGGCCCGCTACAACACCAAACGACGCCACTCCCACTGCCGCCATTCCAGCCCCGCGACCTACGAAAGGACCCTGACACCGGCTACGCTGCCCGAAGCCGCCTAACCACAAATCCCGTGTCCACTACATGGGGGCAAGGCCCGCGGCATTTGGGGACGGTAGGTAGTGGGGTGAAATCGCGTTGCTTCAGTGCTTCAGTGCTAACCACTACGGTTTGTTCCGCAGCTTCCACGGCGCCCGCATCTATGGGTACGGTGTGCCGATCTGTCGTGCTCATATCGTGGATGAAAGCGGCTGCGACGCTGAGCCCTTCGCGCCGGCCGGCGTCAGCGTAGATCTGCAGCTGCAGAGGCTCGACATCGTTGCCAGTAGAGGTCTTGTAGTCGACGATCGCCAGGTTTTCCGCTACGCCGTCGTGATTGTCGTAGATAACGTCGGCCCGCCCCGAGACAACGACTCCTGGTAGGTAGAGCTCGAAAGGCCGTTCACCTGAGTTAGGACACCTCAGCGGAATTTCGTTGGCCATATCGCTGTGACCTGCGGGTTTGGTCGGTTGTGGGCGGGTTTTGGCTTACTAAGCGGGTAGGGTCCGATGAGTGTTCGTGCGC
>JAXHTL010000383.1:0-1920 GCA_034190095.1 Actinomycetota bacterium
TGACCGCCGCGCTGTTCGGGCTGGCCGCCGACCGTCACCTCGGCGCGCACGTCTACGACCCGGCCAACGGCGGGGTGTTGTTGTGGCAGCACCTGTTCTGGTTCTTCGGCCACCCCGAGGTCTATGTCATCGCGCTGCCGTTCTTCGGCATCGTCAGCGAGATCTTCCCGGTGTTCAGCCGCAAGCCGATCTTCGGCTACACCACGCTGGTCTATGCCACCGTCAGCATCGCGGCGCTGTCGATGGCGGTGTGGGCGCATCACATGTTCGCTACCGGCGCGGTGCTGCTGCCGTTCTTCTCGTTCATGACGTTCCTGATCGCGGTACCGACCGGGATCAAGTTCTTCAACTGGATCGGCACGATGTGGAAGGGGCAGTTGACCTTCGAGACACCCATGCTGTTCTCGATCGGGTTCCTGGCCACCTTCCTGCTGGGCGGGCTCTCGGGAATCCTGCTGGCCAGCCCACCGCTGGACTTCCACGTCCACGATTCGTATTTCGTTGTGGCGCACTTCCACTACGTGCTGTTCGGCACCATCGTGTTCGCGACCTATGCCGGGATCTATTTCTGGTTCCCGAAGATGACCGGGCGCCTGCTCGACGAGCGGCTGGGCAAGCTGCACTTCTGGATGACGTTCATCGGGTTCCACACCACGTTCCTGGTGCAGCACTGGCTGGGCAACGAGGGCATGCCGCGCCGCTACGCCGACTACCTGTCCACCGACGGGTTCACCGCGCTGAACATCGTGTCGACCATCGGTGCGTTCATCCTCGGCGCCTCGATGCTGCCGTTCGTCTGGAACATCTTCAAGAGCTGGCGCTACGGCGAGCCGGTGACCGTCGATGATCCGTGGGGCTACGGCAACTCGCTGGAGTGGGCGACCAGTTGCCCGCCGCCGCGGCACAACTTCACCGAGCTGCCGCGGATCCGTTCCGAGCGTCCGGCCTTCGAGCTGCATTACCCGCACATGGTCGAGCGGATGCGCCGCGAGGCCTACATCGGGCGTTCCCACGGACCCGGCGACGGCGACGTCACGCGGGTCGAGGACGAGAACGTCCGCAGCTGACCTCGGCGCCGCTCAGCCGCGCGGTGTCATTCCCGCTGAAAGACCGCTTCCTCCTGGTCCAGATTGCGCAGGGCCGTCCGGAGAACCTCATCGTCGATGCGGCCGCTGTTGCGTTCGGCGATGAACGCCTCGCGCTCGGCATCGATCATCTCCACCCGCAACTGCCGGAAGGCCGACGCCAGGTTCTCGCTGTCATCCCCGTCGGCGCGGACCTCGTCCCACGCGGCCGCCCGCCGCTCGGCGACCCAGGCCCGCAGCGCCTCGGCGGCGCGCTCCTGGACGTCGGAGTGCCTGCCCTGCGCCGCCGCCTCGGCCAACACGGCGTCCAACCGGAGCGCTGCAGCGTCGGCCGCACGGTCGAGCGCTCGGGCCGCAGCCAGCGCCTCGGCGTGCGCGTCCTCGCCGCCCACGCCGAGCAGCCTGATGACCCACGGCAGCGTCAACCCGTGCAGCAGCAGCGTGCCGACCACGACCACGAACGTCAGGTACACGATGTGCGCGCGACCCGGGAACGGGGCACCGCTGAGCGTGGTGGCCGGCAGCGCGAAGGCCGCCGCCAGGGACACCACCCCGCGCATGCCCGCCCACGCCACGACGAACACCTCGGCGGCCGGCGGTGCCGGACCGCGGCGCCATGGCAGCAGCCGCGGAAGGTAGGAGAACGCGAAGACCCACCCGATCCGGACCGCGATGACAGTGCCGAGCACCGCGAGCGAGAACCCGATCATCACCGTGGCCGGCATGCCCTGGATCTCGGTGAGCACACTGGGCAGCTGCAGCCCGATCAGGAAGAACGCGAAGGCCTCCAGCACCAGCTGGAGTGCTCGCCACACCGCATCGTCCTGCAACCGGG
>JAXHTL010000384.1:0-1914 GCA_034190095.1 Actinomycetota bacterium
TATCGCCGTCGCGCAGCTGCTGCGGTGACGGGTCCGGTGGAGCCTCCAGTTCGACGTGCTGGGAGCCCAGCAGGCTCGTCTGCCCGATGCGGGCCAGGGCGTTCGACGGCAGATCGATGCCGGGCTGGATCCCCAGCGTGAGCGTCGCGACCCAGTTCTTCAGCTCGATCGCCCGCACGGTGCCGACAAACACATCGGCTACCCGGACCCGGCTGTTGACGTTGAGCGCCAACGTGTCCGGGATCTGCACGTAGATGGTCATCGCGTCGCCACCGGTGCCCGGACCGCCGGGCAGCGGGACGTTCGCGATGCCCTTCCAGCTGCCGCAGGACGTGAGCACGACCGCGCTTACGGCCAGCGCGGACGCGCGGCGTGCGATCTTGGAGAATCTGCGACTCATCCCTACCTGCTGTTCTTTGCGCATCCGGCTCATCGCGGTGCTCCGGCTTCGGCGGGCAGAGGCGGTGCGGCCGGTGCCGGTGGGGCAGGCGCCGCGCCGGGCCCGGGTGTCGGAGCCGTCAGTGGCGTTCCCGGATCACCAGGAACAACACCCGGCGCGGGCACCGGCGGCGGACCGGGCTGCGGATACCACGGCGGCGGCAACGGATTGCGTTCGTCGAAGGCGTTCGGCGGCCCCGGCAGGTTCCCGCCACGCGTAGTCCCGAACGCTGGCGGCGCGGACGGGATCGGTGCATCCGGCCCACCCAGCAGGGCAGCCAGCGACTCCGGGGTGAGCATGTTGGCGGTGAACGGCTGCACGTCAACGCCCTGCATCCCCGGCGCGGTGACCCAGCCCGGCTCATGGTTGCCGTGGGAGAACAACGTGTCCCGGGCGAAGATGCCAGGCACGGTGGTGTCCTTATAGCCCGGCGGCGGCTGCAGCCGCGGTTCGGAGTACGCAATGTGCTTCGGCAACGTGCTCGCTGTGTTGATCGGATTCACGCCGAACGGCAGGAAGTTGAACTTGATCGCATCCATAATCGGTGCTAGATACTGTGCGCATAGCTCCGCCGAGTCCTGGTAGCCGAGCCGGCTGCCTGCCTGAATCGCGCTGCAGATGAACTGCATCGGATTGGCGAACGATGCAATCGCCGGTGCGGCTGAAAGATTGCCGCGTGTCGGTTCGTAGATGTTCACCACGTTGGCACCGAAGTGTGGAAGCACGTGCAGGGCCGTTTCCAGACCGTCGAGCGGTTCGGGCTGCAGGATCGCGTTTGTCACGTCGGCCAGGTTGTTGACGTCGGCGGTCAAGACCTCACTGTTCTCGTCGAGGAACCCGCGTGTGGTGGTGAGCAGCTCGTTGAGGTCCTGCAGCGCGGTCGCCAGCTCGCGGTCGGTGTTGGTGAACGAGTTGGTGAACTGCGCCAGGTCGTCATTGAGGGCGACGAACTGCTGATCGCTGCGGTAGAGCGCGTTGACGAACAGCGCGAGGCTCTTGACGACGCTGAAAAAGTCTCCACGGCCCTCGTTGAGGGTGGTCAGCGCCTCCGACAGGCTGTTCAGCGTCGTGTTGATCTGCTTGCCCTTGCCGGCTAGCCCGTCGCCGAACGACTCGATCACGTCACCGAACGGACCCTTGGGCTGTTGCGGCGTCGGTCCGAGGTCGGTGAGGATCCGGTTGAGCGAGTCACGCAGGTCGTCGTACTCGACCGGCACCTGGGTGCGGTCGATCGGGATGACCGCGTCGTTCTCCATGAGCGGGCCGCCGGTGTAGGGCGGGGCCAGCTGGATGGTGCGCGACGCGACCAGGCTCGGGTTCAGGATGGAGGCGGTGGCGTTGGCCGGGACCTTGAACTTCTTGTCGTAGTTGAAGGTCACCTTCATCTTGTCGCCGTCGGGTTCGATCTTCTCGATCTTGCCGACCTGCACGCCCATGATCTGCACCTTGTCCCCGGGGTACAGCGCCAGGGTCTG
>JAXHTL010000385.1:0-1886 GCA_034190095.1 Actinomycetota bacterium
CCGACGAGCTGCGGATCGTCGTCGCCGGCGCCCGTTCCGACCTGGGACAGCACGAGCAGGCGCTGGCGGTGCTGTCCACACCGCAGCTGGACCCGTCCCGCACCGGCCAGACCGCCGCGCGGCTGTTCTACGCCTACGCTGACACGCTGCTCACCCTCGGCCGTGGTGAGGAGGCCCTGCAGTGGTTCCTGCATGCCGCGGCCGCCGACCTGGAGGGCGCCACCGATGCCGAAGAGCGGATCACGGAGCTGTCCTGACGTGAGTGCGCTAGCCCGCCAACATGATTGCCTGTTGCTCGACCTGGACGGAACCGCGTTTCGTGGTCATGCACCGACCCCCGGGGCGGTCGAGGCACTCGCCGGCGTCGAGTCCCGGATCCTGTTCGTCACCAACAACGCGTCGCGCGACGCCGGGCAGGTCGCCGCGCACCTGCGTGAACTGGGCTTCACCGCCCGGCCCGAGGACGTGGCCACCAGCGCGCAGAGCGCGGCCAAGCTGTTGGCCGATCAACTTGCGGCCGGCGCCAAGGTGCTCGTGGTGGGCACCGAGTCGCTGGCCGCTGAGATCAGTGCGGCCGGTCTGACGCCAGTGCGCCGGTTCGACGACGGCCCGGCCGCAGTGGTGCAGGGGCATTCGACGGAGACCGGCTGGCCCGATCTCGCCGAAGCCGCCCTGGCGATCCGGGCCGGGGCGCTGTGGGTGGCCGCCAACGTCGACAAGACACTGCCGTCGGAACGCGGTCTGTTGCCCGGCAACGGGTCCATGGTCGCCGCGCTGCGCACCGCCACCGACCAGGAACCCCAGGTGGCCGGCAAGCCCGCCCCGAAGCTGATGGCAGATGCGCTCGCGCGCGGTGACTACCGCACCCCGCTGGTGATCGGGGACCGTCTCGACACCGACATCGCCGGGGCCAACGCTGCCGAGCTGCCCAGCCTGATGGTGCTCTGCGGAGTCAACACCGCCGCCGACGCGATCTGGGCGATCCCGGCCGAACGTCCCGACTACATCGCCGAAGACCTGCGCTCGCTCACCGAGGACGCCGACGCGTTGCGGGTGGCTCCGCAGCCGGGCTGGCAGATCGAACTCGACGTGCCGACACTGACGGTGCGCTCCACCGGCGCGGACCCCGGCGACGCGCTGGCCGTGGTGCGCGCGATCGCCGCGGCGGTCTGGGCGGCCGACGGTGAACGGCCCACCACGCTGGCCGCAGGCGACGACGCTGCCCGACAGGCCATGCAACGGTGGTCGCTGGTGCCGACCGACATCGACTAGCGTGAACACCGATATGAGCAACGAACCCGACCAGATCCGCGCCGAGGTCGCCGAACTGCTGGGCGAACCGACCGATCTCTCGGCCGGATCGGCCACCGACCTGGACTCTCTGGCCGTGCGCCTGGAGCAGGCACACGAACTACTGGTGCGCGCGCTGGAATCGGTCGAGAAGGGCTGAGCGCGTGACACGGCGCGCTCGTGTGGACGCCGAGCTCGTCCGGCGTGGTTTGGCCAGGTCGCGCCAGCAGGCCGCCGAACTGATCGGCGCGGGACTGGTCAGTGTCGACGGGATGCGTGCCGCCAAGCCGGCGACCGCGATCCCGGTGAGCGCCCACGTCACCGTCGACGACCGCGGTGAGCGCACCTGGGTCTCGCGCGGTGCGCACAAACTGATCGGGGCGCTCGACACCCTGGCGGTCCCGGTCGAGGGGCGCCGCTGTCTGGATGCGGGCGCTTCGACCGGGGGATTCACCGAGGTGCTGCTCGACCGCGGCGCCCGCGAAGTCGTCGCGGTGGACGTCGGCTACGGCCAGTTGGCCTGGGCCCTGCGCACCGATGCGCGGGTGACGGTGATGGAGCGGACCAACGTCCGTGAGCTCACCCCCGAGGCGATC
>JAXHTL010000386.1:0-1866 GCA_034190095.1 Actinomycetota bacterium
ATCGTTCGCCGTCCATCCCGCCTATGCGATCCCCGAAGGCGATGAGCCGCTGGAGCCGTCCCTCATCGCCGGCTTACCCCCCGAGCGCTTCGCCGGCCTGCAGGATTACATCGAGAAGCTGCGCCAGCGCCAGGTCGATCTCGCCATCTGCCTGGACTGCACGGCGAGCATGTCCGGCGAGATCAGCGCCGCCCAGGCCGGCGTCGATGATCTCATGCTCTTCGTCGGCGATGTCGTTGGCTCCCTCCGCATGGGACTCGTCGCCTATCGCGACCGGCACGACAAGTTCGAAACCAGGTACTGGGATTTCACCACGAGCATCGACGAGGCCCGCCGGCGGCTGTGGGAGCTGTCGGCCGAAGGGGGCGGCGACACGGAGGAGTCCGTCCACCTGGCCATGCACGCCGCGTACACCAAGCTTTCGTGGGTCCCCGAGCACACGAAGGTGCTCATCGTGGTGGGCGACGCCCCGCCGCACGTGGGGTACGGCACATCGTGCATCGAGATGGCCGCCCGCGGCGCGACGAACGATCTCATCACGCACACCATCGAGGCGGAAGGCAAGGAGGTGAAGCACTTCGCCGAGATCGCCGAGGCCGGCGAAGGCCGATGCGTGTCGCTGGAGGATGATGATCTTCTCATCCCCGAGATCGCGGGACTCACGCTGGGCGAGCAGTTCGAAGACGAGTTCCGCGAGTTCTTCGCGATGTACCTGTACCTGTGCCGGTAGACGCAGCGGTCGTGGACTCATGAACGGCGTCGGCTGATCGGGTCCGGCGCCCCATCCCCGGGGAGCCGCTTTGCGTCTTCGCGCGCACACGCCGCGGTCAGCGCAGAAAACAGGAATCAAACCCGGCGCGGAAAATGGACCTGGTCTGCCTTGTAGAAAAGCTCTTCGGGTCGGACGATCAGGATGTTGTGGGTCACGGCCATGAGGGCCATCTCGCTGCGGCGAGTGGACTCGGTTCGGGCCCTCAGGGCCGCGCCCTGATGACGTTTGAGCATGAACATGACCGTTTCCACCTGCCAGCGTTGGCCGTAGGTCTCTTCGTCGAAGTCCGTGGCCATCAGCCAACGCCATCCATCGGTGGGCAGGACGTCGCTCGGGCGGCCGATCACCGCCGGGATCAGCGATTCGATGCCGTACACGTCGCGCAGAAGCCGGTGATTATACTGGGAGTCGTATCCGCCATCGGCGAGCAGCCGCTCCGGCACCGCGTTGGCGCACATGCCCTCCAGCAGCGGCTGCAGTTCATCAACATCCGGCCGGGGCCCCATGCCGCAGTGTGTGGCCAGGATCAGATGCGTCTCACAATCGACGATCAAGGCGAGCTTGGCGTAGGTTCGATACGTCGCGGTTTGGCAGAGATCCGGCGCTCGGGCTCGACGGCAGATGAAGTATCGACTCGCCCGCTGGAGCACAAAGCCGGTGGAGTCGGCGGCGGCCAGTTCGACGACGTATGCCTCGAGGTCCGCCTCGGCCTCGCACAAGTCGCGGCGGTGAAACGCGGCTACCGTCTGCGTGAGAAGCTTGCGAACGAGGAGATCGGTGAGCAGACGCGCCTCGGCCTTCTGCAGGGTCGTGAAATGCGGCAACTTCTTCAGTTCGAGGATCTCCTGCAGTTCGGACCAGTCTCTCAGGATCTCCACAATGCCGCGATAGTCGGTGCGGAAGAACTGCCGCAGCACGAGGCAGGCGAAATGCTGGGCGAGCACGTAGTCGTGGCGACTGAATCGATGGCCGTACTGCGGCAGCGTCCTCTTGCCCACGGCCATCGCGACCGCCGCCACCCTCCGTGGTGACTTGCCGGCGGTGCACATACCGAGCCCATCGACTCACCACTCAGCTTTTCTACAAGGCAGACC
>JAXHTL010000387.1:0-1848 GCA_034190095.1 Actinomycetota bacterium
AAGAACTCGGCGGTTCGCGAATACCGAGACGTTCATCCGTGCAGACGGCTTGCACCACGCGGTCAATCCCATCGGCTCCCGGCCCTGCAACCCGGCCGCGACACGCTCGGTCTAGAGAAAGACATCTCACGAAGTTAAGTGTCAAGCCGCGATTAGGAGAGGAGGTGGAAACGCCAGGTGTTCGTTGTAGTGCTGTCCGCTCTGCAGGCAGTGGTGGAGTTGGCCGAGGAATTTGTTGAACAGGTGTCGTTGGGCTTGGTGGTTCCAGTCTCCGGCGGTACGGCGGGCGTCGTAGTGGCGACGGGCGCCCGGCGAGGCGCGCAACGATCCCAGCGCCCAGATCGGGCCGACGGCGGCCAGGCGCTTGTTTTTGATATGGCGGTGCAGCACAACGGTCTTCTTGCCGCTGGCGCGGGTGATCGGTGCGGATCCGGCGAAGGCTTTGAGCCCGCGGGCATCAGCGAAGCGGGAGCGGTCATCGCCGATCTCGGCGAGTACCCGGGCGCCAGCCAACATCCCCAGGCCGGGGAAGCTGGTGATGATCTCGGCGTCCGGGTGCTGGTCAAAATGGGCGATCGCCGCCTCGGCGAGATCAGCAGCGGCGGTGCAGGCGGCCTCGAACTGGCCCAGCAGTGCGGTGAGTTGGATACCCATCGCGTTCTCCACCACCGGTGGCTGGTGCAGGTAGGTGTCGGTGAAGATCTCCCGCAGCCGCTCGACGTCACGGTCGAGGTGGCGTTTGCGGCCGGCTTTGATCAGCAGCCGACGCAACCGGGCCGGGGTCAGCTTCGCCGCATCCGTGGGAGTCGGTGCAGCGGCCAAGATGGTGCGCGCATCGGCGCGGGCCAGGCCACCTTCGGGCAGCCCGGCGAATGCGGCGATGGCCGCCGGGTAGAAGTCTTTGAGCAGGTCGCGGATCTGGTTGCCGATCTGCTGACGGGCCCACACCGCGTCTTGCTGGGCGCGGGCCAGCACTCGGGTGGCTTGGGCCAGTTCGGTGTCGGCGGGCAGCGGCCGGTGCGCGGCGGCGTCGGTGCGCACGATGTTGGCCAGCAGCACCGCGTCGGTGGCATCGGATTTGGCGCCCGAGACCGAGTACCGGGCCCGATAACGCGAAGCGGCCAGTGGGTTGATCGGGTAGATCACCCGGCCGGTCTCGCGCAACGCCGCGACGAACAGGCCGCGGTCGGTTTCGATGCCGACCGGGACCCGATCATCGGCGGTGTCGCCGGCCTCGGCCAGCAACCTCAGCAGGGCGGCGAATCCGGCGGCGTCGTTGCTGACCCGGCCGCGCACCACCACTTTGCCGTCGTCATCGATCACCGCGACATCGTGATAGGCCGTGGCCCAATCGATTCCGCAATACAGTCCCAACATTGCCTCATTCCGTCGATCGATTATCGTGCCGTTACCGGTGGACTCACGCGGCGCCCTAATCGTGGGACTCAAAGGTCCGTCATCTCACTAGCCGTCCGTGACTCCAGCGCACCGCAGGACTTCGTTCTGTCGAAGAGCTCAAGGCTCGGGAACAACCATTGGGAAGTCAACCCTGCGGCAGGCTCGGGCAACGGCATCCCACCACCATCGGACAGGACCTGCCGCCAGGCGCGCCGTTCTTTCTCAAGACGTCCAGCGTCGGGACCACACAGGAATCACCTGGCAGCAGACCCATCAGGCACAGGCACTCGGTCACAACGACCAAACAACCCATCCCTACTAAACGATTAGACATGGGAGAGGTGCAGCAAAGGTCTTTGTGCCCTCTTCAAACAACCCCGCCACACCGCACCCTGGATGTCGACGACGATTCCTCGACACAGGTGATGAGGCGATGAGCAGTTCTTTCCC
>JAXHTL010000388.1:0-1825 GCA_034190095.1 Actinomycetota bacterium
CCACTGCAACAGCTGATGCAGCAGGATTCCGTCGACGAAGCCGCCCAGCCCGACACCCAGCACAATTCCCGGCAATCGAATGACGCGGGCGGACGTGTCGTCTACCGCCATTCTCGACCCCCTTTCCGTTGGTAGGCTGCCCGCTACCCGCGTGAGCCGGCACTAAACCTCAATCCGTGGATCGACCCTGTTGAGGTCCGGTCAGACTGATTTTGCTGTGCTGCGGTGGGTGGGCAGCGTGAATCCGCTGGTCTGTCCAGCTTTTCCTGTGGTCTCCGGTAGTGCCTGTTCGGCGAGTGGTCAGACGGTTGCGGTGGCTGGTGGGCTGTAGCCGATGGTGTTGCGCCACAACGTGAGCCAGTGATCTGCCCAAGGCCAATGTGCTGGTAGGTGCAGGATCGGTCGGCGTTGTGGCCGGGCCAGCCGGGCCGGGACGGTGACGATCTTGCGGCGCAATGTCGCGCCGCGGGCTACCGCGTGGGCGCCTCCGGCCAGCACGCCGGCGGCGCGCAGCAGGTTGTGCGCGATCGCGGCGCACAACACCCACGCCGAGTTCGCCCCGAACCGCCCAGACGGCATATGGGCCAGGGGGCCGTCGATCAGGTCGGCGAACACGGTTTCGATGATCGCGTGTTGGCGGTGGGTGATGTCGGCCTTGGCGGTGGGAAGGTCGGTGTTGGTGAAGAACGGGTGATATCGCCAGACGGGGAACAGGGCGTCGCGGAATCTGGCGTCTTTGACCCGGCGCACCACTAGGCGGGCGGTGAACCGGTCTTTGGTCGACGCGAAGGCGGTGTAGCTGATTTCGGCGACCTCGGCATCAGAGATCCAGTCCCCGGTGTCGGGATCACGCACCGCACCGGGATATTTCACTGGTGTCCAGGCGGACTCGTCGATCGCGGTGATGGCCCGATCAACGGCCGAGTTTCGAGTCATGACCACCGAGAAGCGGGCGCCGTGGCTTCGGCAGGCACCCACGACGGCGCGGGTGCCGTAGGCCGAATCACCACGCACCAGAATCTGCCCGGTCACGCCGGCAGCGCGGGCGGTCGCGATGGCTTGGGTGATCATCCGGCCCGCGCCTTTCCCGGAGCCGGTCTTGCCGGCACGCAGTCGCATCCCGGCGATCACCGGTGCCGACCCGGGGGTGCTGATCGTGGTGGCCAACGGCGAGAGCCCTTTGCGCAGGACCTGCTTGCCGGCGATCTTGGTGTGACCGTAGGAGGCACCTTGCTTGGCGTGACCGAAAACCGGACGCAGCAACGAGTCAATGTCGATGAACGCTTGGGTGTCCGCGCCGGGCAGCAGGTCCACCCGTTCACACAGCGCGGCCAGATGATGACGCAGGACTGACTCCAGTTGGCGGGCATGTCCGAAAGTGAACTCCCGCAACAATGTTCCAATCGTCGACGGTGCGTACACGCCGCCGAAGAGGCTCTTCATCCCACCAGAGCGCACCACATCGAGGTCATCGATGCTGTCAGCGCCAGCGCACATCCCGGCGATCACCGTGGTCAGCTTCGGTGCCGGATTGGCCGAGCCAGATCTGACCTTGGGTGCCGGGATGGAAATCTTGTCAGCCAACAGTTTCGGCAGCCCGGTCTGGGTGGCCAGTGTCATCACCGGCACCAGCCCCGCGCACGACACGAGATGCTCATCATCAAAGACCGCCGACCCAGCGGCGAACCTATGGGACACTTTCACCGGAAGTGCCTTTCTGAACTGGCCTGATTGATGCGTAGAGAACACCAATCCTCCCAGCTCAAGGGGCACTTTCCTCATTCCGACACCCCACGACCAACCAATTTATCGGTGGATCGAGGCT
>JAXHTL010000389.1:0-1780 GCA_034190095.1 Actinomycetota bacterium
ATTACGGTGGGACACGAAGACCTCCGAAGTGATGGGTGCGTTCCTAGACAGCTCGCACTTCACTCGGAGGTCTTCGTCATGTCACCACGCCACGCCGTACCTAACGTCCGTGGTCAGTACAGCTAGCGCAGCCTCAACGCCGGAGCCAACGCGCGTAGGGCGCCAACCGTGGCAGATGACGACATCACCCACGTAGCACGGGTCCTCATCGAGCACGGCCCGCTGAGCAAAGACGACATCGTTGCGCGGCTGCAGGCCGAGGGGATCCCCGACGCGGTGAGAGTCGCGAATGCGGGACTCGACGAACTGAACCAGCCGGTACTGGATATGGACGACGGCCGCTGGGTATGGCTGCCAACCGTGCTGACCGGCCGGATCTTCACGCACCGCGTCGACGCCGACGAGATCGCCGCCGACGTGCTCTCGGTCGCCCCGGATCTGGACACGATCACCGAGCTGTGCCACCACGACCGCTACCAGCGCCTCGTCGACGGCTCACCTGTCGTTCTGGCGGTTCCTGGCTGGGACGACGACCTACTACATCAGCGAGGCATCTCCCCGGAGGCCATCGCCGAGCCAGGCGTGTTGGTGCTGGAGCCAGGAACCCTTCGCGCGCTGGAGATCTCCGACGGGGACCTGATCGGCGTGCGGCTGTCCGACGCCGGCCTGCTCCTGGAACCAGTCACGTCGATGCAGCCTGCGGTGGACGTTGGTGCACGGCTGGTGGCATCCCTGCCCACCGACGAGCCGTCGTCCCTGGACTCCACGATCTTGGAGCTCTGCGTGGCAGACCCCACGCTGTTCGCCGAGCCATCTCCCCCGCTGGCCGAGATCCTCGACAGCCAAGGCCTGGTGCGCCGTGACGGCATGGCGGCACGACCTGAATTCGACTTCGATAGGTGGCGCTTCGAGCGGGAATGCGACCGGCTGGCCCTGCGCCATGACATCGAGCCCGACGACGCACTGGCGCTGCGGACACTCATGGCGATCTACGACCAGATGTCGGACATGCTGACCCGGTTGGTGGAAGTTCCCGACGAACCCGTCGAGGACGACGCGCCCACCGCCACCGACAGCGGTTACGGCGATCTGATGGCCGAGTTCGGTGCAGCGCTGGCCGAGCCTCTGCTCGCCGAGCTGTTCCGGAACGAGACGGTGGGCAATGGTGGCCCCCCGCCGCGCTGGGGTTGTTCGCCGAGACACTCGAACCGCAGGTGCCGCGCAGCGCGCGGGTGGCGTTGCGCTGGTTGCGCGCCGTCGCGCTGGAGCTCACCGGCGAGATCGAGGAGGCCGAGCGGGAGTACCTGGCCGCCGAGTCGATGGACACCGAATGGCCGCTGACGTTGTTCGACCTGGCCCGGTTCGCCTCGGACCGCGGTGACGCCGAGCGGGCGCTGGCATTGTTGCGCCGGGCCGGCACCGAGCCGGATCACCCCTTGACACAGCTTCTCGAACAACACCGCCCCGCCCCGCGGGATGACCTCGGACGCAACGACACCTGCTGGTGCGGTTCGGGGCGAAAGTACAAGAAATGCCACCTGGGCCGCGAACAGCTGCCGCTGGCCCAGCGCGTGAGTTGGCTGTATTTCAAAGCGTGCCAATATGTTTTCGTGACGCCATGGCGTGAGCTGTTCGTCGACGTCGCCGACGCGCGGGACGCCTACCTGAGCGAGGACGACGAACTTCCGGAGGATCCCCTCTTCGTCGACGCGGTCCTGTTCGAAGGCGGCGCGTTCGCCGACTTCCTGGCCACCCGCGGTGTGCTGCTGCCCAACGACGA
>JAXHTL010000039.1:0-28277 GCA_034190095.1 Actinomycetota bacterium
CGGCGGTGCGCACCCCCGACGATCCGCGTAACACGTTCAACCGGGTGCCGGACTATCCCTCCGACGGCGCCGAGGTGGTCCACGGCCGATGGGACGGCGGCCGCATCACCGTCTCCAGTGCGGCTTCGGATTCCACTGCGCTACCCAATGTTTCACCGGCCTCGTCGCCGGCAGCGGCCATCGACGCCGACGCCTCGACCAGTTGGGTCTCCAACGCGCTGCAGTCCGCGGTCGGACAGTGGTTGCAGGTGGACTTCGACCGTCCGGTCACCAACGCCACCCTGACCATCACCCCGAGCGCGACCGCCGTCGGCGCGCAGGTGCGCCGCCTGGAGGTGGCCACCGTCAACGGCACCAGCACGGTGCGCATCGAGCAACCGGGCACACCGGTGACCGTGGCGCTGCCCTACGGCGAGACACCGTGGGTACGTATCACCGCAGCGGCCACCGACGACGGCTCGCCCGGGGTGCAGTTCGGCATCACCGACCTCAACGTCACCCAGTACGACGCCAACGGGTTCGCCCATCCGATCAACCTGCGCCACACCGTCGATGTACCCGGTCCGCCACCGGGATCGGCGGTGGCGCAATGGGATCTGGGCACCGAACTGCTGGGGCGCTCGGGTTGTGCGCAGAGCCCGACCGGGATCAGGTGCGCCGCGGCGATGGCGTTGGCCTCCGAGGAACCGGTGAACCTGAGCCGCACGCTGACGGTGCCGGAGCCGACACCGGTGACCCCGACGGTGTGGGTCCGCGCCCGCCAGGGCCCCAATCTGGCCGACCTGATCGCCCAACCCGGCACGGTGCGCGCCACCGGCGAGTCCGACCCGCTCGACGTGCTGGGTTCGGCCTACGCCGCCGCCGACGGTGATCGCGATACCGCCTGGACGGCGCCCCAGCGCGTCGTCCAACCGCGCACGCCGCCGAGCCTGGTGCTGACGCTGCCCACCGCACGCACCGTGTCGGGCCTGCAGGTGACGCCGAGCCCCTCGGCGCTGCCGGCACATCCGAGGATGATCGCGGTGGACCTCGGCGCCGGACCGCAGGTGCGCCGGCTCACCGGGAACACCGAGACCCTGAAGCTGCAGCCGCAGAGCACCGACACCATCACGGTGTCGCTGCTCGACTGGGATGACGTGATCGACCGCACCGCACTCGGTTTCGACCAGCTCAAACCACCGGGGCTGGCCGAGATCGTGGCCCTCGACGAATCCGGTGCACCGATCGCGGCCGCCGACGCGGCCGGTAACCGCGCCCGCACCGTGACCCTGCCCTGTGGGCGCGGGCCGGTGCTCGGCGTCGCCGGCGAGTTCGTCCAGACGTCGGTCACCACGACCGTGGCCGCCCTGCTGGACAACCAGCCCATCCCGGCCCGCCCCTGCCGCGACGAGCCGATCACGCTGCCCGTCGGCCAGCAGGAACTGCTGATCAGCCCCGGCCCGGGACTGATCGTCGACGGCGTGCAGCTCGCGACCCCGCTGACCGGCCAGTTGCGAACCGCCTCCACCGTTCCCGCCCGCACCGGCACCTGGACCAACGACCACCGCGATGTCGAGATGTCCGCTGCGTCCACCGCGCGGGTGCTGGTGGTCCCGGAGAGCGTGAATCCGGGCTGGACGGCAACCGCCGGCGACGGTGCGCCGCTGTCACCGATCACCGTCAACGGCTGGCAACAAGGCTGGGTGGTTCCCGCCGGAGCCGCGGGACCGGTCACGATGAGCTTCGCGTCCAACACCACCTATCGGGCCGGCCTGATCGGCGGACTCGCGCTGCTGCCGGTCCTGGCGCTGCTGGCGTTCGTGCCCGGCCGGCGCGGCCGGTCACCCGGACCGCCGGTAGCTCCCTGGCAGCCGCCGGCGGCGCTGCTCGGGTCGGCGACGGTCGCCATGGCGGCGGTGGTCTCGGGACTGGCCGGCGCCATGGTCGCCGGCGCTGCGGTTGCGGTCGGACATCTGCTCGGGCGCCGCGAACGGCTCTGGCGCACATCGCTCACCGCCACCGCGGCGGGCGGACTCATCCTGGCCGGTGCAGTCCTGAGCCAGAACCCGTGGCGCTCGGTGGACGGCTACGTCGGGCATTCAGCCGGGGTGCAGCTGCTGGCGCTGCTGTCGGTGGTGGCCGTCGCCGTTTCCGTTGCGGTGCCTGCGCAGCGGGGCGCCCCGGGTACCGGGAACCTCACCGAATCGGACCATCAGCGCCGACCCGCCGACCAAGATGGAGGCCATGACCGCGCCGGCACCCGTCCCCCCGATCGGCACCCAGGTATCGGAGCTGGCCGCCCGGGACCCTGACGCCGCCGCGGTGACGTGCGACGGCGTCACCGTCACCCGGGCCGAACTCGATGCGACGACCAACCGCCTCGCCCGCGCCTTCGCGTCACTCGGTGTGGGCGTCGGCGACTACGTGACGATCGTGCTGCCCAATGGCCTGGACTGGGTGTACGCGGTGCTGGCCTGCTGGAAGCTCGGTGCGGTGCCCCAACCGCTGTCAGCCCGGTTGCCCGAGGCGGAACTGGCGGCGCTGCTCGAGCTGCGGCGGCCCGCACTGCTCGTCGGCCGGGAAGACCCGACCGGAGCCACCGCCCACGTCAGCACCGACGTCGCGGCCGGTTTCGCCGCCGATCCGCTGCCCGAGGCGGTGTCGCCGGTGTGGAAATCGATGGCGTCGGGCGGCAGCACGGGGCGCCCCAAACTCATCGAGGCCGGCGGGGACAGCAGGGTGCCCGCCGCCATCGGGGCGCCACTGGGCGCCCGGGACGACGACGTCACCCTGGTCTCGGTTCCGCTGAGCCACAACACCGGTTTCACCACCTTCACGATCGGCCTGCTCCAGGGCCACCACCTGGTGGTGATGCCGCGCTTCGAACCGCACGAGTTCCTGCGTCTGGTCACCGAGCACCGGGTGACGTTCCTGACCACCGTCCCGACGATCATGCAACGGCTGTTGCCGGCGTATCGCTCTGATCCGGACGCCTACGACCTGTCCTCGATCCGGCGCTTCTGGCATCTGGCCGCGCCCTGCCCGCCCGCGGTCAAGCGAGCCTGGATCGAGCTGCTGGGCCCCGAGGTGGTGTGGGAACTCTACGGCGGCACCGAGTTACAGGCGCTGACGTTCATCTCCGGAGAACAGTGGCTGGCCCATCCGGGCTCGATCGGGGTGGTCGTCGCCGGCGAGATGAAGGTCCTCGACGAGGACGGACGCGAGTGCGCGCCGGGGGTGCCCGGCGAGATCTACATGCGGCCGGCACCCGGTGGGCGACCCACCTACCGCTACATCGGCAGCGCGGCCAAGAGCCGCGACGGCTGGGACTCGCTGGGAGACCTCGGTTGGTACCTCGATTTCGGCGGGGAGCGATACTTCTATCTCAACGACCGCAGGGTCGACATGTTCACCGTGGGCGGGCGCAACGTCTATCCCGCCGAGATCGAGTCGGCGCTGGCCGAGCATCCAGAGGTGCTGTCCAGCCTGGCGGTCGGGCTGCCCGACCCGAACTCCGGTGATCTGGGCCAGGTTCCGCACGTCATCGTGCAGGCCGCCCCCGGGTCGGAGCTGGCCGAGGAGGCTGTCCGGGCCTTCCTCTCCGAACGGCTCGCGTCCTACAAACTGCCGCGTTCGGTGGAGTTCACCGAACGGCCGCTGCGTGACGACGCGGGGAAGGCACGCCGGTCGGCGGTCCGCGACGAGGTGCTCGTGCGGCGGGCCGCGCAGTCGGGCTGAGCGCGGCGGGCCGCGCAATCGGGCCGGCGCGGCGGGTGACGGCGGCGTCTCATTCGGGTTGAGGAGTGGTGTCACACAGTTGTTCTCCCGTCCGCGACTGGCCATCATCAGTCGGGTGACATCCCGGTCAGCGACGACGGACATCGGACTCGCCGCTCGTTTCGCCGCACTCGCCTCACTCGGAGCCGCGGTCATCCACGTCGCCGTCGTCCCGGCGCACTGGCACGAGTGGGTACCCGCCGGCCTGTTCTTCGTCGGCGTCGCGGTGTTCCAGCTGATCTGGGCGGCCGCAGTGCTGATCCGCGGCACCCCGGCGGTGCTGGCGGCGGGAATACTGCTCAACGCCGGAGCCATCGCGATGTGGGTACTGTCGCGCACGGCCGGAGCGCCGTTCGGCCCCCACGCCGGCGAACCCGAGCTGATCCAGGCCGCCGACCTGTGTGCGCTGCTGCTCCAGATCTACGTCGTGATGGGTGCGGGCTGGGTGTGGTACCGCGGTCATCACGCCGCGTTGATACCCGCCTTCGCGAACGCGATGGTGCTGCTCGGCGCGGCCGGTGTCGTCTCGTTGGCGTCCACCGTCGGCGTCGCCTCGGGTCTGCAGCACGGCCACCATCCGTCGGCGGGCGCCGAAACCGGTCATCACGGATCGCAAGCCGGGCTTTCCGGCGGGCACCACAGCCGCCCTGCGGCACCGCAGCCGAACGTCGCCGTGCCCCTCGGAACACCACCGGGTCCAGCTCCAGTGCCCGCCCCGGACCCGGCTGCACAGCCGGTGCCCGACGCCCACGCGAACCACGATCACGACCACTGACCGCCGCCGGTCGGCCCGCCACACGGCTAGCGCGCGACGGCGGGCTCGATCTGTTCGGTGACGCTGCTGTCCAGTGGGGTCGGGTCGTTGCGCCGCTCCCAGCGGCGCAGCGCGTTGCGGCACGGCGATTCGATCAGCCCGTAGCTGACCGCGGCGATCGCGAAGCCGAACACCACCGTCAGCACCAGCACCACCGTGAAGTGCCCGTTGAACGCGAACTCGCCGATCATCGGGAACACCATGGCCAGCGCGGCCAGGTGCCACACGAACAGCCCGTAGGACCAGCGGCCCAGCGTCACCATCGTGTCGCTGCCCAGCAACCGGTGGGAGGTGTCGGGGCGGTCCAGCACCAGCGGCGCCAGCAGTGCGCCGGCCAGGATCGCGCCCATCGCCGTCTTCAGCGTCACCTGCCCGATGGAGCCCGGGTGCAGCCCTTCCCGGCCGGCCAGCGGTGACGCGGCGATCAGGAACGCGGTCACGGCGATCAGCGCCATCAGGATCCGGTGCCGAGCCAGCCGGTGCGGCCATCCCACCTTGGTGACGGTCAGTTCGGCCAGCACCATGCCCGCGGCGAACCACGAGAAGAAGGCCGGCGGCCAGTTCCACAGATTGTGGCCCGATCCCCCGTCGAACGGGATGTGCACCCACAACAGGCTCGCGGCCGCGGTGGCCAGGATGACCGCGATCCGGGCCCGCACCGGCACCCGGCGAGCCAGCAGCGCGAGCAGCGGCAGCACCAGGTAGAAACTCATCTCCACCGACAGGCTCCACATCTGGGTGAGCCCGGCGGTGAGCGTCAGCGGGACGTAGATCTGGGTGAGCGTCAGGTTGGCCAGCCACACGGTCAGGTCGGCCTGCGCATCGGGCAGCAGTGTCAGGATCACGATCACCGCGACCAGGTAGCCGGGCATGATCCGCACGATGCGCGACCGCAGATAGTGACCGGTCCTGGGCCGGTCGCGCAGACCGCGCGCGGCGGCCGCGTGCCCGCGCCACAACAGGAATCCCGACAACGCGAAGAACACGGCGACCGCCAGGTCGAAGCGGCCGAGCAGCCGGCCGATCATCCCGGTGGTCTGGCCGGTCTGGAATGCCACGTGGGTGACCACCACCCCGACCGCTGCGCAGGCGCGCAGGCCCTCGACGGCGGGCAGGAAGCCGCGGGTCCCCCCGACCGCGGACCCGGACCCGCCGGAATCCTCGCCGGTCGGCGTCACGGGTGCGGTCATGGACAACAGTGTGCCCGTGCTGCTCGAATACGACGAAAACGGGTAGCCAGCCTCCCACGTGCCCGGGTCCGCGAGGAACGGCTCGTAGTAAGCGCCGACCTTAAGGTGGACTGTTAGGGTCGAACGGGTTTTGCCGCCACTGCCCAGGTCCGGGCTGGTGGCGGTACGCGAAGGGAGACACGGTATTGAACCGCGCAGTTGCGCTGAGGATCGCCGCGTGCGCAATCATGGGCCTGGGGGCCGCATTACTCATCGCCGCGTTGCTGCTGTCCACCTATACCAAGAGCAACATCTCCAAGATCCCGCTGGACATCGACACGACGCTGGTCAGCGACGGCAGGGGCACCGCGTTCGATCCCGCCTCGCTCAACGGTGACCAGTTCGTGGTCAACGAGGACGTCCCGATGGTGCTGCAAGAGCAGATCACGGTGGAGTCCCCGGCCAACGCCGACGTGGTGACCCTCCAGGTGGGCAGCTCGCTGCGGCGCACCGACAAGCAGCAGGACAACGGGCTGCTCCTCGCGATGGTCGACACGGTGACGCTCAACCGTGAGACCGCGATGGCGGTCTCCAGCGACAGCAACCCCGGCGGCGCGGTGCAGAAGCCCCGCGCCATCGAGGACGAGGAGCCACCGACCAACATCGCGCTGCCGCACGACGGCCTGGCATACCGTTTCCCGTTCGACACCGAGAAGAAGACCTATCCGTTCTTCGACCCGATCGCCCAGAAGGCGTTCGACGCCAACTACGACGGGGAAGAGGACGTCAACGGGCTGACGGCCTACCGGTTCACCCAGAACGTCGGATTCGACGCCGACGGCGAGTTGGCCGACCCCGTCCCCTATGCGTCGCTCTACGACGACGAGGCCGACAGCAGGGCCACGGCCCCGGCCCGGCTGTGGGGGATCGAGGCCGAGGATCCCGAGGAACCGATCACGATGTCGCGCTATTACGCCGCGCAGCGCACCTTCTGGGTCGACCCGGTGTCCGGGACCATCGTCAAGCAGACCGACCGTGGCTATCACTACTACGCGCGGGAGGCCCTGCAGCCCGAGGTCACCTTCGTCGACTACACCGTGACCACCAACGAGGAGTCGGTCGAGTCGCAGGTCGCCGCGGCGCGCGACGAGCGCGACCGGCTCGCCCTGTGGGGTCGCATCCTGCCGATCACGTTCACCGCGCTGGGCCTGGTCGCGCTGGTCGGCGGCGCCCTGCTGGGGGTCTTCGGCCTGCGGGCGGAGTCGCTGCTGATCGACCCCGGCCTCGACGACACCGGCGGCCGGTTCTTCGGCCACCGCGACGACGAGGGTGAGCCGGTACCCGGTGCGGAAGCCAAGACCGAGAAGCTACCCGCACAGCGGCCGTCGGACCTGCCCCCGGACAGACCGGGCTGATCACCCGGTTCGTTCCGCCGGCCTACGCGCTGGCGCTGACCCTGGCGGTGACCGGACCGTTGCTGTCGCCGGGGTACCTGCTGCTCCGCGATGCCGTGTCGACGCCGCAGTCCTACCTGACCGACGCCGCGCTGGGGTTGACCCAGGCCGCCCCGCGGGCGTTGCCGCAGGACTTCGCGGTGGCGTTGGCCTCCAAGCTGGTCGACGGCGGGGTGGTGGTCAAGGCACTGCTCATCCTCGGGCTGTGGCTGGCCGGTTACGGCGCGGCGCGGCTGGTGCGGTTCGTGCTGCCCGATGCGGGTGTGGCAGCTCAGTGTGTGGCGGTCACCGTGGCGATCTGGAATCCGTATGTCGCCGAGCGGCTTCTGCAGGGGCACTGGAGCCTGTTGGTGGGCTACGGCTGTCTGCCCTGGGTCGCGCTGAGCGTGCTCTCGCTGCGAGCTCCGCCGCCGAACTGGCATTCCGGCAGCGAAAGTGCGAGAGGATGCCTGCCGGAATGCCATTTCGGCGGGGTGGGGGCGCTGGTGTTCTGGATCGCGCTGGCGGGGCTGACGCCGACGGGGCTGATGCTGGCCGCCGTGGTGGCGTTGGCCTGCGCCGTGGGTGGCGGTCGGGGACGGTCCCGACGGTTCTGCGCGACGCTCAGCCTGACGGCGGCGTTCGGTGCCGCCCTGCCCTGGCTGGTGGCCGCGATGGTGGCGCCCGGATGGGCGGCGCAGACCGCCGCCCAGGAGACCGGGGTGACCGCGTTCGCGGCACGCGCCGAGCCAGGCCTGGGAACGCTGGGCAGTTTGGCCAGCCTTGGCGGCATCTGGAACGCCGAGGCGGTGCCCGCTTCCCGCACAACGGCTTTCGCGGTGCTCTCGGCCGCGGTGCTGCTGACCGTCGTGGCGGTGGGGGTACCGCTGCTGCTGCGCCGACGGGCGGGCCTCCCCCTGCTGGCCATCGCGGCCGCCGCGATCGTGGTCCCGGCCCTGCTGGCCACGGGCCCGGGCCTGCAGATCGTCGAGGCCGCGATCCGGGCCGCCCCGGGGCTGGGGGTGGTGCGCGACAGCCAGAAGTGGGTGGCGCTGGCGATGCCCGCCTACGCGCTGGCCGGTGCGGCCACCGTGCTGACGCTACGGCCGCGGGTGCCCGCCGTGGCCACGGCAGCGGTGTGCTGCGCGGCCGTGGTGGCGACGCTGCCGGACCTGGCCTGGGGGGTCGGCGGCCAGGTGACCTCGGTGCGTTATCCGGCCGGGTGGCCGGCGGCGGCCGCGCTGATCAACGCCGACCCCGGACCCGTCGCGGTGCTGCCCGTCGACAGCATGCGCCGGTTCGACTGGGCCGGCGACGCCCCGGTGCTCGATCCGCTGCCGCGCTGGGTGCGCGCCGATGTGCTCAGCACCGGCGATCTCGTCATCGCCGGTGAGCTGATCCCCGGTGAGGGAACCCGCGCCCGGGAGGTGCAGCGGCTGCTGCTCGGCGGCGCCGAGGCCGGGCAGCTGGCCGAGGCCGGGGTGCGCTGGGTGGTGGTCGAAGGACCCGGTTCCGAGGCGCTGGCGCTGCCGCAGATCTACCGCGACCCCGACATCGCCGTCTACGCGGTGGGCGGGAACACCCCGGCCGCGGAGCACCGAACCCTGATGCTCGCCGCACACGGGATCTGGCTGACCCTGCTGGCCGGGGGCCTGGCGGGAATGTCGCTCGGGCGCCGGCGACCGGGTCAGACCCCGCACACCGCAGGCAGCAGCAGGAAAGCCGGCCACAATCCCGCGACCAGCAGATAGCCGGCCATTTCACCGCCGGCCGGCAACAGTGGGCTGACCAGCGATTCGATGTGGCGGACCTGCTCGATGTGGAAGAACGCGAACACCAATCCGATGATCACGTACGGGATTCCGAGCCACAGCCCGAACTCGAACATGTCGGCCACGCTGACCCGTCGGCTCAGCCCCCGGCGGGTGGCGGTCCTGATCCCCATCGACCCTCCAGATTCCTCAGACCAGCCGCCGCTGTCGGCGCACCCGCATCCGGACATCGGCGAGCAGCAGGTGGCTGCCGCCCTGCCGGATGAAGCCGGGCAGGAAGCGGTTTCCGAACGCCACGAACAGGAACAGGCGCTCGAACAGACGCTGCCGCGCCGGCCCCCACGTCAGCCCGAGCGCGTCGCGGAACAACGGCGCCAGGAAGCCGGTCGTGAGGAATTTCAGCAGCGGCCGGAAGGGCAGCCCCAGCAACGGGTTGATCATCCGAAGGTTGATCAGGTCGAGCAGATACGCGCGCACGACGTCGTCGACGGCGACCTGCTGACAGGCGTCGTCCCAGTACCGGTCGAACTCGGCCCGGGTCGGCGGCCACTGGTCCTCGCTGACCTGCAGCGTGGTGCCCAGCGGCCAGGCCGAACGGTAGAACTGCTCGGCCTGGTCGGCGGTCATCTCGCCACGCAGCAGCTGAAAGGTGTCTTCGAGCCCGACGAACAGGCACGCCGCCACCCACATCTGCAGGTCTCGATCGAAGGCGTTGTAGCGCACCGGACTCGACGGACCGGACTGGACGTGGCGGTGCGCCCCGTTGACCGCTTCGCGGTAGGCGGCCCGATCGTCGTCGGAGCCGAACACCGCGACCGCCAGGTACTGGAACGTGGTGCGTGCCCGCTTCCACGGGTGCTTCATCAGGCTGCCGGAGTCCACCTTGCTCTCCGCCACACCGTGACCGACACCGGGGCGGGACAACTGCATCACCACGTTGGCCGCACCTGCGGCGAACGACCAGAAGTCCATCGCATCCCCGGCGCTGACCGGGCCGTCGTCCCAGCGCGCGGTGCGCCGGGTGATCTGTATCCGGTTGCCGGTCATGCCGGACACGCGCTGGCGACCAGCAGCACCGGCCAGAACGCGATGCCTCCCACTAGTGCCGCCGCTTTCTCGAGTCCGTGCACACCCGCGAGGTGCTCGGGGTGGGTCAGCGTCCAGATGACCCCGAGCAGGTAATGCGGAATGTTGACCAGGATCCCCAGGCCGATCCACTCGGCGATGGTCATCTCGTAGTCGGCGACCCGCCGCAGCACCCTGACCATGGTCACTATGTTAATGACGGTGTTCGGTTGTGTCTGCCATACCCGACGATGAGTGCGCATGTAAACGCGTCGTCAGGCCTATTGGTTGTGAACGCCCAGGTGGTCACACCATGCCGGCGGTGAGCCGCCCGGCCCGCACCGTACCGAGCACGGCGCGCATCGCCTCGGCGCTCTGCTGCCACGAGAACTCCCCGCTGCGCACCTGGGCCTTGGCGCCCAGCTGTTCGCGCAGCACCCGATCGCAGAGCAGCCGGTGCAGGCCGTCGACGAGGCTGTCGCCGTCCTCGACGAGCAGACCGGTCACACCGTCGACGATCGAGTCGGTCAGTCCACCCGAGGACCGGTAGCCGATGGTGGGCACGGCGTGCTGGGCGGCCTCCACCACCGCCAGCCCCCAGCCTTCCTTGCGCGACGGCAGCACGTGCACCCAGCTGCGTTGCAGCACGGCATGTTTGGCGGCGTCGTCGACGTGCCCATGGAACGTCACGGCATCCGAGATGCCCAGCCGGCGGGCACGCTCGACCAGCGGCTGCGCCCACCAGCCGCCGCCCAGCACGTCGAGGTGCAGGTCGGGCACCCGCGCCCGCAGCCGGGCGACCGCCTCCAGCGCGTCCTCGATCTGTTTGTGCGGCACCAGCCGGGACAGCACCACCACCCGCGGGGTGGGCGAGCGCTGCGCGTCCAGCGTTTCGGGCGGCGCCGCGTCGACCCCGTTGCGCACGATCGCGATGTGCCCGGCGGGCGTGCCGAGTTCGGCCAGATCGCGCGCCGACGGCAGCGACACCGTCACGTACTGGTTGCGGCGGTGCAACCAAGGTGACAGCCGTGATTCGACGAACCAGCCGATGCGGCCCCGCACCCGGCCCGCCACCGGCCACTGCTCGCGGTGGCAGTGGTGCACCAGCACCACCACCCGCCGTCCGTAGGCCAGCCGGGCGCAGAAGGGCAGGCCGTTCTGGGTGTCGACGACGACGTCGGGGCGCACCCGCCGCAGCGGGCCCAGACCGAACCGGGCGGCCACCATGGCCAGTCCGGCCCAGATGTACACCGTGTAGGGGCCGCCGGAGCGCTGGACCCGGACGCCGTCGACGACCTCACGCCGCGGAGCCCCGCGATAGCGGGCGGTGCGCAGTGTCACCCGGACCCCGGAGGCGGCCAACTGGGCGCCGATGCGCTGCAGGTAGGTCTCGCTGCCCCCGCCCTGCGGGTGCCCGGTGTCGCGCCAGCACAACAGCAGCACGGAGCGGACGGGCGAGGCGGACATCGCGTCAAGACTAGCCGCCTCCTTAAGGTTGTCCCCGATGGCGGCAACCGATCTGTTCGCACAGCGCGCGACCCTGTCGCGATCGCTGTATCTGCTGGGCCGGTTCCGGTTCGAGCAGAGCGACCCGGACCGGTTCTACGGCGCGCTGGCCAGCGACACCGTCGGGTTGGTCGGTGACCTCTGGAGGGCGCAGACCGGCACGTCGCCCGCGGGGGCGACCGTCCTGGACGTCGGCGGCGGGCCGGGCTACTTCGCGACGGCATTCACCGATGCCGGGATGCGCTACATCGGGGTGGAACCTGACCCCCGCGAGATGCACGCCGCCGGGCCGCGCAGCCACCGCCGGGCCGGTACCTCCGTCCGGGCCTCGGGGATGGCGCTGCCGTTCGCCGACGGCAGCGTCGACGTGTGCCTGTCCTCAAACGTCGCCGAGCACGTACCGCAACCGTGGCGGCTGGGCGAGGAGATGCTGCGCGTCACCCGCCCCGGCGGGCTGGCGGTGCTGTCCTACACCGTCTGGCTGGGGCCGTTCGGGGGGCACGAGATGGGGCTGACCCACTACCTGGGCGGACGCCGGGCGGCCGACCGGTACGCCCGCAAACACGGCCACCGACCCAAGAACGACTACGGCTCGTCGTTGTTCGCGGTGTCGGCCGCCGACGGGCTGCGCTGGGCGCGCAGCACCGGCGCGCTGGTCGCCGCATTTCCCCGCTACCACCCGCGATGGGCGTGGGGACTGACCAGGGTTGCGGGCCTGCGGGAATTCACGGTGAGCAATCTGGTGCTGGTGTTGCGCCCGTCGTGATTGCCCGACTGCAACAGGTTCTCGTTTTGCGCCGCGATCGGTACTGTGACGTTTATGACACAGAGCACGGCGTTCAAGACCACCTGGGACAAGCTCTTCATCGGCGGCAAGTGGGTCGAACCGGCCACCTCCGAGGTCATCGAGGTGCACTCCCCCGCGACCGGTGAACTCGTCGGCCAGGTTCCGATGGCCTCGGCCGCCGATGTCGACGCCGCGTGCGAGGCGGCCCGCAAGGCGTTCGACGAGGGCCCGTGGCCGCAGCTGTCGCCGGCCGAGCGCGCCGAGATCATGGGCCGTGCGGTCGCGCTCATGGAGGAGCGCGGCGACGAGCTGAAGTTCCTGCTGGCCGCCGAGACCGGCCAGCCCGCCACGATCGTCGACATGATGCAGTACGGGGCGGCGATGTCGAGCTTCCAGTTCTACGCGGGGGCGGCGGACAAGTTCACCTGGGAGGAGATCCGCGACGGGATCTACGGCCAGACGCTGGTGGTGCGCGAGCCGATCGGCGTGGTCGGCGCGGTCACCGCGTGGAACGTGCCGTTCTTCCTGGCCGCCAACAAGCTGGGTCCGGCGCTGCTGGCCGGTTGCACCGTCGTGCTCAAGCCGGCCGCCGAGACCCCGCTGTCGGTGTTCGCGATGGCCGAGATGTTCGCCGAGGCCGGGCTGCCCGAGGGCGTGTTGTCGATCGTGCCGGGTGGTCCGGAGACCGGGCGCGCGCTGACGGCCAACCCGAACCTGGACAAGTTCACCTTCACCGGATCCTCAACGGTGGGCAAGGAGATCGGCAAGATCGCCGCCGACCAGCTCAAGGCCTGCACGCTCGAGCTCGGCGGGAAGTCGGCGGCCATCATCCTCGAGGACGCCGACCTGGATTCGACGCTGCCGATGCTGGTGTTCTCCGGCCTGATGAACTGCGGGCAGGCCTGCGTCGGGCAGACCCGGATCCTGGCGCCGCGGTCGCGTTATGACGAGGTGGTGGAGAAGTTGTCGGCGGCCGTCGCCGCGATGCCGGTGGGTCTGCCCGACGATCCCGGTGCCGCGATCGGCCCGCTGATCAGCGAGAAGCAGCGCGAGCGCGTCGAGGGATACATCAAGAAGGGCGTCGAGGAGGGCGCCCGGCTGGTCACCGGTGGCGGCCGACCCGAAGGCCTGGACAGCGGCTGGTTCGTGCAGCCGACCGTCTTCGCCGACGTCGACAACTCGATGACCATCGCCCAGGAGGAGATCTTCGGTCCGGTCCTGGCGGTGATCCCGTACGAGGACGAGGACGACGCGGTGCGGATCGCCAACGACTCGGTCTACGGCCTGGCCGGTTCGGTGTACACCACCGACAACGAGAAGGCACTCAAGATCGCCCGCAGGATCCGTACCGGCACCTACGCGGTGAACATGTACGCGTTCGACCCGGGCGCGCCGTTCGGCGGGTTCAAGAACTCCGGCATCGGCAGGGAGAACGGCATCGAGGGAATCTCGGCGTACTGCGAGCCCAAGAGCATCCTGCTGCCGTTCGGGTACACCCCGGCCGGGTGATCGCCGCCCGCCGCGGTCAGCTCCGGCGCCACCGGACGCAGACGAAATCGCCATTGACGGCCGAGTCCGCCAGTGCCCATTCCGACCTGACCGGCAGCACCGGCGAGCCCGACCCGAGGGAGCACGGGGCGTAGGACACGATCATCTCGTCGACCAACCCCGCGGCGACGAACTGCGCGGTCACGTCACCGCCGCCGACCACCCATACGTCGCGCCCGGCGGCCGCCGCCACCAGCCTCGGGTGCAGGGCGGTGACGTCGCCGGCGAACGTGCGTACCGGGTGCTCGGCGGCGACGATGCCGGGCCGGTGCGTCAGCACCCAGGACGGCTGGGTGTACATCCAGTCGCCGGGGTGGTTCGCCAGGATCCACTCGTAGGTGGCGGCGCCCATCACCAGTGCTCCGACGGTGGCCAGGAACGGTTGGATGCCGTACGGCCCGGTGGGGTCGATGGTGCGCGAGGTCAGCCAGTCCAGGCCGGATCCCGCTTCGCGGTCGTCGACGATGAAGCCGTCCAGGCTCGCGGCGGTGTAGTACACGGTGGCCATCTAGGTTCCTCTCATCCAGTCCAGCGGATCGCCGGGACGGGTGGGCACCCCGTGCTCGGCCAGCATGGCCCGCACCAGCTCGCGGCGGTGGGCCGAGAACACGAGCACGTGGGCGACGATGCCGTGGAGCTGGAACGACTCCGGCGGCTCGCACAGCGCGTCGATCACGGTGTCACCGAGACGCCCGGCGCCGGAGAACTCGGAGATCATCGCCCGCCAGCGTTGTCCGACCACATCGTGGTGGGCCGCCAACGCGGCGGGACCGCAGCGGGTGTCGACCCGGGGCGGGACGTCGCGGCCGGCGATGGTGGCCAGCCACACCTCCTTCGCCCACACCAGGGCGCCGAGCACCGCGGCGACGCTGGGTTCGGGACCGTCCCAGGCCAGCACGGTCTGCCCCGGCCTGATGTCGGCGGCCCACTGCGATGCCGTCAGCCCGGCCGCGACAGCGAGCAGGTGGGCGGTGTCGTCGAGGTCGTGGGCGATCATCAGCGCCGAGATGTCGGGCGGCGCCGGATCGGCGCCGGGTCCGCTGTCCAACCACAGCGACTGGGGTGGGTGGAAGTGCAGCCCGTTGGGCGCCGGCAGCCGGAAGTGCACCTGCGCGGCCTGGGACGGCGGCAGCCCGAAGCTGCGACGGAACGCCCGGGAAAACACCTCCGGTGACGACCAGCCTTCGTCGGCCGCGACCGCGGAGACCTTCTCGCCGCGCTGTAGCCGCCACGCCGCGCGCTCGAGCATGACCCGCCGCCGCAACGCCGCCGGCGATTCCCCGGTGAGCCTGCGGACCTCGCGGGAGAAGTGGAACTCCGAGGCGTGGCTGCTGCGGGCCATGTCGGTGACGTCGGTGTTGGTGACGTCGGTGACCGCGTCGAGCAGTTCGCGCAGCCGGTCCCGGCCGGCGGGTGCACGCGCGGTGAGTGGGTCGTCGGTCACGGTGTCCGAGTATCGTCGGCCGCCGCGAACCGGGCCATGACGATTCCTGCTGTGGAGCCGGAGTTCGTGCTATGGCGGAATCCCCGACCAGGTTCCGCCATAGCACTCCGAAAGCTACCGTGCCGCCGACCTGCTGCGTCGCATTTCGGCGGGAAGGCACCTGCGCGACCCGGCGCGATGACAGGATGCCCACCGAGGCCGACGACTGCCCCGGTTGATCGCCGCGCGCGATGGGTAGACTCGGCAAAACTAGAACACGTTTCACTATGACGTCTTCGTCCGTCGAGGGAGCCGGCCAATGAGCGCGACCGACATCACGCCGTCCGAGATCACGCCGTCCGAGATCACCAAGTGGGATCCGGCACTCACCGAGCGGGTGATGGGCGTGCTGCGCCCCTTCCTCAAGGGCTACCACCGGGCCGAGGTACGGGGCCTGGACAGCTTCCCGGCCGGCGGTGCGCTGGTCGTGGCCAACCACTCGGGTGGACTGTTCGCCATGGACGTGCCGGTCTTCGCCTCGGGTTTCTACGAGAAGTTCGGCTATGACCGGCCGGTCTACACGCTGTCCCACGACATGCTGATGGTGGGCCCGTCCGGGACGTTCTTCAAGAAGACCGGCTTCATCCCCGCCAACCACGACAACGCCGACGAGGCACTGCGTTCCGGCGGGGTGGTGGTCGTGTTCCCCGGCGGCGACTACGACGTCTACCGCCCGACCCTGCAGGCGAACAAGATCGACTTCAGCGGCCGGACCGGATACGTGAAGGCGGCGCTGAACGCCGGGGTGCCGATCGTGCCGGCCGTCTCCATCGGCGGCCAGGAAGCCCAGCTGTTCCTCACCCGGGGCACCGAGATCGCCCGGGCGCTCGGCCCGATCGCGCGGGCGTTCCGGACCAAGATCCTGCCGGTGTCGTTCGGCTTCCCGTTCGGGCTGTCGGTGGTGTTGCCGGTCAACGTCCCGCTGCCCACCAAGATCACCATGCAGACGCTGCCACCCATCGACATCGCCGAACAGTTCGGGGAGGATCCCGACGTCGACGAGGTCGACGCGCATGTCCGGCAGGTGATGCAGCGGGCCCTCGACGGCCTGGCCTCCGAGCGCCGGCTGCCGGTGCTGGGCTGACGGATGGGCATCCTCGACCCGCTGACCACACCGCTGGGCCTGCTGTCCACCATGGCGCGTGCCGGCGTCATCGCACCGTTGCGGCCCGACAAGTACCTGCGCATCGTCGGTGCGATGCGGCGCGAGAACATGGCCATCACCTCGGGTTTCGCCGCCGCCGCGCAGCGCTGCGGCGACCGCGCCGGGCTGGTCGACGAGCTGGGCATCCTGACCTGGCGCCAGATCGACCGCCGCGCCGACGCGCTGGCCGCCGCGCTGCAGGCCCTGCCCGGCGGGCAGCCCCAGGTCATCGGATTGATGGCGCGCAACCACCGCGGCTTCGTCGATGCGCTGATCGCCGCCAACCGCATCGGCGCCGACGTGCTGCTGCTGAACACGTCGTTCGCCGGGCCGGCGATGGCCGAGGTCCTCGACCGGGAAGGCGCCGGCAAATCCGTCGCGGTGATCTACGACCAGGAGTTCACCGAGGTGGTCGACCGGGCGCTGGCCGACCGGCACGACGTCACCCGCATCGTCGCCTGGACCGACACCGCGGTGGCGCATCCCACCGTCGAGGCACTGATCGCCGAGCACCAGGGCCGCGAACCCGAGCGGGCGTCCGCGAAGTCCCGGGTCATCCTGCTGACGTCGGGCACGACCGGAACCCCCAAGGGCGCCACCCATTCCGGTGGCGACCCGAGCGTGCTGAAGGCGATCCTGGACCGGACCCCGTGGCGGGCCGAACAGCCCGTGGTGATCGTGGCACCGATGTTCCACGCCTGGGGTTTCTCCCAGTTGGCGTTCGCGGCGTCGATGTCGTGCACGATCATCACCCGCCGCAGGTTCGACCCGGAGGCGACCCTGGAACTGGTCGACCGGCACCGGGCCACCGGCCTGTGCGTGGTGCCGGTGATGTTCGACCGCATCATGGATCTGCCGGGCGAGGTGCTCGACCGCTACAGCGGCCGCTCACTGCGCTTCGCCGCGGCATCGGGGTCCCGGATGCGCCCGGACGTGGTGACCGCGTTCATGGACCGCTTCGGCGACATCATCTACAACAACTACAACGCCACCGAGGCCGGGATGATCGCGACCGCGACTCCGCGCGACCTGCGCGCCGCACCCGACACCGCGGGCCGTCCCGCCGAGGGCACCGAGATCCGGATCCTCGACGAGGATCTGCGCGAGCTACCGGCCGGGGAGGTCGGCGGCATCTACGTGCGCAACTCGACCCAGTTCGACGGGTACACCTCAGGGCAGACCAAGGAGTTCCACGACGGGTTCATGCGCTCGGGCGATGTCGGATATCTCGATCACGCCGGACGGCTCTTCGTGGTCGGCCGCGACGACGAGATGATCGTCTCCGGTGGCGAGAACGTCTACCCCATCGAGGTGGAGAAGACGCTTGCCAGCCATCCCGGCGTGGCCGAGGCCGCGGTACTGGGCGTCGACGACGAGAAATACGGTCAGCGCCTCGAGGCGTTCGTGGTGCTGACGCCCGGCGCGGCCGCCACCCCGGAGGATCTGCAGGCTCACGTGCGCGACCACCTGGCCAACTACAAGGTGCCGCGGGCGATCACCGTGCTCGACGCGCTACCCCGTAGCATCACCGGAAAGATCTCCCGTAGAGAATTGCAGGACCGGGTTCAGCATGGTTAAACCCCGACCGCTGCTTCGCGCTGTGGTGGAGTTGCTCAATGCCGCCAACGGCCTGCGCCCGCTGGGCCGGGAGGGCTACGTCACCATCCCGGTGTTCATGTTCGGGTGGCCGACCTCGGAGATGTCGCCGCTGTACCTGGGCGGCTCGCTGCTCGACGCGCTGCGCCGCGGCATCCGGGGCGATTTCCGCGGCGCGCGGGGTGCGATCGCGTTGGTGCTCACCGCGATCGCGTGGGTGCTGCTGTGGCTGATCCACCGCCGCAATGTCGCCGCCCAGCCCCACTTCGAGGATCCGTTGCGCGAAGCCCTGGGCACCGACTACCAGGCGATCGCCGAGCAGGCCACCTCGACGCGGCGCCGCCGGATCGGGGTGCCCCCCAACGACGTCATCCGCCGCCGCTACGTCGGCAAACTCGACACCGTGCAGTACGGCCCGCACGGCGCGGTCAACATGGCCGACATCTGGCGGCGCGCCGACCTGCCCCGGGACGGGAAAGCGCCGGTCCTGCTCCAGGTCCCCGGCGGCGCCTGGTCCATCGGCATGCGGCGTCCCCAGGCCTACCCGCTGCTGAGCCACCTCGCCGACCACGGCTGGGTGTGCGTGTCCATCGACTACCGGGTCAGCCCGCGGCACACCTGGCCGGACCACATCGTCGACGTCAAGCAGGCCCTGGCCTGGATCAAGGAACGCATCAGCGAGTACGGCGGCGATCCGGACTTCGTGGCCATCACGGGTGGCTCGGCGGGCGGGCACCTGTCGTCCCTGGTCGCGCTCACCGCCGACGACCCGCAGTTCCAGCCGGGCTTCGAGGACGCCGACACCTCGGTGGTGGCCGCGGTGCCGATATACGGCCGCTACGACTGGGTTTCGGCACACGGTAGCGGCCGCAAGGAGTTCATCGCCTTCCTGCAGAAGTTCGTGACGAAGACGCCGATAGCCCGGCACCGTCAGGTCTACGTCGATGCGTCTCCGCTGTACCGCGTGCGCGCCGACGCACCCCCGTTCTTCATCCTGCACGGGCAGGACGATTCGATCATCCCGGTCTCCGAGGGACGCGAGTTCGCGGCCGCACTCCGCGACGTGTCGACCTCACCGGTGGTGTATGCGGAGATCCCGCACGCCCAGCACGCATTCGACTTCTACTACGGATCGCCCCGGGCGCACTACACCGCCCAGGCCGTCGAGGAATTCCTGTCCTGGGTGGCCGCGACGCGCGGGGGCGCTGCGGCCGGTCCGCCGGCCACGTCGACGACTGCCGGTTGATCACCCCAGGCCGACCCTTGCTGCCGGTCATCGGCCGGGCCGATCCTGGAGCTAGGCCGGCTTGTGGAATGTGTAGACCCGGTATTGGATCAGTCCGCATTTGGACAGCCACTTCATCCAGCGCGTCCCCACGGTCATGGTCTTCTGGGCGTTCGCCGAGCCCTGCTCACGGAAGAACGTCATCAGGAAGGGGTAGGTCGGCAAGGTGTTCTTGCGGATGTTCCGGTTGGCCTCGAGACGCAGTCCGGCCCGTTCTCCCATCGCTTTGTACGACCTGAGCGGAACGGTCCCCAGCGTCCCGTAGGACTTGGCGATCCGCCGCCGAACCGCCATCCAGATCGGGGTCTTGCCGAACCACGCCACGGCCGGCACGAAGTCGGACACCGCCAGGTAGCCACCGGGAACGAGCACCCGCGCAGCCTCTGCGATGAACCGCTCGCGCGACGGGAAGTGGAAGATGCATTCGACGGCCAGGACGCGGTCGAACTCGCCGTCCTCGAACGGAAGCGCACAGGCATCGCCTTCCACCCACCCGATGCGGTTGCCGTTGGCGGGATGGGTCTGAGCGTCGGCGGCAGCGAGCTGGCGCGCATCGATGTTCAGGCCGGTGAGGTGCATGTCGCGGTGTTCGGCGTTGATCTGCTGGATGGTTCCGCCGAATCCGCACCCGACGTCGAGCAGCCGTTGCCCGTCGGCCACCCTGCCTGCCTCGAGCAGCTCACGGTTCATCTGCTCCATGGCCGCCTGGTAGTCGTCGCGGGTGCCCGTTGCGGCGCTGGGATCTTCCCAGTACCCCCAGTGCACCTGGTTCTTCCAGAGCTGCCCGGTTGCACCCCCGCCGTCTCGCTCGTCGATCAGGAGGTCGAAGTACGGGAAGTCAGCCACTGGCGGAACGTAACACGGTACGGCCTCGATTCGTGGTCGGCGGGCCGATCCGATGGTCGCGCGCCATCACAGGGTCGGCATGAAGTCGGCCAGCGCGAGGATCATCGTCACCACCACCGCGAGCCCGATCAATCCGCCCACCGGGATCATCACCACGCATGCGGCCACCCACACGAACAGCCTCGGCCACTCGAACGGCTGGTTTCCCACCACACCGCCCCGCCGTTCGCGCAGCGCATGGTAGAGCGCCCAGATGCCGGTAGCCGCGGCGGCGACCGCGACGATCCGCAGCCCGACAGGTGTCGCGGTGACAGCGACGACCACCATCAGCACGGCTGCGGCGACCCGGACCCATCTCACCGTCCGGGGGCCGATTCCTTGCGGCACCACCGCGTTTCGATCCGGCTCACCGCGATATCGCGGCATCCGACCTTCGACACCCAACAGTCGCCACAGCCACCGCGACCAGGCCGTGCGCAGACCCAGATCCTCGGCGACGCGTCGGACATCGGCCGCCGATTCCGCCATCATCCGGCGGGATCGGGCACTGCGCCAGTAGGCGGCCTTGAAAACCTGGCGCGGGACACCGAATTGGCGGGCGAAGGTGCGCGGCGGTCCGAGTGACTCACCGATCAACCATCGGAGGAACAGCGGGAACGCAATGGCGTAGCACGCTCTCCTGAACCGCCCGGTCCGGCGCAGCTGCTCGGCGAGGAGCTCGTCGGCGAAGGTGATGTGCCGAGCCTCCTCGGCCAGATGGATGTATGTGATCTTGTTCAACAGCGGGGGCACGTCCACGGCACCGCGATGCTGCAGCGTCTGCTGGTAGTGCAGCGGCTGTTCGCCGCACAGGATCGCGATGAAGTGGAAGACGCTCGCGTAGCCGCCGATGAACCCCAAGATCGGCCCCACGATGCGCGACGTCCGCCGCATTCCAGGGACGTCCTCACCGGTGCGGTCGATGAACTCCTGGAACATCTGGATGTGGTTGCACTCGTCGATCAGCTCGTGCAGGAGATAGCGAAACACCGGGGATCCGTTGGGACGTTTCCCCGCGTAGTGCACGACTCCGCGGATCAGCATCATCTCGAACTGGATGGTGACCTTGAGATGGTTTGCGGTGAGCCAGCGGCCCATGGCGATTCGCCGCTCCGTCGGCTGTTCGGCATACCACTCGGTGGCCGCCAGCGGAACCGAGTCCGGATCCGCCTGCCAGCGTTCATCCTGGCGGTCCACCGCGTTCTCGGGTGCGTCCCAGTCGATATCGACGTAGGCGTCGAAACGCAGGCGCGCTGTCGCCGCCGACAGAGCACGCACCCTGTCGGCGAAAGGGTCCCCCGGCGCGCCGTCGACATTGTCGGCCGCCACGATGATCACCACCCGTTCCGTTGGTGCGTAGACCGTACCAATACAACGAAACCTGCGGGGTCGCAACATACCGCGCGAGTCGTCAGAATTTCGGGCCGGACCGCCGAACTGACCTAGGCGAAAATTGATTCCAGGGAAGGAACTTCGATCCGGCGGGTGGGCTAGTTGGGCACGTCGGCGGGCCGACTAATTAGGCACGTCGGCGGGCCGACTAATTAGGCATAGCAGTGTCGACAACCGTCAACTCGGCTGGAAGCCCGGCCGCAGTTCGGATCTCGACGAACGCCTCGATCAGCGCATCGGTGAGTTCATGGGGATCAGACAGGGTCTTGCCGTCCGAGAGCACCGAGATGTTGATCTGATCGACGTAGCTCCACACAGTGATGTTCAGTCCGCTGCCTGCGGTCAGCGGACCCACCGAGTAGATCTCGGTCACCAGGGCTCCGCCCACCCGCGCCCGCTCGCGCGGCCCGGGAACGTTGGAGATGGGCAGGTTCATCACCTTGTTCTGGCCGTCCTGGTTCGACAACCACCGGAACATCGCCTCGGCGGGCCCGGGCGGCAGGTACGACGACCATTGGCTGACCAGTTCCGGCCCGAGCAGGGTGTTGCTCTCCTTGCCCGCCACCGCGGCGTCGTGGGCAGCCTGCACCCGCTTGAGCGGATCCTCGACATCGACCGGCAGGCTCACCAGCACGCCGGTGAAATAGTTGCCCGAGATCCGGTCCGGGGAGAAGTCGAAGCTGACCGGAACCGAGGCCAGCAAGGGGTGGTCGGATCGGTTGTCGTAGCGCAGCAACATCTTTCGCAGCGCACCGGCCGAGATCGACAACACCATGTCGTTGATCGTGACGCCGAGGTGCTTGCCGGTCTGTTTGACGTCGTCGAGCGACAGCGTCGCGGTCGCGAAGCGGCGCGTCGCGTCGATCATGTGGTTCATGAACGTCGGCGGCGGGGTGAAGGGCCGGGTCAGCTCCGGGGAGAGCTTGTGCGGGCTCTGCCGCACCCGTCGCACGCCTTGGGCGGTGTAGCGCATGACCCCGGGCAGCTTGGCGATCTGTCGGAGATGGTCGGTGAAGGCGGTGCGCACCAACTCGCCGCGCGAGGGCGCGGGGTCGGTGGCATAGGAGTCCCGGTCGACCTGGGGACCTTCCTGCAGGTCCATCCCGCGGGCCAGCAGGTTCGCCGAGGCCACCCCGTCGGCCAGCGCGTGGTGGATCTTGCCGAGCACCGCGATCCGGCCGCCGGCCAGCCCCTCGATCAGGTACATCTCCCACAACGGGCGGCTGCGGTCCAGCGGGGTGCTGGCCAGCCTTCCGACCGCCTCGTCGAGTTCGCGCCGCCCGCCGGGGGCCTCCACGCGGCACGGCCGAACATGGTATTCGAGGTCGACCTCGGCGTTCTCCCGCCACATCGGGTGGTGGAACTTGAACGGGATGTCGATGAGCTCATACCGAAACGGGTCGAGCTTGTAGAGCCGGCCGTGGATGACCTGCCGTAACTCCTCCACGCCGAACTGGGCGTCGCCGAGCCCGTCGAGCTCGATCACCGCCAGTTTCAGCGTGTGCATGTGCACGTTGGGGGTTTCGCTGTACAGCAGTACCGCGTCCCACCCGCGAAGCCTTTTCACCGCGACACCTCCTCGGAGGCGTCCTATATAACCTCTTTGGCCCCGATGAGGCTACGGTTTCGGTGGATGTGGTTGAGGAACAGGCCGATTGCTGTGGAGGCGGCACCGGTGCGTGCTCCGTCGGTCATGTCGAAGGCGTGGCCGGCCCCGGGCAACTCGACATAGCCGACCACCGAGCGGGACACCTCCTTGAGCCGGTCGACGAAAGTGCGTGCCTGGGCCACCGGGATCACGCTGTCCCCGGTTCCGTGCACCACCAGGAAGGGCGGGGCATCGGGGTGCACCCGCGCAATCGGCGACGCATCCCGGAACACATGCGGGTGCGTGTCGATCTTGCGTTTGACCACCACCCGTTCGAGGAAGTCGACGAACCGGACGCGCTCGACGGTCGAGCGGTCCTGCCAGTCGTAGCGGCCGTATATTCCGACGACGGCGTCGACCGAGGTGTCGGAGCCTTCCGGCAGTTCGTCCTGCATCTCGGGATCGTTGGGAGTCAGTCCCGCCAGCGCGGCGAGGTGCCCACCGGCCGAACAACCCGCCACTGCGACGAAATCGCGGTCGCCGCCGAACTTGTCCACATTGGCCCTGGCCCAGGCGATGGCGGTCTTGACATCGGTGATGTGGGCCGGCCAGCGATGGTGCGGTGCGACGCGGTAGTCGATGGACAGACACACCCAGCCCAGTTGCGCCAGATGCGACATCAGCGCGTAGCCCTGCAGCATCCGGCTGCCGTGCACCCATGCCCCGCCGGGCACGAACAGCAGGACCGGCGCCGGCTGGGCAGGAAGGTCGTCCCGGCGCCACACGTCGAGCAACTGGGTGGGGCGCGGACCGTAACGCACCGAGGTCTTGTGCACGCTGCGCAGGTGCTCGCGCATCCGCCACACCGGCGGGGTGCGCTCCGGCAGCGGCCAGTCGATGTCGAGATCGTTGGGCGAGACCAGACCCTTGAGCGCAGCCTCGGTGACCGTGTTGGTGCAGTCCCGCTCCTGGCGCTTGCGCTCGGCTTCGGCGCGTTTGCGCTCGGCGTCGCTCGAGGCCGTCAGCGACCGCGCGGCGCCGCCGATGATGTCGGGTGCGTGCCGCGACCCCCAGATCGCCATCGCAGTCAGCACACCAAGCGGTTCAAGGTGTTTGCCGATCACCGGTAACGACGCGGACGCGACGCTGGCAGCGAGCATGTAGTCGGCGGGGCCGGCCTTCAGCAACCATTGCAGGCGACTGTTCAGCGTGGGTCCCGGAGGGCGAGACTCCGGTCGATCCGTCATTGCGCGAGCGTACCCCGATCCCCCGGCGACAAACAGACAATCCGGACGAAGTTGTCTACTGTTTTTCCGCTGTGTCTCAATTGTGACGCCAGTCACAGAATGGCGGCCTCGGCTACGGTCGCGCTAGCGTCGATTGACAACCGTCAACTCGCACCGAAGAGGGTTTGAGCGTGATCAAGACCGCCGGCATCTCCGCGTTAGCCATCACCGAAGAGCACCAGGACCTGGCCGAGGCGGTGACCGGGCAGCTGACCCGGTTGCAGACACTGGGCCGGGCCAGGGCATCGCTGGAGGGCGGGTCCCGCAATCCAGCCGACATCTGGTCGGCGGCAACCGAACTGGGTTGGACCGGACTGGCGATAGCCGAGGATCACGGCGGATCAGGATTCGGGTTGGCCGAGCTGGCGGTGGTGCTCGAGTGCCAAGGCCGCCAGCTGTGCCCTGGCCCGTTCCTTCCGAGCGCGGCCGCGGGGGTGGTGATCGACCGGTGCGCCGCCGACAGCGTCCGCGCCGAACTGCTTCCCGCCCTGGCGACGGGGCGCAGCGTCGCCGCCCTGGGCGTGTCGGGCACCGTGTCGGTGGGCTCGGATCTGGTGCTCACCGGCGAGCACCCCACGGTCCTCGGGGCGCCGGAGGCCGATGTGCTGGTGCTCACCGCCGGGGCCGACGTGGTGATCGTCGACGCCGCCGCCGACGACGTCACCGTCACGGCGCTGGAGACCCTGGACACCACCCGCGGTATCGGCTCGGTGGCCCTGAACGGGGTGCAGGTTCCCGCCGATCGCGTACTGCGCGGGGCAGCACGCGCCGCGCGGACGGTGTGGCGGATCCTGGGGGCCGCCGAGGCGGTCGGGGTCGGGTGGGCCGCGCTGGAGATGTCGGTCGAGTACGCCAAGGTGCGCGAACAGTTCGGCCGCACCATCGGCACCTTCCAGGCCGTCAAGCACCACGCCGCCGACATGCTCGTCCAGGTCGAGGCCGCCACGGCCGCCACCTGGGATGCCGCCCGCGCCGATGACCTCGACAGTGCCTGGTTCGCCGGCGCGGTGGCCGCCGCACTCGCCAACCGGGCCCAGGTATTCAACGCGCAGAACAATATTCAGCTCCACGGCGGGATCGGTTACACGTGGGAGCACGACGCGCATCTCTACCTGCGCCGCGCCCGCACGCTGGCCGCGCTGCTCGCCGACGGCATCGATCCGCTGCTCGACGTGGTCGACGGTCAGCGCAGCGGTCAGGCCCACGGCGCGTCGTTCACCCTGCCGCCGGAGTCCGAGGCCTACCGCGCCTCGGCCCGCGAGGCCGCCGCGACGACGCGCTCGCTGCCGGCCGACCGACAACGCGACTTCCTCGTCGACTCCGGATATCTGGTGCCGCACTGGCCCACACCGTGGGGACGCGGGGCCGACGTGCTCGAACAACTCGTCATCGAGGAGGAGTTCGCCGGCGTCGAGCGCCCCGACATGGGCATCACCGGATGGGTGGCGCTGACCATCGCCCAGGCCGGCACCGAGGACCAGCGGGAGCGCTGGGTGGAGCCGGTGTTGCGGGGGCAGGTGATGTGGTGCCAGCTGTTCTCCGAACCCGGCGCCGGTTCCGACGCCGCGGCGGTGCGGACCGCGGCCAAGAGGGTCGACGGCGGGTGGCGGGTCACCGGGCAGAAGGTGTGGACCAGCCTCGCGCACATGTGCCAGTGGGGGCTGGCCACCGTGCGCACCGACCCGGACGCCCCCAAGCACGCGGGCGTGACGATGATGGCGATCGACATGACCGCCGACGGGGTGACCGTCAACCCGCTACGGGGCCTCACCGGTGACTCCCACTTCAACGAGGTGTTCTTCGACGACGTCTTCGTGCCCGACTCCGATGTCGTCGGGGATGTCAACAAGGGCTGGCTGGTCGCCCGCGCCACGCTGGGCAACGAACGGATCTCGATCGGCGGTGGTTCCGGCGCCCCGACCGGGACCACCCCGGATCACCTGATCAAGCTCCTGGACAGCTCACCGGCGACGGCGGCGACGTACCTGCGCCAGGCCGGCGAGGTGATCGCCGAGATCCACACCCTGCGGCTGCTCAACCTGCGCCGCGCCACCCGCGCGATCGCCGGGGCCGAGCCCGGCCCGGAGGGCAACGTGACCAAGCTGCTGGTCGCCGAGTCGGGGCAGCGGCTGACCGAGTTGGCGTTCGCACTGGCCGGCACGGCCGCGGTGGTGGAGCAGACCCCGCAGCTGACCCGCAGCTACCTGGGCAACCGGGCGATGACCATCGCCGGCGGCACCTCCGAGATCACCCGGAACACCATCGCCGAGCGGATCCTGGGCCTGCCGCGCGATCCGCTGCTGCGCTGACCGTCGGCGGTCACCGGGTGGCCTGCCCCATCACCCGGCCCAGCTCGGCACGCGAGCGGATACCCAGTTTGCGATAGACCTGGCTCAGGTTGGCCTCCACGGTCTTCGGGCTGATGAAAAGCTCGGCGGCGAGTTCCCGATTGGTCATCCCGGAGGCGGCGAGTTCGGCGATGCGACGCTGCCCGTCGGTCAACTCGCCCGCCCGGCCCGAGCCGTCGGCGGTGCGCTCCAGTTCCGCGCGCACCCGCTGCGCCCACAGCGACGCCCCGAGCCGCTCGAAGGTGCCGAGCGCCTGGACGAACGTCTCCTCCGCGGCACGTTTGCGCCGCCGGCGGCGCTGCAACTGCCCGTACAGCAGCTGGGTCCGGGCCTGTTCGAAGGGAATCGCCAGCTCCTCGTGGAGGCCCAACGCCTGGGCGGCGGCCCGTTCCGCCTCGGTGACCCGGCCCGCAGCGGCCAGCACCATGCTTCGGCACCGGGCGCCCACCGCCTGCTGCCAGATCCAGCCGTGCCGGCGGCCGGAGTCCTCGATGACCGTGACCCACCGCTCGGCCTCGTCCAGCCGGCCCAGTCCGACCAGGGCCTCCACCGCGTCGGGCAGGTAGGCCCCGGCCGGGACCTGCACGCCCGGAGACGCGTCGAATCGGTTCAGCACCGGCTCCATCGCGGCCACGGCCTGCGCATGGGAGCCGACCGACACCTCCAGGAAGCCCACCAGTGCGGAGGCGAGATGCGCGTGCGGCGACCGGCAGACCCGAGCCAACTCGATCGCGGTGCGCAGGTCCGTTCGGGCCTGCTGCTCGGCACCGGTGTAGGCGGCCACCGCGCCCCGGACCGTCAGCGCGACGCTGCGCACATGATCGCCACCGAGCCGTTCGGCCCGTTCCAGGACTTCCCGCGCGTCGAGAGCCGCCGCCGGGTAGTCGCCACGCAGGACGTCGAGCATCGCGGCGTGCACCGACACCCACAGCATCTCGGTGTCCGCGCCCGGCACCGCCAGCCGGTCGCGCACCGACGCCAGCCGGGAGGCCGCCTCGCCGACCTCCCCGCTGCAGATCAGCAGCTCGACGTCGACGGCGCTGGCGCTCAGGGTGACGGGCGCGTCGAGAGCCGAATCCTCCAGGGCCACGGCCCGCCGTAGCGCGGCGCGATCATGGCCACGACCGCACACGTGGTCGACCAGCGCATTGACCGCCAGCGCGGAGCTGATCACCGGCCCGGCGCCGAGCGACTCGGCCTCGGCGAGAACCGTGCGCGCCGTCTCGGTCGCGTCGCCGAAACGCTCGGCGCGCACCAGGGCCCGTGCCAGCAGGGTGCCGACAGCGGTGGTGGCGAGCCGGTCACCGGCGGCGTCTCCGAGCGCGCGCCGCAGTTCGTCGACGGCCTGCGGGTAGCCCTCGGTGTGCAGCATCACCGTCGCCAGGAGTGCGCGCGCGTGGGCCCGGGGACTGCCGCCGGG
>JAXHTL010000390.1:0-1779 GCA_034190095.1 Actinomycetota bacterium
TCGTCGTCGACGACCAGGATCCTTTGCCTCATGGTGTCCATGGTGTCACCAGTTCGCGATAATCCTCGGATACCACACGGCGCGTTGTGCGTGTCGACCGGCATTCGGCTGGCAGTTGCCCCGGGCGGCACGGGCTCGAACCGGTGTCAGACGGGGGCGGCCTCGATGACGTCGCGCTGCTGCCGGATCGTCTGGATCACCTCGTAGCCGATCTGGCGCACGCTGGCCAGGACCGGGTTCGTGGCCGGGTCCCGCCCCGGCACCGTTGGCGTCGAGAACGTCGGGTCGGTGAGGATCCCGCCGAGCGAGCCGCTGGCGGCCAGGGCGGTCCGGGCCACGTCGGCCTCGGGGTCGTCATCGCCGCCGCCGAGGGCGAGGACCAGCAGTTTGCGCGAGTACTCCAGGCCATCGGCGTCCTTGATCACCGGGTTGGTCCACCACTCGTGGAACGGGATACGCGAACCCCGGTTGATGTGTTCGCCGCCGCGGGTGCGGATCGGCGCGGGCGGGTAGAGGCCGAGCTTGGGTACGTACTCCCCGCCTGGCCGCATTCCGGTGCGCACCTTCATCAACGTCAGACACGACGCCGAGGATGCGGTCTTCGGATTGGGCACGCCGCCGGTGTCGACCCAGGTCAGTTGGTCTTGTAGGCCCAGTTCGTCGATCAGGGCGGGCGACTTGGGCCCCTCATGAACCAGGGCACGAATGTGGATCGCCAGCACGTGGGCCTCGATGAGGCGCCCCTGGTCGAACCTTTCCCCCGCCGTTTTCAAGGCCTGGATGTGATCGTCGAGCGTTGCCCGCAGTTCGGCCTGCATCCGCGCGGTCAGTGCCATGGCTCCCCCGTATGCCGTTGTGTCCGTTGCCAACGGGCGGCCCACCGGCAACCGATCGCGCCCTGCCAACCCCCCGGCAGGGACACTACGCGCAGGCGGGCAGATTTGCGCGGGATATGCCGTTCTCTAGCCGAGCCGCCTACCCGCGAGACGCAAAGGACTGCCTAAACACATTCGCGCTCAGTGGTGTTCACGCGTCCGACAGGAGCACCCCGGCGCCACCAGCCGGGTGACAGGCCCCAGCCGGGCGGGGTTGCTGAGGCGAACTAACATTTGCTAGCGACGGCCGTCAGCGTCCGAAATGATACCGAATCAGGGTTCTACGTCGACTTTGCTGCCGACCGCCCGACGCAAGGCTCATTCGCCCAAATCGTCGGCGCTGTGCGCGAAATGGGCCCAGGCAGCATCACCGCATCAGGCTGCCCGCCAGCGCTTCGGCGTCGACGTCGGGCGGCACCACCACCCAGGGGCCGCCCCAGTTGGTGGCGGCCAGTGCGGCGTAGGCCGCCGAGGTGCGCCGCTGCAGCCCGTCGTCGCGTTCGTAGGCGTCGCGGGCGCGGTCGGCTTCCCGGGCGGCCCGGTCGACCGCGCGTTGGGCGGCCAGTTCGGTCGGCACGTCGAGCAGCAGCTGCCAGTCCGGCGCGGGCATCCCCAGTCGCCCGTACTCGAGGTCGTGGACCCAGCTCACCACGTCACCGTCGGCGCCCTGGTGCAGGCGTGCGGCGCTGTAGGCGGCGTTGGAGGCCACGTAGCGGTCCAGGATGACGACCGGCTGCTCGGCGGTGAGGCGTTCGATCTCTTCGCGGGCGCCGGCTCGGTCCAGGGCGAACAGCAGCGCCATCGCATACACCGACTCGGCGAGATCACCATGGCCGCCGTGCAGTGCCTCAGCGGCCAGGTCGGCATGGATCGATTCCCCGTAGCGGGGAAAGGCCAGCGTGGC
>JAXHTL010000391.1:0-1760 GCA_034190095.1 Actinomycetota bacterium
CCGCTGTGCGCGTGGGCGAACGGGACGAAGCGGGTCAGCAGTTCGGGGGAATCGAGTGCCACCTCCACCGCTACGGTGCTGTCGACCTGGCGCCCGCCGCGGAGCAGGTGCTCGATCCGCGGCGCACTCCATCGCACCGGGTCGCCGGAGTCGATCAGTTCGTCGAGCAGTTCACCGTACTCGCGCGGGTCGAAGGCTGCGCCGTGCTCGGAGGCGAAGAACCGGTCACACAGGTCGCGTTGCTCGACCGGATCCCATCCGGGTGACTCGCGGGTGGCGCCGCCCGGGGGAAGGCGGCGGATCAGCCATTGCAGCAGCGGCCGACAGGCCGGCCAGGTGTCGGACTGATCCATGAAGACGGCGGGCTCACGCAGCCCGTGCTCGACCCACGCCCGCGCGTCGGCCGGACTCATGTCGACGAAACTGGTGTCGGGGTCGGTGTTGCGTTCGACGCCGAACGCCACGACGTTGTCGATCGAATCCGGCACGAAGAACGCGTCTGTGACCGCCGAGAGCGAGTTGTGGTCGATGAATGCGGCACAGGTGAGTTCGTCGCCGGTGCTCAGCCGGGCTCCGATCAGGATTTCGTCGCCGTCGCCGAGCACGTGCGTCATGCGGACAGCCTTGTCGACCTCGACGTGCCCGAGGCCGGTGATCCAGTCCGGCAGGACGTCGGTGCGGGCAGTCACCTCCTGGCGGCACCGTCGCTGCAGATCCGGGGCGTCGAGTAGTTCGGCAAGCACGGCCAGCAGTGCGGTCGTCTCGCCGGTGGGCGTTCCGATCAACCCGTCCAGCAGCGGCTCGAGCTCGACGGTGTCGCGCTGCGGGCGCGACGGCAGCCAGGCCAGCGGGTCGGGTTTGGTCGCCTCGATCAGCATGCTCACCATGCCCAGCAGATCCAGCGGGTGACCGGCCAGCGCGTGGCGCACCTCGTCGAGCAGTGGCGCTTCTTCGGGGGGCTCGCTCACGGTGCGGACGTTACCGGCGGCCGCGGACACGCTGGTAGTGGCGGGCGGCGCGCACCCGGTTGCCGCAGGCTTCCGAGCACCATTCCCGGCGCGGGTGGGACTTGACGAAGTACAGCACGCAGTGGGGCGCGTTGCAGGCGCGCAGGTTGACCGCGTCGGGTCCGGTGAGCAGTTCGAGGGCCTCGTAGGCGAGCCCGGCCAGGGCGCTTCGGCACGGCGAGGCACGGCGCCGGTCGAGTGCCTGCAACCGGCCATCCCGGACTGCCAGTTCGGTGCCGGGCCGGTCGGCGAGCGCCGCGTTGACGGCCTCGACCGCGTCGTCGATGCCGGTGACCGGTGACTGCGCGGTCGGGCGTCCGTCGTCGGTGGTGTGGGCCGCCAGCCGGCGCAGGCTGTCGCGCAGCCGCAGCGCGTCGTCGAATTCGTCCCGGGTCGGGGTTGCGGCGCTGTCGTAGTCGGTGGCGGCACGCAGCCAATCGCGCAGGGCGGCAGGGCCGGTCAGTTCGTCGTGGACACCGTGGGTGTCGGCCCAGATGGTGTTCATGAACCGCACCGGCGTCGGCTCGTCGGGCAGCAGCCACGCAGGTGATGTCGCCACCCCGAAATATTATCACGGATGCTTCGGTTGCCATCCGTTAGAAGGTTGTGCTACTCCTTCTAACGGATAGTGACACTTCCACCCGTTAGTGCCGGGTGGGTGAACGAAAGGAAACCGCCATGTCCCACTTCACCGCCGTCGAACCCGAGACCGCGACCGGCAAGGCCGCCGGCCTGCTCGCACAGGTCCAGAAA
>JAXHTL010000392.1:0-1758 GCA_034190095.1 Actinomycetota bacterium
CTACCCGCTGGCCGAATGGGAACAGGTGCAGCGGCTCCGCGACCGGCTGGCCGACGTGCCGCTGCAGGCCCCGATCGTGGTGGTCGGCGCCGGACTCACCGGCATCGAGGCGGCCGCCGAGTTCGCCGAGGCCGGCCGCGACGTCACCCTGGTGAGCAGCGTCATCGCGCCGTCGCTGAGCAAAGCGGCCCGGCGTTCGGTCACCAAGCGGCTGACCAAGCTCGGCATCACCCTCATCGACGGTCCGGACGCGACCGTCACCGCGGTCGGAGCCGACCACGTCGTCCTCGCCGACGGGCGCACGCTGGCCAGTGCGGCGACCGTGTGGACCGCCGGCTTCGGGGTGCCCGACCTGGCCGCCGAAAGCGGGCTGACCACCGACGGCATCGGGCGCCTGGTCACCGACGAAACCCTGACCAGCGTCGACGACGACCGCATCGTGGCCGCCGGAGACGCCTCGGCGCCGTCGCGACTGCCCTACCGGATGAGCTGCCAGGCCGGCCTGCCGCTGGGCGCCCAGGCCGCCGGCACCGTGCTGGCCCGCATCGCGGGCGGCGCGCCAGCCAACGCCACCGTGCCGATGACCGGACAGTGCATCAGCCTGGGCCGCGGCGCCGGAACCGTGCAGCTGCAACACCTCGACGACACCCCGGTCAACCTCTACCTCGGGGGCCGCACCGGCGCGTTCGTCAAGGAACAGGTGTGCCGGTTCACGGTGAAGTGGCTGGCCGGTGAAGCCGCGAAACCGGGCTCCTACAAGTCGTTCAAGGGGCCCGACCGCACCGCCAGGCTGTCCGACGTCGTGGCGGTCCGATGACCGCAGCGGACGAGCACGCCGAACGGTTCACCCATCTGCGGCCGCTGCTGTTCACGATCGCCTACGAGATCCTGGGCAGCGCAACAGAAGCCGACGATGTGCTGCAGGAGGGCTACCTGCGCTGGGCCGAGGTCGACCTGGCCGGGGTCGCCGACACCAAGCCCTACCTGACCCAGCTCGTCACCCGCCAGGCGCTCAATGCGCTACGGGCACAGTCACGGCGCCGGGAGCAGTACGTCGGCCCGTGGCTGCCCGAACCGCTGCTGACCGTCTCGGACGCCGCCGAGGACGTGGTGCTCGCCGAGTCGGTGTCGATGGCGATGCTGGTGGTGCTCGAAACCCTGAGCCCGGACGAGCGCGCGGTGTTCGTGCTGCGCGAGGTGTTCGGGTTCGGGCACGACGAGATCGCCGCGGCGGTGGGCAAGTCGGCCGCCGCGGTGCGCCAACTGGCCCACCGCGCCCGGGAACACGTGCAGGCCAGGCGCAAGCGGTTCGAACCGGTCGACCCCAAGGTCTCGACCGAGATCACCGAGCGGTTCTTCACCGCGGCGGCCACCGGCGACCTGGATGGGCTGATGTCGATGCTCGCACCCGACGTCGTGTGGACCGCCGACAGCGACGGCAAGGTCTCCGCCGCCCGCCGGCCGGTCTCCGGAGCCGAGCGGGTGGCCCGGCTCATCCTCGGGCTGGTCCGGCTCGCCGGCGCCGACGGCCGCGTCGAGCCGGCGACCTACAACAGCGCACCCGCACTGTTGCTCTACACCGGCGAGCAGCTCGAGGGCGTGGTCACCTTCGAGATCGTCGACGGCCGGGTCGCCAACTTCTACGCGATGCGCAACCCGGACAAGCTGGCCTCGGTGACGGTGCCCCGCCGGATCGGCCGATGAGCCATCGGCCGTCGCGGTCTGTCAGGCTGGATCGGTGCACATCGAGCGGCTCGG
>JAXHTL010000393.1:0-1717 GCA_034190095.1 Actinomycetota bacterium
CGTTCGGACGGCTTCGCGGGTGCGGCGCTTCTTGCGCTCCCGCAGACCCATGTCATCGGCGTCCGGCATGGTTCTCGATTCTCGTCCCGCCGGCCGGTGAGGTGGTGGAGGACGCCCCGTCGGTGCGTCACCGGCCCCGGGCGCGCCGTGCCCAGCCTCTCCGGTCGGTCCGCCTAGCTCAGCGCCAGGGAGAGCCCCAGTCCGATCATCATGGCGGCGATGACGCCGTCGAGAACGCGCCAGGTCTTCGGTGCGGCGAAGAACCTCTGCAGCCGTCGGGCGCCGAAACCCAGGCCGGTGAACCAGACTGCGCTGGCTGCCACGGCGCCGGCGCCGAACAGCCAGCGGCCTTCCCGGTGCTCGTTGGCCAGCGCCCCCAGCAGGATCACGGTGTCCAGGTAGACGTGCGGGTTGAGGAACGTCAGCGCCAGGCACGTGGCCAGCACGCCGGCCAGGCGTGACGGCGCCGTATCGGCTGCGGTGAGTGCGCCGGGCGAGACGGCGCGGCGGGCTGCCAGCAGGCCGTAACCGAGGAGGAAGGCCGCGCCACCGTAGCGGGCGACGAGGACCACGTCGGGGTGGGCGGTGATCAACGCACCGAACCCGGCGATGCCGGCGACGATCAACACCAGATCGGAGACGGTGCACACCGCGACCACCGGTAGCACGTGCTCGCCCCGGATGCCCTGCCTCAGTACGAAGGCGTTCTGGGCGCCGATCGCGGCGATCAGCGCCATCGTGGTGGCGAAGCCGCTCAGCACGACCAGGTAGGCGGTGTTCACAGCGGGCAACGCTAGAGGGCCGGGGAGAAACAGTACAGCTAAATTTTCTACATGCTCATTAGGATTCCTAATGTCACCCCGGGGTGCGGCGCCGGTGCATCCGGTCCGGGGCTGCGGGTGCTGAGAAGGCAGCGTGGAATACCGCATCCGTCCCGTGGGTTGCCGACCTGCAGGTAACCGTGATGGGCGAGGCCGTTCGGCGGGCCGGAAACCCGGCTGCTGGACTACGATCATGAAACGGTCTTGCCGACCTGAGTGCAGCGCAGTTCCACCACCGTCAGAGCCAGCAAAGGACAGAACATGGCATCAGTTCGTCAACGTCGGATCGCGGCCGCGGTCGGCGGCGGGGCCGTCATCGCGATGATCGGCTTCACCGCGGGGTGCGCCAGCGAGAGCGAAGCCCCCGAGGAGACGCCCACGACCACGACCACCACCACGACGACGCCGCCACCGCTGACCCCGACGGAGAAGGCCCCCGACCCGGGTAACCCGGGCGTCTTCACCCCGCCGGTCCAGGCGCCGCAGCAGACGGTCAATCCGGGCCGCGACGACTACGGCAACTGAGCAAGGGGTGCCCGGACGCTCGGGCACGCTGAGTGAGTTGACGCGGGGAGTCATGACCACGGCGACCTCACGGTCGCTGGCAGTCGTGGTTCTCGTCGCGGCGGTACTGGCTGGCATCGGCCTGTCCGTCAGCCAGCACCGCCACGACGAGCGGCTCATCGAGGGCCCCTATGCATCGCTGTTGGCGGCCTCGACCGATCTCGGTCCCGCGCGTGAACGCCGTATCGAGTTCACCGCCGGGCTCACCGGGGGGGCGCGGCCCGCCGCCCTGATCGAGTGGGCCCGGGGCCAGTCGCTGTCCGTGCGGTGGCGACCCGGTGACGACTGGGCCATCATCGAGGGCGCTCCCGCGGACGTCGGGCGGGCCTTCG
>JAXHTL010000394.1:0-1711 GCA_034190095.1 Actinomycetota bacterium
GCCGATCGCGCGCGCACCGTTCATGCTCATGCTGCCCAGCGCCGCGGCAGCCGGAACCTGATTGGGCGGAACGAGATCGGGCTGGATGGCCTGCCAGGCTGGCGCGGTGAGTGCCTGGCCGCAGCCGATGACGAACAACAGCAGTAGCAGCACCGTCGGGGTGGTCAGCCCGGTGCCGGTCAGCGTCGCCAGCAGCCCCACCGCGGCGGCCATCGCGCCCTGGGTCGCGATCAGCAGCCGCCGGCGGTCGATCAGATCGGCCAGCACCCCCGACGGCAGCGCCAGCAGCATCACCGGCAGGGTGGTGGCGGTCTGCACCAGCGGCACCAGCACCGCCGCCCGTGGGTCGTTGACCAGCATCCACTGCGCGCCGACCGTCTGCATCCAGGTGCCCAGGTTGGAGACGAACTGCGCGATCCACAGCGCACGGAAGATCGGGGAGGCCAGCGGCGCCCACGTCGACACCGGGGCCGTCACGGCTGCCCGCAGCAGAACGTCATCTGGCCAAAGTAGTCCCCGGACACGTCGACGACCTCGCATGGCTGCGCGCCGCGGCGGCGTCGAGTCGGCAGAATGATCCGGTGCCCGAATTCCGCGACCCCGACGGTGTGACATGGCGGGTGCGTCGCGCCCACTGGCCGCTGCTGGGTGCTCTCGACATGGCCTCCCAGGGCAGCAGCACGTTTGGAGTGGTGATGTTCCTGCTGGCGCTGCCCCTGCTGGCGGCCTGGCCGTTCTGGCTGCTCGCCAAGCTGTGCGGGGTGCCGTGGAAGGTGGTCACCGAACGTGACGGTGCCGAGGTCGCCCGCGAGAAGGTCAAGGGGTGGCGGGCGTCGGGTCGACGGATCACGGAGCTCGTCGCCGAGAAGAAGGGCGCCGGCTCGGGCGACGACCGGGGTTTCGAGCTGCGCGAGACCACCGGCACCGAGTTGGGAGATCGCTAGCTCCAGCTCAGCGACCCGTCACCTCCTCGAGGAGAAAGTCCATCGTCACCGGCTCGTTCAGTCGAACTCGGCCGGCGTCGAGTGCGTCGAGGCGGCGGTAGATGTCGCCGTCGAGTCGGTAGGCGAGGAAACGGTCGTCAGCCGGCGCGTCGGGATCGACGATCCAGTAGTGCGCGATGCCCGCCGCGGCGTACTCGTGCAGCTTCATGACGTGATCGGTGCCGTGAGAGCCCGGTGAGACGATCTCGACGACGAGGACGACGTGCGTCGCCGCGACCCGGGCGGGACGATTCTCGAAGACCCGGTCCGGAACCACGACGATGTCGGGGTCGCGGACACTCGGTGGGAATGCCGCGCGGGTGATCACCTCGATCTCGGGAAGTGCCTCTAGACCGTCGGGCAGATGATCGTCGAGGAGGCGGGTGATTCTCTTGGAGATGCGCTGATGCCAGAGTTGCGGCCGCGGCGACATGGTCAGGGTCCCCTCGCTGAGTTCCCACCGTCGCGTCGGGTCGAGTTCCAGCGCATCCCATTGCTCGAGGGTCAGCAGCCCAGGAGGGACGTGGGCGACGTCAGACATCGCGCGCCTCCTTTCGCGTCGAGCCCAGTAAGTGCAGATTACCCGCGACGGCGATCGCTTCCGACTCTTGTGGATGCCGCTGACAACAACCGGCGCCACGGTGAGTTGTCCACAGGCGCCGGCCTTCCGGTCGGGTTCGTCCGTCGATATGTCGGACCCGCGACCGACACTCCACTGCTATGAGCGC
>JAXHTL010000395.1:0-1700 GCA_034190095.1 Actinomycetota bacterium
ACCTGGGGCGTCGCGATCTTCGCCGGCGAGGACGCGGTCGCCCACGGGCACTTCGTGCACGTGTTCGTCGACCGGCAGTCCCGGCGCGCGGTTGCGATACCGCAGCAGATCCGGGAGGCGTTGTCCCGGATCGTCATTCGTCCGGTGGACTGAGCCTGCCGAACGCCACTCACCGCTCGCGATGTGGTCAGCGTCGGCTAGGTGTCTCCGGACCCCACTGCTCGTCGGTGTGGGGTGTCGCGCGGCGGGTCAGGCTGCCGGGTTGTCCGACGGTGGTGCGGGTCCGCCGGGTTCGGCGGGGTCGTCGAATGACTGGGGTGCCAAGGGTTTTTCGGGGTCGGGCCGCGCGATACCGCCTCTGTCCTCGGAGGCGGTGGGCGGGATGGTGTTTCGGCCCGGCGGCTCGGGCTCTTCGGCGATTCGACGCAACAGTCGTTCAGGGCGGTGGTAGGTGTTGATGCGGTGCCGGCCGGTGTCCAGCCGTGGCGGTGGGATCCATTCGACTTCGTGGCGCTCGTTCATCCGGGTGGTCCAGCCGCCGGGGCCCACCGAACGGTTGTCGGGCCCGCAGGCCAGGCCGAGGTCATCGATGTTGGTGTCCCCACCGTCGCCCCAATCCAGGGTGACGTGGTGGGCCTGGCAGCCGTACGCCCCGACGGTGCAACCCGGCTTCGTGCACCCTCCATCGCGGGCGGTCAGCATGATCCGCTGCGCAGGGGAGGCGATGCGTTTGGTGCGAAACAGGTCCAGGGCGGAGCCGGTGGCTTTGTCGAACACGGCCAGGCTGTGATGGGCGTGGGCGCCCATCCGGACCACCTCGGCGATCGGGATCTTGGTGCCGCCGCCGGTGACGCCGATCCCGGCGCGGGATTCCAGGTCTTGCAGTGTGGTGCGGACGATCACCGACACCGGCAGCCCGTTGAGTTCGCCGAGCGTGCCGCTCATCAGCGCGATACGCAGCACGACGACCAGGGCGTCGTGCTGGCGTTGAGCCAGGGTGCGGTGATCGTTGTCGATCTGAGCCTGGCTGGGGGTCCCTGAGGTGCAGGGTTCCTCGTCGTCGGGGTTGCACATGCCCGGAGCGGCGAACTTGGCGTAGATTGCCTCGATCAGAGCTGCCGCTTCGGGGGTCAACTCCGCGGTGAACGGGGTCATCCCGTCCTCGCGCTGCTTGTGCTTGACCGCCGAGCGTTTGCGGGCGCGTTCGGTGTCGTCGGGTTCGGGCCGTCCTGATCGAGCAGGAACAACGCCAACTCAGCGGTCTCCTTGACCTCCTTGGGGCCCGCCCCGACGGCCAGGCGCACCAGATCGATTTCGAACTGTTCGGCGGTGGCGGCGTCGACGAAGCCGGGCAGTTTGTTCACGGCTTTGCGGATTTCCTCGACGTGTTCGGCGTTGATCAACCCCTGGGACTGGGCGGCCGCGACCGCGGCCAGCACCGGCGCCAACGGTTCACCGGTCGGCGCCCGCCGCGGCGCCAGCAGGGCCGCATCGTCGAGTCGGCGCCGGGCCTCGGCGGGCGAGATCCGCCACCGTTGCGCGAGGACGTCTTTCCAATTCTTGGCGCCCATCTGCTGCGGGGTCGCCTCAACCTGCAGCCGGGCCAGCAGGCGGTGGCGCAGCGCGGGCAGCTGGCACCACAGGATTTCCAGCTCATCGAGCGGCCCGATCAACTCATCCCGGGTCAGGGAGTCCAGCTC
>JAXHTL010000396.1:0-1692 GCA_034190095.1 Actinomycetota bacterium
CGCCTGCGTCGGCAACCGGCCCAGGCTACAGGAATAGCCGTTGATCTGCGAAATCGCGGGCGGGCACCCGCGGGCGCAGCCAGTCCGGCAGCCACCCCGGTGGGGCGTCGGGGGCGCGGTCGAACGGGCCCCCGGCCGGGTCGTCGACCGCACCGTCGGCGCGCACCAGGTCCGACGACGGACGGTAGATCTGCCGGACGACCAAGGCGCACAACGCGATCACCGCGATGTCGCGCAGCAGTACGGTCGCGGTGAACGCCTGCTCGGGCAGGCCCATGTTCTGCTCGCCGTACAGAAACAGCATCCGCGGCACCCAGACGAGCATGTCGATGGTCATCCAGGCCAGCAGGATCCGCCGGTGCGGCAGTGCCAGCACCGCCAGCGGCACCAGCCACAGCGAGAACTGCGGGCTCCACACCTTGTTGGTCAGCAGGAACACCGCCACCACCAGGAACGCCACCTGCGCGACCCGGGGCCGGCGCGGCGCGGTCAACGCGATGTAGCCGATCACGATGCAACCGGCCGCGAACAGCGCCGCGCTGACGGCGTTCAGCGTCGAGGGCGGCTCCCAGAAACCCAGGTTCGGGTCGAAGCCGGCCCACCCGGTGAACGACTTGACCACGTTGTAGAGCGAATCCATGTCGTCGCCGCGGCGTGCGTTGAGCCGGAAGAACTCCGACCAGCCCCGCGGGAACAGCACCATGATCGGCAGGTTGACCAGCACCCAGGTCAGCACCGCGGCCGCAGCGGTGCGCCCGACCTCGCGCAGCCGGCCGGTGCGGATCGCCAGCAGCGTCAACGGCACCAGCAGCAGCAGCGGATACAGCTTGGCCGCCACACCCAGGCCGATGAGCACCCCGGCCAGCCCGGGTCTTCGGCGCGCCCAAGCCAGCAGGGCGCACGCCGCGAAGGCCGTCGCGAGCGCGTCGAAGTTGGTGAAGATCTGGAAGACGACGATCGGGGAGGCGGCCACCAGCGCGGCGTCCCAGATGCGCCGGGGCCCAGCCAGCATCGCGGTGGCCCACAGGGTGGTCAGCCACGCCAGCGCCAACCCGAACGCGGCGATGTTGAAGAACATCACCACCTCGGCGACGATCGGCGTCGGCACCAGCCGCGTCAGCGCCGAGTAGGTCTTGGCGACCGTCATCGACAGGTACTGGTAGATCCCGGTCAGCACCGGATACTCCATGTAACGCACGGCGGGTTCGCCGTCGTAGGTGATGTGCGGCGTTCCCTCGCTGTCGGATTCGATCCAGCTGGACTTATACGGGAACTTGCCGAGGTTCAGCAGTTCGGCGGTGTACAGCGGAACGGTGTCGGAGTAGCACAACTGGTAGTAGGCGCGGTTGTTCTCCCAGTTGGCCACCCGCTGTTCGGCGGTGCCGGTGCCGGTGGTCTGCAGGCAGGCGGCCTTGGTCGAATAACCGAGCGCCAGGAACACCAGCGCGATGAGCATCATCACCCGCAGCGGGGTCAGGAACCGGGTCCGCCCGATCAGCGCGTGCCGGCCCACCGGGCCGCCGACGGTAGCCGCCAGCGCGGCGCCGATGGAGTCGGTGTGACCCGGCAGATCGCGCCCCTGGAAGCTGCGGACGTCACGCGCGAGCGGAGCCGGTGACACCTCGTCTGCCGGCCGATCCGCCCCGGACTCAGCGGCTTCTGGGTCGGTCACGGGGGCGGCGGTGGCGCCCC
>JAXHTL010000397.1:0-1689 GCA_034190095.1 Actinomycetota bacterium
GAACGCTTGGACGCCGAACTGTCCGAGAACGACGAGCAGGGCCGCCCAGCGATGGCGGGCAAGGTTGCCGTGGTCAGCGTCGTCGGCAACGAGGACGGCGCGCACAAGACCGTCGCCGATGTGTTCCAGGCCGTCAATGACATCGGTTTCAGCATCCCTGCGCAGGGCTGCACCTACTGGAACGGCGAAGCGATGCAGTCCACTGACTACAACGACCTCGACGAGGTTCCCGAGGTCGTCGCGTCGACCACCGCCGCGGCCGCGCGCAATGCCGTGCACCTGGCGCGGATGCTCAAGAGCACCGAGTACCCGGCCTACCAGTAACGACGCTCCCGCCGAGTAAGGAGGAATCGGAATGCCCCACAGTTCGCGAGATCCCGTCGACCATGCCCGCACCACTCGTCAGCACGCCGGCGAGACGATGAAGGCCGGGGTGAACGCGCCCGGGTTGATCGCCGTCGGCGTCGGCGTTGTGGCGCTGTTCTTCGGCCTGGCGGCATTCGCCACCGGACGACCCGATGTCGGAATCATCGGGGTGGTGGTGGCTGTGCTGCTCGGCGGAGCCGGGCTGACCTGGGTGGTGGTCACCCATCGCAGAGTGCACGAACGCCAGAAGGATTGGCACCGTGAGCATCCTGAAGTTCCCTACGAGCCGCCGACGAGCTGAGGACATGACACAACCCGACAACCCGGCCCAGCGCGCCGGGGACGACGCCGCTGCACCGCCGGTCACCACCGAGGCTCCACAGCCGGTGCTGCCCGCACCGCCCACCACACCGGCGCGCACGCTGGCCAGATTCGTGCTGGCCGGCGCGATGGTGTTCGCGGGCCTGAGCCACCTGTTCTGGGCCCGAGAGACGTTCCGCGTGCAGGTGCCCAAGTGGGTGCCGATGGACGAGGACGGCGTGGTCATGGCCTCCGGTGGTGTCGAGATCATGCTCGGTGCCGGGCTGGCGTTGTTGCGCCGCGACCGGGTGCTGGTGGGCCGGCTGCTGGCGGCCTTCTTCGTGGCCGTGTTCCCGGGCAACATCGCCCAGTACGTCAACAAACGTGACGGCTTCGGCCTGGACACCGACACCAAGCGGTTCGTGCGGCTGCTGTTCCAGCCGGTGCTGATCGCCTGGGCGTTGTGGTCGACCGGGATACCCCGGCGGTAGCGCCTGCCCATGGTGCGGCCGGGGCCGGCCGGCGTGGTCGTAGGATCAGCGTCGGTTGGCCCCCATAGCCCAATTGGCAGAGGCAGCGGACTTAAAATCCGCACAGTGTCGGTTCGAGTCCGACTGGGGGCACAGAAGTTCTTGCCGCTTGGGGCAATTGCAGCTCGAACATTGCAGCGTTCGCGGTCGTTGGCAGCTGTCTGTTTTGGTGCCGCATCAGCGAGGAACTCCGACCAGTACGTAGAGTCCGAGAATGCGCGTGCCTCGCCGAATCGCTGAGTTCAACAAGCGAATCACCAACCCGGCGGCGCGCACGATCACACCCTGGCTTCCCAACCTCGGGACGCTCGAGCACGTCGGTCGGAAGTCTGGCAGACGATATCGAACGCCCCTTCTGGTATTCCAGACCCATGATGGTTACGCCATCCTCATTGGCTACGGCCTGCAGACGGACTGGTTGAAGAACGTGCTGGCCGGCGGGCAGACGGTGCTGCGCAAGCGTGGACGGGCTATCGCGCTCGGCAACCCGCAG
>JAXHTL010000398.1:0-1668 GCA_034190095.1 Actinomycetota bacterium
CTCCTGATCACCAGCCACCAATCGGCGGGCACGTTCGAGCAGAATACCCAGCTCAACATCGGTATGGGCGGAACCGAGGTGCTCGACGAGCTCATCGCGGCGACCGGACTTACGCATCACCGGTTGCGTCCAGCAGAGTGGTGTACGAGTCGGGCCGGATCAGCGGTACCGGCGTGTCGTAGCCGAATGATTGAAGGTCATCGCGTGATTCTTCGAGAGACCGACCAAAGTCACTCGAGCAAAGGAATCGACGCGATGACCACTGCCCACAATATCGACCTGCCCGCTGTGCTCGCTGAACGACTCACCACCGCCCACCCCGACGTGCTGCGGGAGCTGCTGGCCACGTTTATCCACACCCTGATGGGTGCCGAAGCCGACGCCCTGTGTGGCGCCGGCTATGGCGAGCGCAGCGCCGAGCGCACCAATTCCCGCAACGGCTATCGGCACCGCCAGTTCGATACCCGTGCCGGATCGTTGGATCTGGCGATCCCCAAGCTGCGGGCTGGCTCGTACTTCCCGGACTGGCTGCTGGAACGCCGCAAACGTGCCGAGCGGGCCCTGACCACGGTGGTGGCCACCTGCTATCTGCTCGGGGTGTCGACTCGGCGGATGGACAAACTCGTCGAGACGCTGGGCATCACCAGCTTGTCGAAGTCACAGGTCAGCGTGATGGCCAAAGAGCTCGACGCCGCGGTCGAGGCGTTTCGCACCCGGCCGCTGGATGCCGGGCCGTACACGTTCATGGCCGCCGACGCGCTGGTCCTCAAGGTCCGTGAAGGTGGGCGGGTGGTCAACGTGCACGCCCTGATCGCCGTCGGGGTCAACAACGAGGGCTACCGGGAGATTCTCGGCATCGACGTCACCACTGCCGAAGACGGGGCCGGTTGGCTGACCTTCCTGCGTTCGCTGACCGCCCGCGGCCTATCGGGGGTCAAACTGGTCACCAGCGACGCGCACGCCGGGCTGGTAGCCGCCATCGGCGCCACCCTGCCCGGGGCGGCCTGGCAGCGCTGCAGAACGCACTACACCACCAACTTGATGGCGGTGACCCCGAAGGCCTCCTGGCCGTGGGTCCGCACGCTGCTGCATTCGGTGTTCGACCAACCCGACGCGCAATCCGTTGCTGCCCAATATGACCGGATCATCGACGCACTGGCCGACAAGCTGCCCAAGACCACTGAACACCTGGAAGCCGCCCGGGCGGATCTGTTGGCGTTCACCGCGTTCCCCAAACAGATCTGGCGCCAGATCTGGTCCAACAACCCCCAGGAACGGCTCAACAAGGAGATCCGCCGGCGCACCGACGTCGTGGGCATCTTCCCCGACCGCAACGCCCTGATCCGCCTCGTCGGCGCCGTGCTCGCCGAACAACACGACGAATGGGCCGAGTCCCGGCGCTACCTCGGCCTCGACGTCCTGAGCAAATCACGCCAGGCCAGCACCCCATCAACCGAACAGGAGGACACCCCCGCGGCATTGACCGCCTGAACCATCACGACGAAGAATCACACGACAACGTCGTACACCACGTCCCTGGACTTGACCGCATCACCTGCACGGCCACCGCGCCCGAGGCGGTACGCACTTTGCGCACGAACACTCATCGGACCCTACCCGCTTAGTAAGCCAAAACCCGCCCACAACCGACCAAACCCGCAGGTCACA
>JAXHTL010000399.1:0-1649 GCA_034190095.1 Actinomycetota bacterium
GCCAGTTGTGCGGTGACCGCGAGCACGCCTTCGAGGCGAAGGCCTCCACGACCACGATGTGGCGGCTGGTCGACCAGCGCATCGACGCCGCGCACCTGCCGGCGATATGGGGCTCTTCGTGAATGAGGGTGCACTGATAGCTGCGGATATTCGCGCGCGGGTTGATCGTGTCGGTGAGCTGAGGCGGGGCCTCGGTGGGTGACGATGCGGGTTCCTACACACGCCCACCACGCCACCGAGGGGTCCCGTTGTCCGAGGTTACTGCCTGCCCGCGCTCTGTTGTTGCCGACACGATCATGCGCACCATCGAGTTGGGGGTCACGATCACCGATGCCGCGGTCGACGAGAAGCAGACGACGATCTTCTGCAGACCGGTGGTGCGGGATCCGCGTTGTCCGGACTGCGGCCGCGACGGCGCATATCGCGACACCGTGGTCCGGCCGTTGACCGATCTGCCGGTGGCCGGCTATCCGCTGGTGCTGCAGGTTGCCGTCCCGCGCTATCGCTGCCTCACCGCGGCGTGCGGGCGCATGGTGTTCAACCAGGACCTGGGCAAGCTGGCCGCACCGAGATCGTCAACGACGCGCCGCTGCGCCCGGTATGTGTTGCGGCGGTTGATCAACGACCGCACCACCATCTCAGCGATTGCCGCTGAACTGGGGGTGTCCTGGCACACGGTCAGCACGATCGCCATGCAGGCGACCGCAGCCCTGATCGAGGCCCACGGCGCCGCTCGACTTGACGGCGTGCGGGTCATCGGGGTCGACGAACACCGCTGGGCTCCACGACGACGCGGCACCGAAGGCTTCGTCACCTTGATCATCGACCTCACACCCGTCGATGACGGCACCGGGCCCGCACGGCTGCTCGACCTGGTGGCAGGGCGCTCGGCGGCCGCACTGGCGAGCTGGCTGGCTGAGCAGCCGCCGGCGTTTCGCGACCAGGTCGAGGTGATCGCCATGGACGGCTTCGGCGGCTACAAGACCGCCGCGACCGACGAGCTGCCCGAGGCCACCGCGGTGATGGATCCCTTCCACGTCGTTGCGCTGGCCGGCGCCAAACTTGACCTGATCCGCCAACGCATCCAACAGGCCACGTGCGGGCATCGCGGCCGCACCGGTGATCCGCTCTACGGGGTGCGGCGCACCCTGCGCACCCGCTTTCCGCTGCTCACCAGCCGCCAACAGACACGGCTGGAAGCGGTGTTCGCCGACGACAACCACCTCGCGGTCCAGGTGACCTGGAGCGTCTACCAGCGCATCATCGCCGCCTACGGCCACCCCGACCGGCGACGCGGCAAGACCATGATGATCGCGATCATCGACTCCCTGCGCCGCGGCGTCCCCGAGGCCCTCGAAGAACTCGCCCAGCTCGGCCGCACCCTGCACCGCCGCCGCCACGACGTGCTGGCGTTCTTCGACCACCACACCTCCAACGGACCCACCGAAGCGATCAACGGCCGCCTGGAAGCCCTGCGCCGCAACGCGCTCGGATTCCGAAATCTGGCCCACTACCGCTGGCGCTCACTACTACACAGCGGAGCCCTGCACGCACTGGTCAATGCACTCTGAATTACGAAGAGCCGGTTTAGTACCCCAAAACACCCACCCGCTGCCGAATATCTGCAGGTCAAACACTTACCGATCGAG
>JAXHTL010000004.1:0-60164 GCA_034190095.1 Actinomycetota bacterium
AAGAAGCCCCCGGCTGGACAGTCACCACCACCAATGACGACGGGGCCCACACCGCCGAATACCGCACCCCCACCGGAGCGGTCTACAACTCCACTGCTCCACCACTACCGGGGCCGCCGACCTACCGCAGGCTGAGCCTCCTCGAAGGTCAGCTCAGCATCGACCTCGTCACGTTCGACGCTGCGTGACATACCAGTCGAGCAGGGCCGGGTCGTCGACGGCGCTGCGCTCCACCACCTTGGCCGACTCGCCGCCCTGGAACAGCTTCTTGATCGGCACCTCGAGCTTCTTGCCCGTGCGCGTGTGCGGTACGCCGGGGGCCACGATGATCTCGTCGGGTACGTGCCGCGGGGAGACCTCGGTGCGGATGGTGTCGTTGATCGTGTCGCGCAGCGCGTCGGTGAGTTCGGCGCCGTCGGCGAGCACGACGAACAGCGGCATCCAGTAACCGCCATCGGACTGTTCGGCACCGATCACCAAAGCCTCGACGATCTCGGGCAGGCTCTCGACGGCCTGATAGATGTCGGCACTACCCATTCGGATCCCGTGCCGGTTGAGAGTCGAATCCGAACGCCCGTGCACGACGACACTGCCGTGATCGGTGATGGTGATCCAGTCACCGTGGCGCCAGACGCCCGGGAACATCTCGAAGTAGGCGTCCCGGTAGCGCTGCCCGTCCGGGTCGTTCCAGAACGACACCGGCATCGACGGCATCGGCTTGGTGATGACGAGTTCACCCACCTCGCCGCGCACCGGTCGGCCCGACTCGTCCCATGCGTCGAGCGCGCATCCGAGATACGGGGCCGACAACTCCCCCGGCCACACGGGCACGGTGCGCACCCCACCGATGAAGGCCGACACCACGTCGGTACCACCGCTGATCGACGCGACCTGCACTCCGACCTCGTCGGCCAGCCACTGCGACGACGAGGGCGGCAGCGACGATCCGGTGATCCCGACGCTGCGCAGCGCCGACAGATCGTGGGTGACGCGGGGGTGTGCGTCGGCTTTGATACACCCGAGCACGTATCCGGGACTGGTGCCCAGCACGGTGGCCTTCACCCGGGCGGCGATCCCCCACAGGGCATCCGGTGTCGGCGCGGACGGGCTGCCCTCGTAGCAGACGATGGTCGCGCCCACGAGCAGCCCGGCGACCTGGAAGTTCCACATCATCCAGCTGGGGCTGGTGAACCAGAAGAACGTATCGTCACGTCCCATGTCACACTGCAGCGCAGTGGCTTTCAGATGCTCGAGCACGACACCGCCGTGTCCGTGCATGATGCCCTTGGGCAGGCCGGTGGTCCCGGAGGAGAACAGGATCCACAACGGGTGGTCGAAGTCGACCGGCACGGTTTCGACCGCGCGGTCGCTGCGGCCGGCGAGGTCGCCGAGCGAGAACGTGGCCACCAGACTGGGCAGGCCGGCAGCCAGCGCCTCGACGTCGTCGCGCTTGTCGCGGTGCTTGCCGGCGAACACGTACCCGTCCGCGGCCACCAGCACCTTGGGGTCGAGTTGCCCGAGCCGGTCCAGGGCCGCCTTGGCCGAGTAGTCCTGCCCGCATGCGCTCCACACCGCCCCCAGCGATGCGGTGGCCAGGAAGGCGATGACCGCCTCGGGGATGTTGGGCAGATAGCCCACCACCCGGTCACCGGGTCCGACCCCGCGCGCGCGCAACCTCTCGGCGAACGCCGCCGTGCGACCGAGGAGTTCAGCCCAGGACATCTCTCGGTCCGGCCCCGCCTCGCTGACGTGGATGAGGGCCGGACGGTCGGGACGTGCGTTGCGCACCACCTGGTCGACGTAGTTCAGCGAGGTGCCCGGAAACCAGCGGGCCCCGGGCATCTCGGGGTGTTCGAGCACCGTGGGCGCGCGCTCGCCGAGCTCGAAGTAGTCCCACAGCGTCGCCCAGAAACCTTCGACGTCGTCGACCGACCAGCGCCACAGCGCGGCGTAGTCATCGAATCCGCGACCCGTGCGCGCCTCGGCGAATCGGGCGAAGTCGGTCACCCGGGCCCCGGCGACGTCCTCGTCGGTCGGTGTCCATTGCGGTGTCGCTTCGGTCACCGTGCGCTCCATCCGCCGTCCATCGTGTACGACGCCCCGGTCACCATCCCCGCTGCCGGGGACGCCAGGAACGCCACCAGGGCACCGACCTCCTCGGGCTCGACGAGTCGCTTCACTGCGCTCTCCTTCAACAGGATCTCCGCCAACACCTGGTCCTCGTCGATGTTATGTGTCCGGGCCTGATCGGCGATCTGCCTGGTCACCAGAGGGGTCCGCACGTACCCCGGATTGATGCAGTTGCTGGTGACGCCGTGCGGTCCCCCTTCGAGCGCGGTGACCTTGGACAACCCCTCCAACGCGTGCTTGGCGGTGACGTAGGCAACCTTGAACGGGGAGGCCCGCAGCCCGTGCACCGAGGAGATGTTGACGACGCGACCGAACTCGTTGCGGTACATGTGCGGTAGCGCCGCACGGATCAGCAGGAACGGCGCCTCGACCATCAGAGCCATCATCATCCGGAACTTCTCCGGCGGGAATTCGGCGATCTCGCTGATGGTCTGCACCCCGGCGTTGTTGACGAGGATGTCGGTCTGCAGTCGCAACTCCTCGAGCGCCGCGACGTTGAGCAGGTTCAGCGTCCAGACCGAACCTCCGATCTCCTCGGCGACGGACTGTGCGCCGGCCTCGTCGATGTCGGCGACGGTGACCGCGGCGCCGCGGCGGGCCAGCTCCCGGGCGCAGGCGGCGCCGATCCCGCCGGCGCCGCCGGTGACCAGGGCCGTGCGGCCGTCGAGATCGCTCACCGAACGCCCGCCCGGGCCAGTTGCTCACGGTCGGCGGCATCCAGTGTCGCCAGGTCGATGCCGTTGGTCTCGCGGGTGAACCACGCCGCGACGAGCGTGATCACGGCGGCCCCGGCCAGATACAGCGCGATGGGCACCGAGGAGTCGAAGGTGCCGAGCAGCCAGGTGGCGATGGCCGGCGCCAGCGAGCCCGCGACGATCGAGGTGACCTGATAGCCCAGGGAGACACCGGAGTAGCGCATCCGGGTGGGGAACATCTCGGCCATGATCGCCGGTTGCGGCGCATACATCAACGCGTGGATGACGAGACCGACGATGATCGCCCCCATGATCAGCAGATTGCTGCCCGTGTTCATCAGCGGGAAGGCGAAGAAGCCCCAGGTGCCCGCCGCGATGGCGCCGGCGATGTAGACCGGGCGGCGGCCGAAGTGATCGGAGAGCCGGCCCACCTGCGGGATGACCAGGAAGTGCACGGCGTGCGCGGCCAGCAGCCACCACAGGATGTCTCCGGTGTCGGCGCCGACGTGGGTCTTGAGGTAGACGATCGAGAAGGTGACGACGAGGTAGTACATGATGTTCTCCGCGAAACGCAGACCCATCGCGGTGAACACGCCCCGCGGGTAGCGTCGCAACACCTCGACGACGCCGTAGGAGACCGACTTGACCCGCTCGACCTCGTCCTGGGCGGCGACGAAGATCGGTGCATCGGTGACCTTGGTGCGGATGTAGTAGCCGATCAGCACCACCACGGCCGACAGCCAGAACGCCACCCGCCAGCCCCAGGACAGGAACGCCTCGTCGGACAGCGTGGCGGTGAGCACCAGCAACACGACAGTGGCCAGCATGTTGCCGACCGGGACCGCGGCCTGCGGCCAGCTGGCCCAGAACGCCCGTCGGCCATTCGGGCTGTGCTCGGCGACCAGCAGCACGGCGCCGCCCCATTCACCGCCGACCGCGAAGCCCTGGATGAAGCGCAGCACCACCAGCAGCACCGGGGCCCACACACCGATCTGGGGGTAGGTCGGCAGGCAGCCCATCAGGAAGGTCGCGACTCCGACCAACAGGATGGCGAACTGCAGCAACTGCTTTCGTCCGTATTTGTCGCCGAAGTGCCCGAACACCACCCCGCCCAGCGGCCGCGCGACGAAGCCCACCGCATAGGTGAGCAGAGCGGCGATGATCGCCTGCGACTCGTCGGTGCCCTGAGCGAAGAACACCTTGTTGAACACCAGGGTGGCGGCCGTCGCGTACAGGAAGAACTCGTACCACTCGACCACCGTGCCGGCCATCGAGGCGGCCACGACTCGCTTGAGCCCTGTCGTGGGCGCATCCGGCGCGGCGGGTCGTTGGCTGTCTTGCGTACTCACGGCTACCCCTTTCCTGTGACGACTGCCACAGACCTTGTGAGTATTGATGCAGCCTCCCGGCGTCAGCAATGGCCAAAACTGCAGGAGCTATCTGCGAAACTGCAGATATGGCTGGAACGCGTGGGCGCCCCAGCGCCGATGACCTGTTGGTACTGCTGGCAGTCGGGCGTACCGGGACCTACACCACCGCGGCCGACGAGCTCGGGCTCAACCACACCACCATCAGCCGGCGCATCACCGCTCTCGAACAGGCGATGGGCGGACGGGTCCTGGCCCGGGTGTCGGGCGGCTGGGAACTGACCGAACTCGGTCGCGAGGCACTGGCCGCCGCCGAAGCCGTCGAGTCCGCGGTCCGCTCACTGGCGACCGAGGGCGGCCGCCGAGCGCTCGAGGGGGTCGTGCGCATCTCGGCCACCGACGGGTTCTCGGCCTACATCGCCGCGCCTGCCGCGGCGGCGGTGCAACGCAGCCACCCCAAGGTGGCGGTCGAGATCGTCGCCGCCACCCGCCGCGCCAGCCAGCAGCGTTCCGGCCTGGACGTCGAGATCGTCGTCGGCGAACCCACGGTGCACCGGGCCAAGGCGTTGCGGCTGGGCGACTACTGTCTGGGGCTGTACGGTTCGCGGCCCTACCTCGACCAGCACGGCCGCCCCGCGAGCGTCGCTGACCTGCACCGCTTTCCGCTGGTTTACTTCATCGACTCGATGTTGCAGGTCGACGACCTCGACCTGGCGACCAGCTTCGCTCCCGACATGCGCGAATCGGTGACATCGACCAACGTGTTCGTGCACGTCGAGGCCACCCGGGCGGCGGCCGGCCTGGGGCTGCTGCCCTGCTTCATGGCCGACCGGCACGCCGACCTGATCCGGGTACTCCGGGACGAGGTGTCGATCCGGCTGACCTACTGGCTGGTCACCCGCGCCGAGACGCTGCGGCGGCCCGAGGTCGCCGCGATCGTCGATGCGATCGTGGACCGGATGGCCGATCAGCGCGAGACGCTGCTCGGTGGGCACTAGCGTCGAGTGATGCCCTTTCTCGAGCACCCCCGCGGCCGCGCCTACTACCGGCACTGGGCCGCAGCCGAGCCGCGCGCAGCGGTGATCTTCCTGCACGGCTTCGGTGAACACACCGGTCTGTACCACCGGTACGGGTTCGCCCTCAACGCCGCCGGCATCGACCTCTGGGCGGCCGACCAGTTCGGCCACGGCCTGACCCCCGGCGATCGCGGCGACTTCGGCACCCTCGAGGACAGCTCGGCGCTGGCCGACAGTCTCACCGAGTTGGCCGAGCAGGAGCACCCCGGCCTGCCACTGTTCGCCCAGGGCCACTCGTTCGGCGCGGTGGTGACACTGTTCCGGCTGCTCGGGCACCCCGACCGCTACCGCGGCGGAGTCATCTCCGGGGCCCCGCTGGTGCCGGTTCCCGCCCTGGTCGACACCGATACCGACATCGATCTGCCGCCGGAGGCACTGTCGGCCGACCCGTTCTACCTCGACGCGCTGGCCAACGATCCGCTGGCGTTCGTCGACGCCGACGGCACCGCCCTGGTCCGCGAACTGGACCGCGGGTGGGACCGCTTCGGCGCGGACCTGCCGGCGCTGCGGGTTCCGACGCTGGCCGTGCACGGCTCCAACGACGTGATCGGCCCGGTCGGGGCCGTGCGGGCCTACGCCGAGCAGATCGAGCCCCTGCAGCTGACCGAGTTCCCCGGGGCGCGCCACGACATTCTCAACGAGGCCGAGCACCGCGAGGTCGCCGCGACCATCATCGACTTCATCGCAGGTCAACTGGGCTGAGTCCGTTCCTGCGAGGAGGGCGCCTCAACCTTTGCCTGCCCGAAACCGGCGGAAACGGCTTTGAAACAAACTGGTCTTATAACTAACAACTGACCAGATAGAGCCCTATCGGAGAGGTGCTAGGTGGAAAATGGCAGTTCACGGTAAGAAGTCCCTGTTCCGCTCACTCGCAGTGGCATCCAGCGTTCTCACCAGCGCGGCCTTGGTCGCCTGCTCCTCCGACAACTCCGCCGAACCCGCACCGGACGAGGGCGGCATGACCAGCGTCGACATGGTCTTGCCGGCGACCCTCGGCATCGACTGGGCGGCCTTCCTCGTCGCCACGGACAGGTTCTGGCCGGAGATGGGGCTCGACGTCAGCGGCATCGGTACCGATGGCTCATCCAACGTCGTTCAGCAGATCGTGGCAGGCAACGCCGACTACGGAGCGGCAAGCGCTCAGGCTGTCTACGGCGGAGCACTGGAAGGCGCACCCATCACCGCCATCGCGATGCTCACCCATGGAGACGTGGCAATGCTGAGCGTGCCGGCCGAGAACAGCGAGATAGAGACGGCCGCCGACCTCCAGGGCAAAGCCATCGGTGTCACATCGGCGACCGATGGAGCCATCCCCATCGTTGCGGCCGTGATGAACTCGGTCGGGGTCACCGAGTGGGACGAGCCGATAGTCGGCGGCGGCGGCGCGGCTGTGGTCAACGCCTTCGAAACCGATCAGATCCAGGCCTACGCCCACGGCGGAGGTGACATGGCTGCCATGGAGATGGGCGCCGGGATGGACCTGCGGTCGATCATGCCCGCGGATTTCGCCAACCTGCCCGGGAACATGATGGTCGTCCCCGACTCACTACTCGACGACCCCGCCAAAACGGAGATCGCCATCAAACTGGCCAGCGGCTGGCTGCAGGCCGCCGACTGGATCATGACCAACCAGGCCGAAGCTGTCGAGATCGTCTGCCAGCAAGCCCCAGAAGGCTGCACAGATCCCGAAACCGCCTCTTATTCAGTTGATCTCGCTGCAGAGGGAACCGAGCCCATCGGTGACCGCTGGGGTTACATCGATCAGGAATCGACCACGACGCTGCTCGACGCGGTCTACGGCACCATGGAGGTGCCGTTTGACGAAGTGTTCACCAACGAGTACATCGACCGGATCAACAGCGTTGAATGACGTTCTCGCCCAGCCTCATGCCGAAGAAGGGTGAACTCCACGGCACGCCGACGATCATCTCGGTGTCCGGGGCCTCGCGCACATACCCGACGCGCAGCGGAGCCGATGTGGTCGCACTCACCGATGTCGATCTCACGGTACGCAGGGGAAACGTGGTATCCCTGGTGGGCCCGAGCGGCTGTGGAAAGTCCACTCTGCTGAAGATGATCGCAGGATTGGTCGAACCAACCACCGGGGCAGTCACCATAAATGACAAGCCCGCCAGTGCCGGAAGAGCCGACTGCGGCATCATGCTCCAGTCACCGGTACTGCTGCCCTGGCGCAGCACCCTGGAGAACATCCTCCTCCCCGTCGAAGTTCTCCGACTGGACAGATCATCCGCGCGTGCACGTGCGATGGACCTCATCGACATGGTCGGTCTGCGCGGCTTCGAGCACAAGCAGCCCTGGGAACTGAGCGGTGGCATGCAACAGCGCGCGAGCCTAGCCAGACTGCTGATCTTCGAACCGGACGTTCTCCTGATGGACGAACCGTTCGCCGCGCTGGATGAATTCACCAGGGAACGCCTCGACCAGGAGGTTGCCTCATTGCAGACGCGGCTCAACCGGACGATCGTCTACGTCACTCACAACATCGGTGAAGCGGTTGCACTCTCGGACGAAGTCGTTGTCATGACACCAAGACCAGGACGGATCGTCGACCGGGTACCGATCGAGCTACCCAAACCTCGCACCCCAGAGGTGATGGACAGCCCCGAAGCCGTGTCACTGGTCGCCGGAATCCGAAAAATATTGGCAAACAGCCTTTCTGAGGCTCAACCATGACAGCAGCCGTCGACAGCCCCCCAGACACGCCCACGGCCACAAAGACCTCCCACACCCGCACAGCGTGGGTGTGGCCGGTGCTGACACTTCTGGCGATGCTCGCGATCCTGGAAGGCGCATCACGCCTCGGGTTGGTGAACCCTCTCATCGTGCCGGCGCCGAGCGAGATATTCCAGGCCCTGCTCACGTTGGCCGGACAGCAGTACTTCTGGGAGAACTTCTACTGGACGGCATTCGAGGCGACCGTCGGATTCGCGATGGGAGTCGGTCTTGGTTTCGCCTCCGGCCTGATCATCGGGATCAGCAACTTTGCGCGAAAGTCCGTCTACCCGCTTGCTGTCGCAGTGCAGAGCACGCCACAGGTTGCGATCGCCCCGCTGTTCCTGATCTGGTTCGGTTTCGGGATCGCGCCCCGCGTGTTCTTCGCAGCCTTGTCGTGCTTCTTCCCGGTGCTGGTGGCCGTCGTAGTGGGACTCAATGCCGCCGATCAAGAGGCCCGCACACTTCTGCGATCGCTCGGGGCTTCACGCTGGACGATGTTTCGGAAACTGCTGCTGCCCGCGTCGTTGCCCACCATCTTCGCCGGCCTTCGGCTGGCCGTGCCAGCATCCCTCGTCGGCGCAATCGTGGGCGAGTTCGTCGGAGGCAACATCGGCCTCGGCGTGATGATCACGACGTTCAACTCCCAACTTCAGATCGCAGAGTCCTTCGCTCTCGTCGTCGTCCTGGCGCTGATGGGATACGGCTCATACCTCGTTGTCGAGTTGCTCGATCGACGCATCGTCAGTTGGAGTCACCGTGACAGTTGAGAAGACTGCGCCAGCCTCGGAACAGAGACAAACCGTACGCAAACTCGCGGGTGTCGTTCGCGATCGGAACCTCGACGGCATGGTGTTGCTCTCACCGCAGGGCTTCACCTACGCCACCGGCCTGCGGATCGTTTCGCATCCCTTGATGCGCTGGAGGCATGCCGCGGCCTTGATCGGCCCGACCGACTTGACGGGCGTCCTCGCGATCGACATGGAGCGCAGCTTCGTCGCCGATGCCCTGCCGTCGGTCCCTCTGGCGGTGTGGAAGGAGTTCGTCGAGGAACCGATGACGGTGCTGGGCGAACTCATCGAGCGAACCTGGGGCACCGGATCACTGACCATCGGGATCGAGACAGATTTCATCCCTGCGGTCCGACTGGATCGACTGCGAGCCGTGTTGCCCACGGTCACCTGGGTCGCCATCGACGACGACCTAGAGCTCCAGCGAGCAAGCAAGACAGACAGCGAGCTCGACACCATCCGGCAGCTCTCACTCGCCTCCGACAACGCCCTGCGCATCGGCCTGGAGGGAGCAGCGGTGGGACAGACCGAGGCCGAACTGGGCGAACGGATCGTCTCCGCACTGTATGCCTCCGGGGTCACCGAGCACCGCTTCCTGATCGCCGCCACCGGCATCGGGAGCCAGTATCCGAATGCCGGACCCACCGCACGACAGATCGGTTACGGCGACGTGGTTCGGGTCGAGATCTTCGGTGGTCGCGACGGCTACCAGGCCGGGGTCGCCCGTACCGCCGTGGTCGGCGAAGCCAGCGAGGAAGTCCGCTGGCACTGGAATCTGGTCAGCGGCGCACGTCGGGCCGGTCTGGAGATGTTACGACCAGGGGCCGACCCGCAGGCCGTCTACCGCACCTATGTCGACGCTCTCGGACCACTGGGCGAATACGCCATCGCATTCTTCGGCCATGGCATGGGTCTCGACATGCACGAATTGCCTTATCTGAGTGCTTCGTCGACTGACACCATCGAGTCCGGCGCGATCATCGGCGTCGAACCGTTCGCCATGATTCCCCATCGCTTCGGCTTCCAGGTCAAGGACGTCGTCGCGATCACAAACGATGGTTACGAGGTCGTTTCGGATCTACTCGAGGGAGGGGAGCTCTTTGTCATCGACGGCTGAGCGGACCTACTTGATGAATCTTGACTGGCTGGTCACGGTGGATCCAGCCAACACGGTTCTCCGCGACGCTGCCGTGGTGATGGAAGGCGACACCATCGCCGCGGTTGGCACCTCCTCAGAGATTCTGCAGGACGCGCCGCCCCGTCCCACCGATGTCGTGACCGACGGCCGCAACCTCGGCCTCAGTCCGGGTTTCATCGACAGCCACGTACATCTGTCAGAGACACTCTCGCGCGCCGTCTTCCCGGACAACATCTCCACACGCACATGGGTCTTCCATTGGGGTAAACCGTTCTACGCTCATGTCGGTGTAGATGACGAGGCAGTGAGTGTGCGCCTCGGCGCCGCAGAGATGCTCCGCCACGGCACCACATGCTTCCTCGACATGGGCGCTCAGAACGATCCTGGCATCACCGCCACGGCCGCAGCCGAGGTCGGAATCAGAGGCATCGTCGGGCGACACGCCGCCGACCAGCCACCGTCGGAAATTCCACCCGGGTGGTCGGCCGAGATGATCGAGCACCACTTCTTCGCCAACCATCTCGAGGCACTCGACGTGCTCGGCGAGTCGGTACGCCGGTGGAATGGCCATGCTGACGGCAGAATCCGCTGTTGGGTGAACATCGAAGGCAAGGAACCCTGTTCCCTGGAACTGCATGTGGGCGCCCGAGCGCTAGCGGCCGAGCTCGGGGTGGGCACGACATATCATCTGGCGAGCAGCATCCAGGAAGCCCACGTCAGCGAGAAGAAGTACGGTCGGTGGCCGATCACACGGATCGGCGATTCCGGTGGTCTGGGGCCCAACCTGGTATTGGCCCACGCCGTCGCAGTTGCAGACCCCGAGGTGGATCTACTGGCTGACACCGGCACCAATGTCGCGTTCTGCCCCTTCTCGTCGATCAAACTCGGCAAGGGCGCAACGTCATCGATCGGACGATATCCGGAGATGCTGCAGGCCGGCGTCACCGTGGGCCTGGGCACCGACGGTGTTGCCGCGTCGGGGAACATGAACCTCATGCGGCAAATCCCTCTCGTGGCAGGGATGTTCAAAGACGCGCGGCTCGACGAAACACTGATCGGCGCCGAAAAAGCCCTTCGGATGGCGACGATCGACGGCGCTCGGGCGTTGGACTGGGATGACGAGATCGGCTCCATCGAGGTCGGAAAGAAAGCCGACTTCGTGCTCTGGGATCTCAAACATCCGGAATGGGTGCCCCACGGCGACCCCGTACTGGCACTCGGCTGGTCTGCCAGCACCGCCAGCATCAGCCAAACATGGGTCGGGGGAACGCCCGTCTACCGGGACGGTGCGGTGGTGACCCTCGATGAAACGGAGCTGCGACTCGAGGCAACCGAACGCGCCCGGGCGATCGTGAACCGCGCACGTCTCGGCGCGCACACACCGACAACGACGGTTCTCTACGACTGAACTAGGAGATTCATGCCATTCGTCACCGTGCACATGTGGGACGGACGAACCGAGGAGCAGAAGCGCCGGCTGGCGCGAGCGATCACAGACGCCATGGTCGAACATGTCGGCGCCCATCCAGAGCACCTTCATGTCGCGATCAGTGAATATGCGCCACATGACTGGTCCAGAGCGGGAATCCTCGGATCGGACACGGAACGACATGGCGTCCTGGGCAGTGCGAAGCCACCCGTGATCTACGGCCTGGGCCACCTGTTGCTGCAGACTACCGATCTGGCTGCTGCCGAGGAGTTCTACCTCGGTTTCCTGGGGCTCACCGTGCGCAAACGCGAGGACTTCCGCGACGGCCGGCCCCTGGTGGTCACTCACCAGGGCCTAGGACTCACAACCGGGCGGCCCGACGGCGGCAATCCTGTTGAGCATGTGGCATTCCGCGCCAGGAACCTACCCGCGATCGCGTCTCGGGCAGAGGAACTGGGTGTCACGATCGTTTCCGGACCCGAACCCAGCGGCTACGGGTTCAGTCTCTACATGCTCGATCCCGATGGGAACAAAGTCGAGATGATCGGCGACGCACCCGGCACCTGACCACACGATCCAGCTTTCGCGAAAGGCAGCCATGCGAATTGTGGGCGGCCAGATCTATCTGGTGACGCTACCGCTCCGGCGCGTTCACTCCTGGGCAGGAAACACCCATCGCCGTATCGGACGCCACGCGATCGTGCGTATCGACACCGATGAAGGGATATCCGGCTGGGGCGAGACCCCAGCCATCCCGACCTGGGGCGGTTCGCAGATGCGCTATGGCGGGGAGTCCCCGGAAACGGTGTTGGCACTGATCCGTGACTACTTGTTCGAGGCCATCCGGGGGCTCGATCCACGCGAGTTGGGCGTCATCCATTCCACGATGGACCGCGTTTCCAAGGGCGCCCCCTACGCCAAGGCCGCTATCGACATCGCCTGTTACGACATCGCCGGAAAGGCTCTGGGGCTGCCCGTCTACACGTTGCTGGGCGGCAAGATCCGCGATGGGGTGCACATCACCCACTCGCTCGGGCTCATGCCTATCGTCGATGCGCTCGCCGAGGCTGAAACAGCCGCTGCAGAAGGCATCACCGTCTTCAAGCTCAAGACCGGCATCGACGGCCAGCGCGATGTCGACCTCGTACGGCGCATGCGCGATGTCGTCGGTACCGAGATCGACCTGCGCGTCGACGCCAACGAGGGTTACTCCACGATTGGTGAGGCCGTGCGGATCACGCTCCGCCAGCAGGAATACGGGCTTCTGCTGTGCGAACAACCCGTGGCGGGCGCCCATGGCCTCGCTGAAGTGGCACGCCGGGTAGGTGTGCCAGTCATGGCAGACGAGTCGGCATGGACGGTGCACGACATCCTCGAACTCCAGCAGCGGGGCGCAGCAGAGTGCTTCAGCTGCTACGTGACCAAGCCCGGCGGCCTGTGGCGCGCGCGCCAACAGGCGGAACTCGCCGCCGCCATCGGGATGTACCACGACATCGGCGGCTCGATCGAGTTCGGGATAGGTACCGCTGCCAACCTCCACCTCGGAGTCGCAACCGAAGCGGCGATCCTGCCCAGCGTGTGCTCGGTTACCACGGTCCAGGGATCGTCCGGACCACAGATCGCGGGCGTCTATTACCTCGACGATGTGATCTCCGAGCCCTTCACGTTCCGTGACGGGATGCTCGTGTGCCCGGACGGTCCCGGGCTCGGAATCGACGTCGACCGGGAGAAGCTCGCCAGATACTCCGACGAATCGGTCCCCGTGTGACCACCGTCGCGGTGCTCGGGGCCGGTGCAGGGGGCTTGTCCGCCGCGGTCGAACTCATCGGCAAGGGTCACGAGGTCAGGGTGTGGAATCGCCGTGAGTCAACGCTGCTCCCGTATCGCAAAGCCGCGGGAGTTCGTTCGACGGGCGTGTTGGGCGACGACTTCACGCCGCTGCCCGTCCTGACCACCTCACTCGAAGTCGCCCTCACGGGTGCTGACGTAGCCGTGGTGTGCCTACCCGCGCTGGCGCATCGAACGTTGGCCGACGACCTTGCTGCAATTGGTTCTCGCACACCGCTGGTGCTCAATCCGGGCCACACCCTGGGCGCGGTTCACCTAGCGTCGCGATTTGCCCGGCTCGGCGTCTGCCGGCCGCCGATGGCAGAACTGTCGACCCTGACCTATGTTGCACGCACCGGCGAGGACGCCACCGTGCGAATAACCGGAACTGCCCGGCGCGTTCGTGCCGCGGCGCTGGGCGTTGACGACACTGCCCTCCAGCTCGCAACCGAGTTGTGGCCTGCGTGTCAACCCGAAACCGATGTGTTCGCTACCGGTCTGGCGAACGTCAACATGGTGCTGCATCCCCCGGCGGCCATACTCGCAGCGGCCTGGGTCGAAGCCACCGGTGGCCAGTTCGCGTACTACGCCGAGGCGACGACGCCGGCCGTTGCCGCGGTGATGACCCACCTGGACAACGAACGGCTTCTGGTGGCAGAGGCTTTCGGCCACAAGCTGGACCCTCTCACCGCGGAGATGTTCGCGATCGGGACTGTCGACAGTCTGCCCACCGGTGGTACCCCTACAGAACAGTTGCGCATATCGGTGTCGACGGGCCGGGCCAATGCCTCGATCATGGCTCCGAACTCACTGGAGCATCGCTATTACCGAGAGGACTTCGCGTTTGCAATAGTGCCGCTCGTCGAATTGGCGCGCATCGCAGGCGTCGGAGTGCCGGTGGCCGGCTCGCTGCTGAACTTGGCGGATTGCGCCATGGACGGCGAACCGACACGCACGGGACTACGACTACGCGATATCGGCCTTGGCGGGGCAGGGGTCGGGGAGCTACTGGAACTCGTGAGGAGTGGAGCCCTATGAACTGGTCAGATCTGACCATCGCGGTGGTCGGCGGCGACGAACGTGAGCAGGAGATCGCCCGACTGGCCGCGCGGGCCGGCGCATCGGTTCGTGCATACGGATTCGTTGGGGCCGACGGTCCGATGGAGGGCGTGCAGAACGCAGTTGGGCTCGAAGACGCCGTTGCCGGTGCCCACACGCTTCTTCTGCCCATACCAGGCATCGCTGCCGACGGGTCGATCTTCGCGCCCGGCCACACACCATCGATCCACATCACCGCGCCACTGCTCAGGCTGATGGCCGAACCGGCACATATAATCCTCGGCAAGGCCGACTCTGCCCTCGCCGCAGCGGCTGCCGAAGTCGGGGCACGACTGGACGAGTACGAGCACGATCAGGAACTGATGCTGTTGCGGGCCCCCGCAATCGTTGAGGGAGTATTGCGTGTGGCGATCGAGAACACCCGGGTCACCATCAACGACGCCACCGTAGTCGTAGTCGGATTCGGTAACATCGGCGCGCGACTGGCAACCACGCTGCGCGGTCTTGGCGCCGATGTGACGGTGGCCGCACGAAACCCGGTGCAGCGGGCCGCCGCCTACGCCGCACACCTGAAATCGGTGCCTCTCGACGATCTCGGGTCGGTTGTCCGGGGTGCGTCGATGTTGTTCTCAGCGGTACCCGCGCCTGTGGTGGACCGCAGCGTCCTTGCTGGTCTGGAACCCGACTCGTTGGTCGTTGACATTTCAGCGCCTCCGGGCAGCGTTGACCTGGGTGCCGCGGGCGAACTCGGGCATCGAGCGGTGTGGGCACGGGGAATGGGGCGCCGTGCGCCGGTGACAGTCGGGGGAAGTCAATGGGTGGGCGTGCGCAAGAGGATCGAGAGCGTTCGACGCGGGGTGGCGGTATGACGAGCTCGAGTCATTTCACCCGCCTCCCTTCCCGCTCACGCGCCGACCAGGTGCGCGACCAACTCGGTGAGGCGATCAAGAAGGGCATCTATCCAGTCGGTGCCAAATTGCCGTCCGAACGCGAACTCACCGAGATGTTGGGGGTCAGCCGGGTCAGCGTCCGCGAGGGAATGCGGTCACTGGAGGCCGTCGGCCTCATCGAGGTTCGGCACGGACATGGCTACTTCGTCAAAGCGACGGTGCGACGGCCGAGTGTCGACGTCATCAAGTGGCTGGGCGAGCATCGCGCCGAAGTCCTGGACATGATGCTCGTCAGGGGCGCCCTGGACGAACTCGCAGCCGGGGAAGCGGCCGGCCACGCCGACGAGGATCACCGCCGGGCGATGGAACTGGCTCATGACGCATTCGTCACCGCAGTCGGCGCCGGCGAACGGGATCTGGTGACTCTGGCCAACCTGGACATTGCCTTTCACCTGGCGATCGCGCAGGCGAGCGGTAGTCCGCTGCTGGTCGACCTGTTGGGTGAGTTGCACCAGCATTTGCGCGAAGCTCGGTCTGTCGGGTTCACCCCCGCCGGACGTCTGGACCTCTCCGTCACCGAGCATCAGACGATTCTCGACGCGATCATGAACGGTGATGTGCAGGGAGCACGCGCCGCGGCTGCGCTGCATATCGCCCACGTCCGGGAGATGCTGATCGCGATCCGCGCCTAGCCGACCGGGCCCAGTACATGGTTATCCACAGGGGTTGTGCACAGTGTGGATGAATCACACCCGTGTAACTCAGAGCCAGGTGTCGTCCGTCGTCGCGGTCAGGAACGCCTCGAGGTCGTTGCGCCAGTCGGCGGGGGTGTTCTTGTCCGGTTCGATCCCGGTGTACTGGCCCTGATAGAACAGCAGCGGCCGGGGTTTCTTGCGCGGCACATCCGACAGCGAGTGCACCGCGCCGAAGACCACGAAATGGTCGCCGCCGTCGTGCACCGAATCCACCCGGCAGTCGATGTGGGCCAGCGAGCCGTCGATGACCGGCGAGCCCAGCTTGGACGGAGTCCAGTCGATGCCGGCGAACTTGTCGGGTTCGCGGGAGCCGAATCGCGCCGAGACGTCCCGCTGGTTCTCATGCAGGATGTTGACGCAGAACGAGCCGCTGGCCTCGATGGCCGACCAGGACCGCGACACCTTGGTCGGGCAGAACAGCACCAGCGGCGGATCCAGCGACAACGCCGCGAACGACTGGCAGGCGAAACCGACCGGGACGTCGTCGTGCACGGTGGTGATCACGGTGATGCCGGTGCAGAACTGGCCCAGCACATCCCGGAAGGTGCGGGGATCGATCGGTGGGCTACCCACTGTTCAATGGCTCCTCGCGCAAGCGCTCGTCACTATGACTTGAAACCCACACTGAAGTCGTGGCCCCACAGCGACACCGCGGTGCTCTCCCGGGCCACCCAGCTCTCGTCGTCGACCTCGAGCCCTTCACAGCCGAACTCGACGTCGAACCCGCCGGGGGTCTTCATGTAGAACGACAGCATCTTGTCGTTGACGTGCCGGCCGAGCGTCGCCGACATCTTCACCTTGCGGCGCAGCGCGCGATCCAGACACAACCCGACATCGTCGGAGTTCTCCACCTCGACCATCAGATGGACGATGCCACTGGGGGTTTCACCCGGCATGAACGCCAGGCTGTGATGCCGCGGGTTGACCCCGAGGAATCGCAGCCACGCCGGCTCGCCATCGGCCGGACGGCCGACCAGCTGCGGGGGCAGCCGCATCGAGTCACGCAGGCTGAAGCCGAGGACGTCACGGTAGAAGTGCAGGGTCTCCGCGTCGTCACGGGTGGTCAACACCACGTGCCCGAGACCCTGTTCCTCGGTGACGAACTTGTGCCCGTAGGGGCTCACCACGCGACGGTGCTCGAGGGCGACGCCGTGGAACACCTCCAGGGTGTTGCCGGACGGATCGTCGAAGACGATCATCTCGTCGACCCGGCGCTCGGCCTTCTCGGCCGAGGTCGCCTCCTTGTACGGGACGCCCTGAACGTCGAGACGGTGCCGGATCTCCTGCAGCCCAGCGGAATTGCTGGTCTCCCAGCCGGATACCAGCAGCCGGTCGTGCTCTCCGGGCACGATCACCAGGCGGGCGGGAAACTCGTCCATCCGCAGGTACAGCGCCCCGTCGATGGTGCCCGAGCCTTCGACCATGCCGAGCACCTTGAGCCCGTACTCGCGCCAGGCGCCCATGTCGGTGGCCTCGATCCGCAGGTATCCCAGCGACCGGATCATGATGAACCTCCGAGGAAATCCACTGTGAGCTTGTTGAATTCGTCGAACTTCTCCAGCTGTGCCCAGTGTCCGCACTGCCCGAACACGTGCAGCTGGACCCGGGGAATCTGCTTGAGCGCCACCAGCGCGCCGTCGAGCGGATTCACCCTGTCCTCGCGGCCCCAGATCAGCAGCACCCGCTGTCGCAGCTTGTAGACGTCACGCCACATCATGCCCAGCTCGAAGTCCGAGCCGGCGAAAGACTTCCCCATCGCCTTGGTGGCCGCCAGCGACTCGGGGGTGCTGGCGATCTGGAATCGCTCCTCGACGAGTTCGGGCGTGATCAGGCTCTGGTCGAAGACCATGATGCGCAGGAAGGCCTCGATGTTCTCCCGGGTCGGGTCGGCGGCGAAGCGCCCGAGCAGCTTCACCCCCTCGGTCGGGTCCGGCGAGAACAGGTTGACGCTCAATCCGCCCGGCCCCATCAGCACCAGCCTGCCGGCCCGCTTGGGGTTGTCCAATGCGAACCGGACCGCCGTTCCGCCGCCCAGCGAATTGCCGATCAGCGACGCGCGTTCGATCCCGAGGTGGTCGAACAGGTTCAGCAGCGCGGTGGCGCTGTAGCGGTTGTACTGCTCGTGTTCGGTGTGCTTGTCGGAATGCCCATAGCCGGGCTGATCGACGGCCAGCACATGGAAGTGCTCAGCCAGCACCGGGATGTTCCGGCCGAAATTCGACCAGCTCGAGGCCCCGGGCCCGCCACCGTGCAGAAGCACCACCGTCTCGGAGTTGCCGACCCCGGCCTCGTGGTAGTGCAGCCGCATGTCATCTCTGACCTGCGCGTAGCGCGAGGTGGACTCGAAGGTGATCTCCTGCTGCTGGGCAGCTTCAGCGGCGAATGACGTCATTTAAACCATCGTGTCCTGGGGTGGCAGACCGAACGCGTCGTTACCGAAGATCAGGTAGGCCCGCTCGGGTTCGTTGGCGGCGTGCACCCGCCCTGCGTGCGCGTCCCGCCAGAATCGCTGCACCGGCTGGTCGAGTTGCAGAGCGGTGGCCCCGGAAGCCTCGAACAGCAGATCGATCGACGCGATCGCCCGTGCGGTCGCGCGGACCTGATCGCGGCGTGCGCTGGCACGCAACGAGAACGGGATCTCCTCACCGGCCTGCAGCAGCTTGTATTCCTCGCCGACATTGCCGATCAACTGGCGCCAGCCGGCGTCGATGTCGCTGGCGGCCTCGGCGATGCGGATCTTGGCGAACGGGTCGTCCTTGGACTTCTCGCCGGCGAACGCGGCGCGCACCCGCTTGCCCTGGTGCTCGACGTGCGCGTCGTACGCGCCGTAGGCCATCCCCATGATCGGGGTGCTGATCGTGGTGGGATGCATCGTGCCCCACGGCATCTTGTAGACCGGGGCGGTGTTGTTCTCATAGCCGCCTGCGGTTCCGTCGTTCATCGCCTTGTAGGACAGGAACCGGTGGCGCGGCACGAAGACGTCCTTGACCACCACCGTGTTGCTGCCGGTCGCCTTGAGGCCGACCACGTTCCAGACGTCGTCGATGCGGTACTCGGAGCGCGGGATCAGGAAACTGCCGAAATCGACGGGCTTACCGTCCTTGATCACCGGGCCGCCGAGGAAGGCCCAGGTTGCGTGGTCACAGCCCGAGGACCACTGCCAGGCGCCGCTGACCAGGTAGCCACCGTCGACGACGGTGCCCGCGCCCATCGGCGCGTACGAGGACGATACGCGCACGGTCGGGTCCTCACCCCAGACGTCGTCCTGGGCCTGCTGGTCGAACAGCGCCAGGTGCCAGTTGTGCACGCCGAGGATCGACGCGACCCACCCGGTCGAACCACACGCGCTGGCGATGCGCCGCACGGCTTCGAAGAACAGGGTCGGATCGCATTGCATGCCGCCCCACTGCTCGGGCTGGAGCAGTTTGAAGAACCCGACCTCGTCGAGTTCGGCGACGGTCTCGTCGGGCAGCCGCCGCAGTTCTTCGGCGGCGGCGGAGCGCTTGGCGATCCGCGGCAGGAGATCGTCGATACCGGCGAGCACCGACTGCGCGTCGCGCTGTTGAATGGACGTCACTGGTATGCCTCCCAGGGAGTGCGGACTGACGGTACTGAGATTAGAACACGTTACGATTTGTGTCGAGTAGCGGTGTCCTGCAGCCGCTAGACCTGCGGACATCCATTTCTGTAACCTGTTCTAGTTACGGGGGTCGGGTCAGTTGACGAGGGAGACGCAGTAGTGACGGACGTAGCGGTCGACGAACCGCTGGGCAGCCATGTGCTCGAGCTGGAGATCGCCGAGGTCATCGACGAGACCGACGACGCGCGGTCGCTGGTGTTCAAGTCTCCCGCCGACGCACCGGTCCCGCCGGAGAAACTGCGCTACGCGCCCGGGCAGTTCCTCACGCTGCGGGTGCCCAGCGATCTCACCGGCTCGGTGGCCCGGTGCTATTCGTTGTGCAGCTCCCCGTTCACCGGCGACCCCCTCACCGTGACCGTCAAGCGCACCTCGGCGGGCTACGCGTCGAACTGGCTGTGTGACAACGCGCACGCCGGGATGAAGGTCCACGTCCTGGCGCCGTCGGGCACCTTCGTGCCCAAGACCCTCGACACCGACTTCCTGCTGCTCGCCGCGGGCAGCGGCATCACCCCGATGATGGCCATTCTGAAGTCGGCGCTGTCGGAGGGCAGCGGCAAGGTCACCCTGATCTACGCCAACCGTGACGAGAACTCGGTCATCTTCGCCTCCGCGCTGCGTGAGCTGGCGGCCGCGAACCCCGACCGGTTCACCGCCATCCACTGGCTGGAGTCGGTGCAGGGCCTGCCCACCCTGGCCGGGCTGGCCGAACTGGTCGCGCCGTTCGGCGGGCGGGAGGCGTTCATCTGCGGGCCGGGTCCGTTCATGGCCGCTGCCGAGGAGGCACTGACCACATCGGGGATGCCCGCCGAGCGGATCCACATCGAGGTGTTCAAGTCGCTGGAGTCCGACCCCTTCGCGCGCGTGACCCTCGACGCGGACGAGTCGGCCGACAGCGACGAAGGGCCGGCCACCGCGCTCGTCACCCTCGACGGCGAGAGCCACGAGATCTCCTGGCCGCGCCGCGCGAAGCTGCTCGACGTGCTGCTGGACAAGGGCCTCGACGCACCGTTCTCCTGCCGGGAAGGACACTGCGGCGCGTGCGCCGTGCTCAAGAAGTCCGGCGACACCGAGATGGAGGTCAACGACGTCCTCGAGGACTCCGACCTCGAGGAGGGGCTGATCCTGGCCTGCCAGGCGCACCCGCTCTCGGATTCGGTCGAAGTCACCTACGACGAGTAGTCAGGGGATTACCTTCGTGACGATGAACCGGCTCGCAGCAGCAAGCGCGGCGGTCCTGCTGGCGGCGGCAGGGCTCGCCCAGGCCACGCCCGCGGCGGCCGCGTCCAATTCCGGCACGTCCTCGATCCCGGTGGACGCCGCCACCCAGATTCAGATGCACGTCACCGCCGACTGCGTGGCGGCCCAGAACCGGTGCTTCTTCAACACCACCGCGAACCTGCTGACGCCGGACGGCCCGACCGGCTTCCCCGGCGACACCTGGGCCCGCCAGACCATCACGATCCGCAGCTCGGATCGCGACATCTGGCAGGAGGCGTGGTACAGCGCGCCGTCGGGTACCCCACGAGAACTCAAGGGCGCCAACCACAACAACGTGCTGTCGAAGATGTACAAGGCCATCAACAGCGTCGAGGTCTCCATCACCTACTTCGGCGGCGGCCCCATCGAACGGTTCAAATCCGACGGGGATGCGATGCCGATCAACTGGTCCACCGGCCAGCCCGACACCTCCGGCGACTTCATCGCGTGCTCGCAGATCCAGGTCGTCTACGGCGGGGTCAACCTCACCACGCCCAGCGCCTGCGCGCAGACCACCTACAGCTAGGCACCACCGGCGAGGCGCATCGCAATCGCACTATCGAGGATCTTCCAGCCGCACAGCACCAGCGCCATTGGGCACGGCCAGGACGTCGGCGCCGAACGTGTTTCCGTCGGCCCGCAGGTAGTCGCCGGTGATCGTCACGGTCTTGACGACCGCGCCGCGCTCCTCGAACACCAACAAGCTGCCTGCCGCGTGATGGTCCGCGGAGATGACGGGTTCACCGACGACATTCTCGATCACGTCCTTGTCGGTGTACTCGTTGAAGAGGTGAACCTCGTCCCAGCCGAAGTCCGTGACGTCCCGGAGCGCAACCGGCTGTCCACCATCCCTGACCGTGGATAGCTGAGCCTCCAGTGGATCGTCGGACTCGATGATTCCGCACGCCGCCAGCACGGTAGCCAGCACACCAGCGCAGACCGCCCGCACACACCGGTTCATGATCCAGCGACATTCGGATACGGTGAAGGGAGCCTCATGGAAGGCGGTTCAGCCCACGTCGGTCAGCCGCATGGCACCGTTGCCCCACGGAACCACCCGAACCTGGGTCTTCCAGGTGGGCTTGTCCGCTCTGAGATAGTCGCCGGTGATCGAGACCACCCGCACGACCTCGCCGTCCTGCTCGAACACCAGGAGCGAGCTCGCCGACTCCCAGTACTTTCCCTTCAAGATCGAAGATCCCACCACCTCCTCGATGCGCTCCCGCGACGCCCCTTCGTTGAACAGATGGACCTCGTCCCAGCCGAAGTCGGTCAGGTCAACCAGCTGGGCCGACTGGCCAGAGTTCTTCAAGGCCGACAGCTCCGCCTCCAACGGGTCATTGAAACTGATGTCCACGCCAGGCCTCCCCATTCCACAACCAGTCAACCCCGCGCAGAGCAGCAGTACGTACACCCACGTCCGGATCATCGGCGCTCTCATTCCAATCACGTCGCTGCTGTCTCCCTCATCCAGGCTCACCGGGGTCGTAACCGGGGCCAGGGTAGGGCGTGGGGACAGGTTTCGGATCGTTGCCCGCGACAGGCACACTCACGCTCGAGTCGCCACCGGGGCCACCGACCGGCATCCGATCACTCCACTCCAGTCCTTGGCCGTCCGGGCGGATCACGACGGTATCGCCGTCGCGCACCGCCTGTTCCACCATTTCGGCGAGTTGCTCAGCGGACGCATCGGGGTTGGCCGCAGCGATGGCCCTGCCGACCTGATTGTTGTGCAGATCCATCGCTTCACTGGAGGCATAGTTGTTCGGGATTCGCTCATGGGCGGTGGTGAACTTCTCTGCCCAATCCTCGCCGAAGCGCTGCGTCATCAGCGCATTCCAATAGGCGTGGCGAAACGCGTCATTGTGATTGTCCACCTCGTTTCCGTCAGGCGGTGGGAAGCGCGAATTCGCCTCGGCTCTCGCCGCCTCGGAGATCTGCTGAAAATCGCGTAGCTCCCACGGCTTGAGGGCGTCGAGCATCTGCGCTTCGGTCGCCGTCATCTCCTTGGGGTCGGTGAACATGCTCAGGGGCCAACTCGGCTCCCATTCCACCATTCGGTCCTCAGATACCTGGTTTCGCTGCAGCATTTCATCCAGGCTCTCCCGACCGTCGTCGGCCTGTTCCTCTTCAGGCCCACCGGGATCATCGCCGGGGGCCTGTTTGAATGACGGATCACCGAGTAGTCGATAGTCCTCGGCCAGCTGACCGATCCTGGTTCCGACGGCGTTCAATTCGGCATTGGACTGCTCCACGATGGTGCCTACGCGGGCAATCCCAGCGTTGGCGATCGGAACCAGCATCTGCTCCCCGGCCGGCCCGCTGGGCACGCTTGCCGCCGCGGCCGTCACCCAGTCACGAACCCCGTCGAGGTCCCGACGTCCCCTGGCGACGATGCCGGCCGACCGGTCGACCTCGACGGCGAGTTGCTGATCCAGCCCGGCCATCCGGCCGATGCGTTCAGCGTGCTCGACGTTGACTGCGTTGTACGCGTTCGCACCACCCCCGGACCAGTGCCGACCGGGGTTCGCGGCCTCGGCCTGGGCCCGGAGCTGCCTCAGCGAGGCACTCTGGTCGAACGGCGCCCCTGGCGACGGCGCACCTTCACCGAAGGTGTGCCGAGCCTGCGACCAGGTGGCCAGAAACGCACCGAGGACCGCAGACACGTACTCCAGTATCGCAGCGACCGGCTACCCCGACCGACACCTCTTTCGGCGTCAGCGCGGCAGACCCAGCAGCCGCTCCCCCGCCATGGTCAGCAGGATCTGCTCGGTGCCGCCGGCGATGGTCAGGCAGCGGGTGTTGAGGAAGTCGTGGACCTGCCGGCTGTCGACGATGCCCGCGCCCTCGGCCAGGTCCATCCGGAACTCGGCGAGCCCCTGGCGGTAGCGCACCCCGATGAGCTTGCGGGCACTGGCCTGCGGGCCGGGGTCCTCGCCGACCACGGCCAGTTGGGCGATGCGCTGGTCGAGCAGTGAGCCGACCTGCGCGGTCACGATCAGCTCCCCGAGCCGATCCTGTTGTGCGGCGTCGAGTTCGGCGACCGAACGCAGCAGTTCTTCCATCGGATTGCCCAGCGCTGTGCCCTGCGCCATCGCCACCCGTTCATTGGCCAGCGTGGTACGCGCCAGCCGCCAACCCTGGTTGACCTCACCGACCACCATCTCGTCGGGAACGAACACGTCGTCGAGGAACACCTCGTTGAACAGTTCGTCGCCGGTGATCTCGCGCAACGGCCGCACCACGAGCCCCGGTGACTTCATGTCGATCAGGAAGTAGGTGATGCCCTTGTGCTTGGGCGCGTCCGGATCCGTCCGGGCCAGGCACACTCCCCAATGTGCGGTGTGCGCATTGGAGGTCCACACCTTCTGCCCGGTCAGCTTCCAGCCCCCGTCGGCACGGACGGCCTTGGTCCGCAGCGCCGCCAGGTCAGAACCGGCGCCGGGCTCGCTGAACAACTGGCACCACAGCAGCTCACCGCGCAGCGTGGCGGGCACGAACTGCTCGATCTGTTCCTGGCTGCCGTGCTCGAGGATCGTCGGGACCGCCCACCAGCCGATCACCAGGTCGGGGCGGACCACCTCGGCAGCGGCGAGTTCCTGGTCGATGAGCAACTGTTCGGCCGGGCCGGCCGCCCGCCCGTAGGGCCGCGGCCAGTGCGGCGCCAGCAGACCCGTCTCGGCGAGCGCGACCTGACGCTGCTCGGCCGGCGCCGCGACGACATCGGCGACGGCCGCGGTGATCTCGGGCCGCAGTTCGGCCACCGAATCCAGGTCGATGTGCAGGTCACGACGCACCCCCTGTCGGGTGAGGTCGACCACCCGGCGCAGCCACCGCGACCGCCCGCCGAGGAACTGCGCGATCGCGTATGCCCGGCGCAGGTACAGGTGGGCGTCGTGCTCCCAGGTGATCCCGATTCCGCCGAGCACCTGGATGCAGTCCTTGGCGTTGGCCTTGGCCGCCTCGATGCCCACCGACGCCGCCAGCGCGGCCGCGAGCGAGAGCTGCGCGTCGTCGGAGCCGGACTCGGTCGCCGCCTGCGCGGCGTCGGCGGCTGCGACCGAAGCCTGCTCGGAGCGCAGCAGCATCTCCGCGCACATGTGCTTGATGGCCTGGAAGCTGCCGATCGGCTTGCCGAACTGTTCGCGCACCTTCGCGTACTCGGTCGCGGTCTGCAGACACCATCGCGCCAGGCCGGCGGCCTCGGCGGCCAGCACGGTCACCGTCAGGTCGACGATCCGCTGAGCCGGCACGTCCAGCACCTCGGCGGGCACGTTCTCGCACACCACCCGGGCCAGCGGCCGGGAGAAGTCCGTCGCCGTCAGCGGTTCGACCGTGACGCCGGCCGCGGTCGAATCGAGCAGCACCCATTCCCCGGCGACCGGCAGCAGCAGCACCGCCCCGGCGGAGGCGCCGAGCACGTAGTCCGCGCTGCCGGTGACCCGCCCGTCGGTGAGGGTGAGGTCGGCCGACACCGCGACACCCGCGGTGCGCGCCCCGGCGGCCAGTTCGGCCAGCAGTTCGGACTGTGAATCCGGTAACACCAGGGTGGCCACGGCAGTGCTCGCCACCGGGCCGGGCACCATGGCCGCGGCGGCCTCGTCGAGCATCGCGCACAGGTCGGCGACGGTGCCGTCCGCCCCGCCGTGCCGCTCGGGCAGCGCCACACCGAACGTCCCTAGTTCGGCGAACCCGTCGTACGCAGGCCGCCACGCGTCGGGGTCGCCCTGCTCGACGTCGCGGGCGGCCTCGACCGCGCGGGACCCGGCAGCCCAGCTCCGGACCAGTTCGCGCGCCGCGGACTGCTCGTCGGTGATCGTCGCAGACGAGTTCGAGGACCTAGCCGACACCGTGACTCCTACCGTTGGGGCGAGAAGACCATGCTTCCCACTAGAACGTGTTCTAATATTGCCAGCGTTGGACCGTCAAGTCGACCGCCATTACAGCAGGGCACATCGGTGTCGCCACGACACGGAGGTGAGCAATCAGGGAAGGGCATGCGTATCGTTTTCAGCGATACCGCATCACGAAGGAGCCACACGTCGCATGTCAGGGACGTCAGAGTTGTCGGGTGCGCCGGCAAGCCCCAAGTCGGGTGCCGGAGCCGACACCCGGCCTCGCCAGGTGATGAACGTGGCGGTTCTGGCTGAATCCGAACTCGGGTCCGAGGCGCAGCGCGAACGGCGCAAGCGCATCCTGGACGCCACCCTGGCGATTGCATCCAAGGGTGGCTACGAGGCCGTTCAGATGCGGGCGGTGGCCGAACGCGCCGACGTCGCGGTGGGCACGCTGTACCGGTACTTCCCGTCGAAGGTGCACCTGCTGGTCTCGGCGCTGGGCCGGGAGTTCGAACGCATCGACGCCAAGACCGACCGCGCCGCGCTGGCCGCCGGCGCCACGCCCTATCAGCGGCTCAACATCATGGTCGGCAAGCTGAACCGGGCCATGCAGCGCAACCCGCTGCTGACCGAGGCGATGACCAGGGCTTTCGTCTTCGCCGACGCCTCGGCCGCCGGTGAGGTCGACCATGTCGGCAAGCTGATGGACTCGATGTTCGCGCGCGCGATGAGCGACGGTGAACCGACCGAGGACCAGTTCCACATCGCCCGGGTGATCTCGGATGTGTGGCTGTCCAATCTGCTGGCCTGGCTGACCCGCCGGGCCTCGGCCACCGACGTCGCCAAGCGGCTCGACCTGGCAGTGCGGCTGCTCATCGGGGACGGCGACCAGCCTAAGATCTAGGCGTGAGCGAGCTGCCGGCCGAACTCTCGAAAGCCCTCGACGCCGCCGCGAAGCTGCCGCGACTACTGGTCACGTCTGACTTCGACGGCACGCTGTCCCCCATCGTCAGCAACCCCTCCGATGCCCGCCCACTGCCGGAGGCGGGCCGCGCCCTGGTCGGGCTGGCCGAATTGCCGTCCACAGCGGTCGCGCTGATCTCCGGGCGCGCGCTGCGCGATCTGCGGGTGTTGTCGTCGATGCCCGAGGCGGTCCACCTGGTGGGCAGCCACGGCGCCGAGTTCGACTCCGGGTTCGCCCACGACATCGACGCCGACCTGTTGGCGGCCATCACCGACACGCTGAACTCGATCGCCTCCGGGCGCCCCGGGGTGACGGTCGAGACGAAACCGGCCAGCGTCGCACTGCACGTCCGCAACGCCTCCGACGCCGACGGCGAGGCCGCGCTGGCCGCGGCCTGGGAGGCCGCCTCGGCCTGGGATGCGCACGCCACCACCGGCAAGGCGGTGCTCGAATTCGCGGTGATCTCCACCGACAAGGGTGAGGCCATCGACATCCTGCGCGACCGGCACGACGCGTCGACGGTGGTGTTCTTCGGCGACGACGTCACCGACGAGAAGGCGTTCCGGCGGCTGCGCGACGGCGACATCGGCGTGAAGGTCGGCCCCGGCGACTCCCTGGCGTCGCACCGCGTCGAGTCGCCCGCCGACGTGGCCGCCGCGCTGGCCTACCTGCTGGACGCTCGCGCCGGCATGCGGTTTGCCTGACCGCGCACGCCGACGCGGCTAAGCCGGGGGCCCCGACGTGCGGCCCCGGACCAGCTCGGTGTCGAGAACATCGATGACCGGCAACCCCGAACGCGGCGGGTTGTGGAGCAGTTCGCCTGCGCGGCGGCCCTTTTCGACGCTGGGCTGCACGACGGTGGTCAGGCCGCGCTGCAGCGCCTCGGGGACGCCGTCGAAGCCGGTGATCGTCATCGAGCCGGGCACGTAGACCCCCCGCGCGCGCAGATGGTCCATCGCCGAGAGCGCCAGCACGTCGGCCGTGCAGATCAGCGCGGTGATCCGCGGGTTGGCCTCCAGCGCGACGTCCGCGCCGGCGCCCCCGGAGGTGGGCAGATGCTCGTAGCTCTCCACCACGGTCAGTGACTCCGGGTCCAGCCCCGCCGCCGTCACCGCGTCGAACACGCCGGCGATGCGCTCACTCTGGACACGGAAATGCGGCGAGCGCACCCGCGCCGGGTCGGCGACCGCCGGAGCGGGCCCGCTGTGCGGCCACTCCCGTTCCAGACGCATCGTCAACAACCCGATCTCGCGGTGCCCCAGTTCGAGCACGTAGTCGGCGAGCCCGCGCATGGCGGCGCGGTCGTCGATGCAGACCTGCGACGTCCCGGGCACATCGCGGGGCTGGTCGACGATCACCACCGGCAGGTGCCGCTGCAGCACCGCCGGCAGGTACGGGTCGTCGTCGGAGGCCGAATAGACCACGAAACCGTCCACCCCGGCGGCCAGCACGGCCGCCGAGCCGTCGCTGACGCTGCGGCCCGGCCCGACCGCCACCAGCAGCAGACCCTGCCCCACCGCTTCACACGACTCGGCCAGACCCGCGACGAAGTCCAGCGCGGCCGGATCGCGGAACGAGTAGTTCAACGGTTCGGTGATGACCAGTCCGACAGCGCCCGCCTTACGGGTACGCAGCGAGCGCGCGACCGGGTCCGGGCCCGGGTAGCCCAGCGCCTTGGCGGTGGACAGCACCCGCTCGCGCAACTCGGCCGACAACTGATCCGGCCGGTTGTAGGCGTTGGAGACCGTGGTCCGCGAAACCTTGAGTTCAGCGGCGAGTGAGGCCAGGGTCGCGCGGCGTCTCGGCGCTGGACTCCTGGACATGCTCCCCGAGATTAGTGGACGCGCCAGCGGATGCGGTGCTTGTGCGGCCCGGGCGCGGCATCCGTCCGACGAGCCAGACCGCCAGCCAGACCCCGCAGGCGACCGTGACGATCACGAAACTGGGCGGGAGGTTGAACATCGCAGCGAGCGCCAACCCGGCCCACACCGAGAACAGCCCGATCCCCGCCGACACCGCCATCGCCGCCACCGGCCGCGCGGTGATGACCAGCGCGGTGGCAGCGGGCGTCACGACGAGCGCGAACAGCAGCAGGGTGCCCACCGCCTGAACGGCCATCGTGACCGTGATGGCGAGCAGCACCATGAACACGATCGACAGCCCCCGCACCGGAACCCCTTTGGCCTCGGCCACCTGGCTGTTGACCGAGGTGAACAACAGCGGGCGGTAGATGAATGCCATGCAGGCGGCCAGCACCACCAACAGCACCAGGAACCCGATCAGCTGCCGGCCGGTGATCGCCAGCAGGTTCCCGAACAACACATTGGTCAGGGTCGAGGAGTTGCGGGTGGCCAGCGAGTTGAAGAACAGGCCCAGCCCGGTGGCGAACGCCAGAACCGTGCCGGTGGCGACGTCACGGTCGGAGGCGCGCTTGCCCAGCGCCCCGATCGCCAATGCGCCCGCGACACAGAACACACCCAGCCCGAGTGCGGCCGGCAGCCCGAGCAGCACGGCCCCGGTCGCACCCGGGAGACCGATGTGGGCCAGCGCGTGCGCGGCGAACGACGAGTTGCGCACCACGATGAAGTAGCCCATCAGGCCTGCGGCAAGGGCCACGATCGTCCCGCCGAGCAACGCGTTGCGCATGAACGACGAGCCCAGGATCTGCACCCAGTTGTCCTGGTAGCCGATCGCCACGAGGGACTGGGTCATCAGCTGCTCCGCACGGTCATCAGTTGCTCCGCATGTAGAGCTCGCCCTGCAGGGTGTGCGCCACCTTGACCGGGGTGCCGTACATGTGGGTGAGCAGTTCGGAGTCGACTACCCGGTCGATCGCCGCGTGGTGGGCATGGCCGTCGAGCAGATAGATCGCACTGTCGAGGGCACTCAGCAGCGGGTTGAGGTCGTGGGCGACGACGATGACCGTCACGCCCAGTTCGCGCTTGAGCTTGGCGAGCAGCTCGACGATCTCGTGCTGGGTACGCATGTCCAGCGATGCGAGCGGCTCGTCGAGGATCAGCATCCGGGGCTGCGCGACCAGGGCACTGGCCAGCGCGATGCGCTGACGTTGCCCCCCGGACAGCTCGGAGAGCCGCCGGTTGGCGAAATCGCCGGCCTCGACCCAGTTCAGCGCCTCGTCCACCCGGCGACGATCCGCGGCGCTGGGCCGGGCGAAACCCCAGCGCCGACCGGTGAGCCCGAGCAGCACGGCGTCGCGGGCCCGGATCGCCTCGGTCGCGTTGACGTCGTAGTGCTGTGGGACGTAGCCGATCTCGTCGTTGAGAAGCCCGGGACGCGCGCCGTACACCCGGACCTGCCCGCGCGCGACGGGCAGCAGCCCGAGAATCACCTTGAGCAGGGTGGTCTTGCCCGAGCCGTTGGAGCCGATGACGGCGACGAACTGACCGGGGTCGACCTGCAACGTCGAATCCGACCAGATCGTGCGGCCACCGCGGGCGACGCTGACGTCGTCGAACGCCAGCGCCGGCACAACTACCGGGTCATGCTGGGACACCGAGAGCCTTGGCCAGGGAGTCGAGCTGGCCGACCTGCCAGACCTGGAACGAGTCCGCGTTCGGCGGCAGGGTCTCGGTGACCTCGACCACCGGGACCCCGGCCTGCTCGGCCGCGGCCCGGATCTGCTCGGGCACCGAGCCCTCGGTCTGGGTGTTGTAGATCAGCACATCCACTCCGCCCTCCTCGAGCAGCCGCAGGAATGCGTCCAGATCGGCCGGGGCCGGTTCGGCTTCGTTGGCCGAGGCGAGTTGGTAGCCCTCGGGGGTCCGATTCTGCAGACCCAGCGCCGCGGCCATGTCGTCGAACACACTCTCGGTGGCAGCGTAGCTCTTTCCCTCCGCGCCTGCCTTGATCGTGGCGATCGTCTCGTTGTACGGCTTCATCACGTTGGTGAATTCGGTGTGCCGCTCGTCGAGGTATTCGGTGGCGTCCGGCGCCAGCTCGCTGAGCCGGGCCGTCACCGCTTCGGCGACCTCGTTGACCGCCGCCGGGCTGTACCAGACGTGTGGGTTGCCCTCCCCGGCATGGTCGTCGGCATGGTCGTCGGCATGGTCGTCGGCATGGTCACGGCCCTCGTCGCCGTCGTGGTCGTGTCCGGCCTCGTCCGAGTGCCCTTCGCTGAGCTCGACGGCATTGATCACCGGAGCGTCCGGGGCCGAGGAGGCGGCGAGCTTGGCAGCCCACTCGTCGTAGTGGCCGCCGTTGATGACGACCAGTTGGGCGCCCTCGAAAAGGGCGGCATCCGACGGGGCCGGCTCGTAGTCGTGGGGATCGACCGACGAACCGGCCAGGACGGTTGTCACGTCGGCACAGGCTCCCCCGACCTGAGAGACGATGTCGCCCCATTGATCGACGCTGACGACCACGTGGACCGGGGCGACCGGGCAGCCGCCTTCGGCGGCCGGCGGGGTACCCGCCGAGTCTGCGGACTCTCCACTGCTTCCGCAGCCCGCGAGGACGAACGGGGCCGTGAGCACGACGGTGGCTGCGCTGGCGCGCAGCCAGAGGAACTTCGATGACTTCACACGGTAACGATAACCGTTTCCAAACTGTGGCGCACCATCGACCGTCGATTGGCGACCTTTTAATGAAAATGATTATCATTAATATATGACCGTCGACGCGCCCTCGCAGCTCCCCGTCACCGTGCTCTCCGGATTCCTCGGCGCCGGCAAGACCACGCTGCTCAACCACATCCTGGCCAACCGCGAAGGCCGTCGGGTGGCGGTCATCGTCAACGACATGAGCGAGGTCAACATCGACGCCGCCCTGGTGGCCGGCCAAGGCCACCTCGACCGGACCGAGGAGAAGCTGGTCGAGCTGACCAACGGGTGCATCTGCTGCACGCTGCGCGAGGACCTGATCGATGCGGTCGGCGCCCTGGCCCGCCAGGGCAGGTTCGACCAACTCGTCATCGAATCCACCGGAATTTCCGAGCCGATGCCGGTGGCGGCCACGTTCAGCTGGGAGTTCGAGGACGGCTTCAGCCTGGGCCAGCTGGCCAGGCTCGACACGCTGGTGACCGTGGTGGACGCGTCGACGTTCCTGACCGAGGTCGCCCGGGGCGAGGCGCTCGCGCAGCGTCAGATGAGCGCGGGCGAGGGCGATTCCCGCAGCGTGGCCGATCTGTTGGTCGATCAGGTGGAGTTCGCCGATGTGATCCTGCTGAACAAGACCGACCTGGTAACCCCGGCGACCCTCGCCACCGTGGAAACCCTGGTGCGGCGCCTGAATCCGACCGCCACGCTGATCCACACCGACCACGGCGTCGTCGATCTGTCCGAGGTGCTCGACACCGGGCGGTTCGACCCCATCGCCGCTGCAGAGGCGCCCGGGTGGGACGAGGAGATCGCCGACGGCCACACTCCCGAGACCGAGGAATACGGCATCAGCTCCATGACGTTCCGCGCTGATCGGCCGTTCCATCCGAACCGGCTGGCCAAAGCGCTGGGCCAGCTGACCCGCATCCTGCGCAGCAAGGGGTTCTGCTGGATCGCCAGCCGTCCCACGATCGCCGCGATCTGGTCACAGGCCGGCCCGAACCTGGTGATCGAGCCCGCGCAGTACTGGTCGAGCACCGAGATCACGCCGGGCCAGGAGATCGTGTTCATCGGGGTGAAGCTCGACCGCGACCGGGTCCACGAATTGCTGACGGGAGCGTTGCTGACCGACATGGAGATGGCCGGCGGCGAACAGGCCTGGCTGGGTTTCCCCGATCCGCTGCCCGCCTGGGGTGTGACACAGAGCCATTCACACTGACAGACCGCCCAGGGCCGAGCCGTCGCCGAGACGGTCGGCGCTGATCACACTCAGGGTGCCGTCGGTCTCCAGCACCACGGCCGCGACGTCGGCCAGGCTGCCGGCACCGCCGGCCCGCACGGCCTGTCGGATTTCGTCGGCACTGATGCGCTGTTCGCGCAGCGCCTCGTCGAGCATGGCCCCGTCGCGCAGCAGCAGTGTCGGCCGCGCGGTGATCACGGCCCTACCCAACCGCAGGCGCGACGAGATCATCGCCGCGACGAACTGCAGCACCGCCAGCAGGACCAGAGCCGTGACGCCTTCGGCGTAGGACACGTCGGAGCTGAGCAGGATGGTGGCCAGGGTCGAGCCGAACGCCACGGTGACCACCAGGTCGAAGGCGTTGAGTTTGGCCAGGGTTCGCTTCCCCGAGACCCGCAGCAGCGCGACCAGCCCGATGTACGCGGCGGTGCCGACGATCAGCACCCGGACGATGTCGGACCAGTCGTCGAACCACATGAGCTGGCGGTTACCCGGCAGGTCCGGGGTCAAACGGTCGGCCCGCTCAGAGACCGAGCTTGAGCGAAGCCCCGGCGTCGACGAACAGCTGCTGTCCGGTCACGTAGCGGGACTCGTCGGAGGCGAGGTAGACCACCGCGTGCGAGATGTCGGACGCCTCGATGTAGGGCACGGGCATGGCCTGCATGAACGGGAAGGTGACCTCGGCGTCCTCGCGGGTCGGCTCGGACAGGTCCGGGCGGAAGGTCTGGTACATCGCCGGGTTGTGCAACATGTCGGTGTCGACATTGGTGGGGTGCACGGCGTTGATCCGGATCTGGCTCGGTCCGAGGGTGAGCGCGAGGGACTTGGTGTAGTCGCGAATCATCTTCTTCGCCAACCCGTATCCGTCTCCGCCGGCACCTTGCATGCCGCCCTGCCCGTTGATGCCGATCTGCGGGACCAGGCCCGCCACCGACCCGGTCACGACGATCGAACCGCCCGGCCGCAGATGCGGCAGCGCGACGTGCACCGAGTTCACCACCCCGACGAAATCGACATCGAAGGCGTCGACGAACCCCTGGACGGGAATGTCGTTGCCCAGCGGGCAGATACCCGCGTTGGCGACCACCACATCCAGGCCACCCATGTCGGCGACCGCCTCGTCGAGCATCTTCTTCATCCCCACCCGGTCGCGAACGTCGACCTGCGCGGCGACCACGCGCCTGCCCGACTTCTCGACCAGCCTGGCGGTTTCGTCGAGGTCGGCAGCCGAGGCCAAGGGGTAGGAATTCGTGCCGATGTTCTCGCCGATGTCGACGATGACGAGATCAGCGCCCTCGTCCGCCAAATGTACGGCGTGGCTGCGGCCCTGCCCCCGCCCGGCCCCGGTGACGAACGCGACCTTTCCCGTCATTCGGCCCATGAACACCCTCCTCGGTTTTTGAAAATTGTTTTCGACAACGATCCCGAGGCACTGTAGCGTGATCCGCAGTTGTTGAAAACCATTACCGATAAGGGCGCCGGTTCCTGGAGCCCGACGAGGAGACCAGCGTTGACAACAGCACGCCGATTCACCCACAACCCGTTCACAGTGGCCGTCTGCACGGCCTGCGACACAGAGGTCACCGAGGTGGTGATACCGAAGCTGCGCACGGTGATCCGCAGCTGTCCGCACGGCGTCCTCGTCGTCACTCGGTGCATGTTGGGCTCTGCCACCTGCGCGGCACGAACATCCGAGAAAGAGATGATGCTGATCCTGCAGCCCTGCACGGTGGACCGGGTTCCGGTGTCGTCCGTGCAGTGGGTCGGTCCGGTGTGCGACGGCGCCGACGCCGACACGGTGTGCGCGTGGATCGCTGCGGGCACCTGGGATCCCACCGACCTGCCCATGAGGCTTCGCGCGGACGTGAACCTCGCGAGATCGAGCAGGATGAACTGATCCGCTAGTCTCCGGTCGCGACCGGCCGGTCCGGCTCAGCGCACCACTGCGACCACGAGCCCGGAAACAGCTGGGCTTCAACGCCTACCGCGTGCAGCGCGGCGATCAGCACCGCGGCGGTGACACCCGAGCCGCAGTACGCACCCACGCCGCCGGTGCCGGCGACGCCCCGCTCGGCGAAGAACCTCCGCAACTCGGCATCGGTGCCGAACGTGCCATCGGCAGACAGCACCGACGTGCTCGGAGCATTGCGGGCGCCGGGAATGTGGCCGGCAACCGGGTCGACCGGCTCGTTCTCGCCGCGGAACCGCTCTGGAGCGCGCGCATCGAGCAGCGAACCAGCGAAGGGCACCGCCTGGTCGGCGGTCATCGTCGGCAGCCCGCCGTGGTACAAGTCGCGATGCGCGACCGCCACATCGCCGGGAGCAACGGGAACACAACCGGTTTCGAGTTCGCCGCCGGCGGCGACCCAGGCGGCCAGCCCACCGTCGAGGATGCGGACGTCTGCGATGCCCGCGGCGGTCAGCACCCACCAGGCCCGTGACGAACCCGCGCGGTTCCAGTCGTCGTACACCACCGTCGGCGCGCCGGCACGCATCCCCCACCGACGCGCGGCCACCTCCACCGCGTCGCCAGACGGCAGCGGGTGGCGGCCGCGGCCGGTCACGCTGTGATCGGCCAGCTCGTCCTCGAGCGAGACATACGCCGCGCCGGGAATGTGACCGGCGGAGAACGCCTCGCGCCCGTCGGGGTGTGTCAGTTCCCAACGGACGTCGAGGACGTTCACCGGTCGGCCGGCGGCGAGGTGGCGCGCCAGTTCTGACGCAGTGATCAGGATGTCAGCTCGGGTCACGCCACCATCGTCGCACCGACTCGCCTAGTGGTGGTGGTGCCCGACCGCCCCGCTCAGTTCGTTGGAAGCCTGCTCCAGCGTCGTCGACGCCGTCACGGAGCCAGCCTGTAGGTCGACCAGGTGGATCTGGCGGGTGGCCGGGTCGGAGACGTAGACAGCGTCCTCACGGGTGAAGACCGCCGGCCCGCCGGTCTGCCAGTCGTCGGGTTCGGTCCACGGTTCCATGATGTCGATGGCTCGAATCGGATCGCCCGTCACCTGATCGAACACGTGTAGCTTGCCGTCGGTGCCCAGGATCAGTGCCTCACCCTGCGGACCCCGACCCAGCGAGCGGAACCAGTAGCTCACCGATTCCGGGAGCTGGATCACGTTCATCTGGTTGGTCGTGGTGTCGATCAGCGCGAACTGGTTCGGCCGCTCCATCTCGGCGTCCGGGTCGACCTTCATGTCGGCGAGCACCACCGGTGAATCGTCGTGTCCGCGAAGATTGCCTGACCTGCCGTAAGGGGTGGGGCTGGGGATCTTGGTGAACGCGCCGTCGGCATAGGTCAACACACCGTTCTCGCAGCCGAGGACGACCACTTCGTCGGCGGCCACGGTCTCTCCGTGAACGCCGGGGCAGTCTTCGCTGCGGGCGATCTCGGTGTCGCCCTGCATGGCCACCGCTCCGGTCCGGGTGTCCGGATCGCCCAGGGAGTGCAGCAGCGTCCCGTCGGACAGGATCACCGCGACACCGTGGTGAGGTTGGGGTGTGGTGAACGACTCGGTCTCGGGCATACCGTCCTCTTCGAGGGCGTGCGGATCGAACGCGGTGATCTCACCCGAGCCGTCGGCGAACAGCACGGTGTGTTCACCGTGCACGACGACGTGGCCGGGATCCGACGCGGCGAAGGTGTGGTCGGTCAGGTGACCGGCCGCCGCGTCGAGAATCCGGAACCCCCCGCCGGTGGTCACCAGCACATGGGCTTCGTCGCCGGCAGGGTTGACGCGCAGGAAGCCGTCGAGCGGGATGTCCTGTGCTACCTCGAGGGTCTCGCCGTCGAGGACATAGAGACCGCCGTCGTAGGTCACCACCACCGGTTCGGCGATCGCTTCGGCCGGTGCCTCGGAGGCGGGTGCCGGATCCGGGCTCTGGGTGTTCTCGGCGCTGTCGGTTCCCGACGAACACGCGACCAGGGTTGCCGCCGCGCACGACAACGCCCCGGCGCGGTAGAACCACCGGGTATCGAACATATCTGCTCCCTTCCGAGCTGATGGATGGCTGCGGTTCACCGCAGACCTTTGACAATCGAGTCCGCGTTCGCGTGCATCATGTCGATGTACGTTGCACCCGGTGTGCCTGGCGGGCTGAGTGATTCGCTGTAGAGCGGGATGATCTCGACAGCGATGTCAGCCTGTTCGGACAACACCCGGGCCAGCCTCTCCGGCTGCGAGGAATCGACGAAGATGGCCGGCACCCGGGCCTCCTCGATGGCACCGACGAGCGATTCGAGGTCGGACGGGCTCGGGGCAGCCAGCGTGGTGCCGCTGGGCACGATCGCCCCGATCACCGCGAATCCGAAGCGCCGGGCGAGATACCCGAGTACGTGGTGGTTGGTCACCAGCTTTCGGCGCTGAGGTGCAATGGTGGCGAAGTCTGCGGCCATCGAGTCGTTCAGCTCGGCCAGTTGCGCGCGGTAGTCATCGGCGTTGCGGGCGACGGCGGCGGAGTCGATGCCGTCCACCTCGTTGAGGATCGTCTCCTCGATGACGTCCACGGCGGTGATCATCCGTTGCGGGTCGGTCCAGAAGTGCGGGTCGGGCGCACCCGCGGTGTCCCCTTCGGTGTAGCGGATCGGGTCGATGCGCTCACCGACAGCCAGCGTCGGAACCCCCTGTTCTGCAGCGCTTTCCACATTGCGAAGCACGTTCTCTTCGAGACCGAGGCCGTTGGAGACGATCAGCCCGGCGGAGTTCATCGCGGCGGCTTCCTGCGCCGACATACCGAACGAGTGCGGATCGGCGTTCGGTTTCATCAACACCCGGACGTCGGCGGCGTCGCCGACCACGCTGCGCACGACGTCGCCGAGGATGTTGGTGGTCACGACGATCTCGTTGCGGCTTGCGTGCGCGCCGCCACCGCACGCCGTGGCTGCCGCGCCGAGAACCGCGACGAGCACGGCGAGTACGTGTCTCCTCACCGGCCCGTCTCCACCATCAGGCCTGGCGCCACTTCGGTGCGCAGGGTGCGGGCTATCCGTAACCCGTCGGCGTAGTCGATCTCGTAGACCTCGCTAGCGGCCGCATTGTTGACATAGGCGCGGTCGGAATCGATATCGATGACCGGTTGGGCACCTTCGTCGGGCACACCGCCGGCGAACAGCGACACCCGCGCGGTCTCGGTGCGCTCGTTGACGTCGAAGGAGCCCAGCGCCCCGTCCCGGTGCAGCACGAGCACGGAGCCGTCACCGGCGGTGTTCGCTGCCACCGCATCCGGCACCGCGATGGTCGTCCACCTGCGCTGGCGACTGTCGAGCACCCACACGGTGCCTGGCGAGACGCCGGTGAACACGTCGGCGCGGTCGCGGTGATCCATCTGCGCGGGGCGTTGAGCAGGGGCGTCGGGCGGGAACGGCATCGCGGTGACGGTCAGGTCACCGTCGCCGCCGGTGACCCGTACCGCGCCGGTATCGCAGCCGAACACCACCGCGCGCCGCGATGCCTTCGACCAGGTGGGGTGTGCGCACTCGCCGGTCAACGCCCTCGTCCCGGACTCGTCGACGACCTGCATCCGCCCCGTGTCGGTGACGGTGACCAGCCGGCTGCCGTACGGCACCGCTGCGGTCACATCTGCGCCGGCCGACAAGCCTGCGGGTTCGACGGTGTGCTCCCCGAGCTCCTCGCGGTTGAGCAGTTCAACTACGCCGGTCTCGCTCTGGATTGCGGCGAGTGAGTTGCTGGCCGCCGCCGACGCGACCGCAATCTCGAGCGTGCCGACCATCGCCGGGTCTGTCGCAAAATAGTGGTAGTGGTCGCCATGGTCGAAGGTCCAGGCGCCCCCGTCGACGATGGTTGTGCTTTCTGCCGTCCGCAGGTAGGCGAAACGTCCGTCACCGGCGATCGCTGTGGTCGCACCGTAAGAGCCGATGGCGGTTTCGGTTTCGTCGGCAGCGTCGTACACCGCGGTGTCACCGCTGACCGGGTCCACGATGACAAGCATCGTCAACGGACCGTCCAGCTCACGCGCACCGTCGACCACCACCTCGTCGTGCCCAGATACCTGCGACGACTCAGTCGGCTCCGGGCTGCCACTCGAGCAGCCGGCGACCAGGCAGACGGCGGTCGCTGCCACGGACAGCCGCCGCCACTGCGAACGCAGCTGCGACAGCAGTGTCGAGGCGAAGAAGATCAGCACCGCGACCCCGGCAATGGTGGCGCCACCAGCGGTCCCGGCGTACCACGAGACGATCAGGCCCAGATACACCGCAGCCGAGCCGATCACCGCCGCGAGCGCCATGACGGTGGGGATGGACCGCGCCCACGCCAAGGCGGCCGCCGGCGGCGCGACCAGCAGGCCGAGCACCAGAAGCGTGCCCACGACGTGAAAGGACGCCACCATCGCGACGGCCATCAGCAGCGTCAGTGCCGGGATCGCCAGCTGTGGGCGCAGTCCCAGGGTGGCCGCCTTGCAGGGGTCGAATGTCACCGCCACGAAGGCGCGGTGCCCGATGACGACAGCCGCAAAGGTCACGCTGAGCGCCACCGCGAGCACGACGAGATCGCCTGTGCGGACCGCGAACACGTCACCGAACAGGAACCCGGTGAGGTCGACGGCGAAGCTTTGCGAACGCGACACGATGACCACACCCAACGCGAGCATGCCCACCAGCAGCAGCCCGATGCCGGCATCGGAGGCCAGCTTCGATGACCGGCCGATCGCAGCGACCCCGAGCGCCATGGCCAACGCGGCCAACAGGCCGCCGGCCATCAGGCTGACGCCCAGCAGCGCGGCCAGGGCGACCCCGGGAAGCATGCCGTGGGTCATCGCGTCGCCCAGGAAGACATTGTGCCGCAGCAGAACCCAGCAGCCCACCAGAGCGCACAGGCAGGCCGCGATGACTCCGGCCGCCAGAGCCCGGGCGACCACGTCCGCCGCGAACGGCTCGATCAACCAGTGCATGCCGTACACTCTTAGCAGTAATGGGAATCATTATCAATAAGCCGCCTGTCGACGCGGCCCGGATCGCCCTGACCGGTGTGGCCGTCGGCTATGGCTCCACCCTGGTCTTCGACGGGCTGACCCGCAGGATCGAGGCGGGCGCCGTGACCGCGGTCGTGGGCCCCAACGGTTCGGGCAAGTCGACCCTGCTGAATCTGCTCGCCGGGATAGTCCAGCCCACCCGGGGCGACGTCGAGGTGCGGGTGAACGACGTCGCCTACGCCGTGCAGCGCAGCGCGGTCAGCGACACGTTTCCGATCACCGTCGCCGAGGCGGTGATGATGGGCCGCTGGCGTCGGCTCGGACTACTGCGCCGCCCCGGGAAAGCCGACCACGCCGTCGTCGAGTACTGGTTGACCGAACTCGGCCTCGGGAAGGTGCGAATGCGCACTCTGGGCGAACTGTCCGGCGGACAGCGTCAGCGGGTGCTACTCGCACAGGCCCTGGCCCAGCAGGCTCCGCTACTGCTTCTCGACGAGCCCACCACCGGACTGGACACCGACTCCGGTGCGCTCGTGCACACACACCTGCGCCGGCTCGCCGACTCCGGCACGACCGTCGTCGCCGCCACCCACGACAACTCGCTGGCGCAGGCGGCCGACCATCGGATCGAGCTGGGCCTCAGTTGACGACCGTGAGCGGCAGCTCGATCGACCCACCCTGCGCCGGTAGCACGACGGTGTAGCGCCCGAGCGCCGGAACCGGGATGCGCAGCGGTACACAGAAGAACCCGATCTCCCCACCGAGGCTGGCCAGCGGAACCTCGAGCTCGACGTCCCTCGACTCGCCGGCCGGGTTGGTGATGGTCACGGTCAGCGTCGGGGCCATGTCGAACGGCTGGGAGCGGGTCAGCACCACCAGGGTGACCGGGATGATCGGATGTGAGCCCATCCGGTAGGTGCTCACCACCCCGCCGGTCACGTTGAGCTTGTTGTCGACGACCGAGGCGGACTCGGCCAGCAGCGCACCTGTGACGATCACCGGGCCAAGATATCGCAGCCCGGTGTGGCTAAGCTGGCCACGTGCCAGCAATGTCGGTCGACCTCAACGCCGACCTCGGCGAGGGATTCGGGGTGTGGACCCTCGGGGACGACGACGCCATGCTCGGCATCGTCACCTCTGCCAACGTGGCCTGCGGTTTTCACGCCGGAGACCCCGCCAACCTCATGACGGTCTGCCGGGCGGCAGCCGCCCGCGGAGTACGGATCGGGGCCCAGGTGAGCTACCGCGACCTGGCCGGCTTCGGCCGGCGCTTCATCGATGCCGACCCCGAGGACCTCGCCGCAGACGTGATGTATCAGATCGGCGGGCTCGCAGCCCTGGCCTCCGCCGCCGGTACCTCGGTGTCCTATGTCAAACCCCATGGGGCCCTCTACAACTCGATAGTCACCAACCGGGGCCAGGCGCGTGCGGTCGCCGAGGCCGTGCATGCAGTCGACCCTTCGCTGCCGGTACTCGGCCTGGCCGGATCGAAGTTCTTCGCCGCGGCCGAGGAGTTGGGGCTGCGCACCGTGCCCGAGGCATTCGCCGACCGCTCCTACCGACCGGACGGCAAGCTGGTCTCCCGCCGGGAGCGCAACGCAGTGCTCGAGGACGTCGACGAGATCGCCGATCGGGTCATCTCGATGGTCACCCACGGGCGGGTGGACGCCGTGGACGGTTCGACGATTCCGGTCACCGTGGAATCGGTCTGTGTACACGGGGATTCGCCCGGTGCGGTGCAGATCGCCGCCGCGGTGCGCGAGCGGCTCATCGCCGAGGGCGTGACGCTCGAGCCGTTCAGCTAGCCAGGCAGCTGGCACAATGGCCGCCATGGCGGTGAGCACCCCGTCCCGGCGTCTCCGCCTGGGATCGATGCATGTGCTCGTGGCCGTGGTCGTGGGCTTGGCGCTGGCCGGCTCGGCGTTGCGCAGTTTCGTCGCCGGGACACCGGACATCGCCACCGCCGCAACGGTGTTCTGCGGCATCTTTGTCCAGGCGATCCCGTTCCTGGCGCTCGGCGTGCTGGTCAGCGGCGCGGTCGCGGCCTACGTCACCCCGGACCGGCTGACCCGCTGGCTGCCGCGCCGGCCCTCGGCGGCGATCCTCGCCGCCGGCGCAGGCGGTGCCGTGCTGCCCGGCTGTGAGTGCGGCTCGGTGCCGATCGCCCGCCGGCTGTTCGGCGAGGGTGCCGTCGGTGCTGCTGCGCTGACCTTCATGCTCGCCGCGCCGGCCATCAACCCGGTGGTGCTGGTGTCCACCGCGGTCGCGTTCCCCGGCGAGCCCCGCATGGTGGTCGCGCGCTGCGCCGCATCGCTGCTGACCGCGCTGATCATGGGTGCGCTGTGGGCCCGGTTCGGGCAGCCTCGCTGGATCACCCGCCGGATGCCGCACCTGCACGGCCAGGACGGGGCCCGCTGGACGGTGTTCACCGAGGCGGCCCGGCACGACTTCCTGCAGGCTTCGTCGTACCTGGTGATCGGCGCGGCCGCCGCCGCCGCGCTGCACATCCTGGTGCCGGCCTGGGTCTACGACCACCTCGCCGGCCAGTTGCTTCTCGGCATCGCGGTGATGGCGTTGCTGGCGGTGATCCTGGCGCTGTGCTCGGAGGCCGACGCCTTCGTCGCGGCCAGCCTGTCGATGCTGCCGCTGGTGCCCCGGCTGGTGTTCCTGGTCGTCGGTCCCGCGATCGACATCAAGCTGTTCGCGATGCAGGTCGGCATGTTCGGCCGGGCGTTCGCCGTGCGCTTCGCCCCGGTGACCTTCCTCGTCGCCGTCGCGGTGGCCACCGGTGTCGGCCTGGTGGTGGTGGGCAACCGATGACCCGCGAGACCGAGAACGCGATCCTGCTGCTGGTCGGGGTGAGCACCCTGATCATCGCCGTCACCGGCACGTTCACCCGCTACGTCAAACCCTCGCTGCTGCCGTGGCTGCTGGCCTCGGCGGTACTGCTCATCGGCCTGGCGCTGGTCTCCATCGTCCGGGACATCCGCAGCGGTCCCAGCGACTCCGCCGACCACCAGCACGACCACAAACACCGCTCGGGGGTGTTGTGGCTGCTGCTGATCCCGGTCGCACTACTGGGCTTCGTCGTTCCGCCGGCGATCGGACCACAAACCACCCGGCCCGCCGTCCGGGAAGTCTCGGCCGAGGTGCTGCAGCGACCCTTCCCACCGCTGCCGGCCGAGCGGGCCCCGGAGCTCGCGCTGCCCGAGGTGCTGGTGCGCATCGCGCAGGATTCGGCCGACACCCTCGATGGCCGGCTGATCACCGTCACCGGGTTCACCATGAAGGACGGCGACCAGGTTCAGCTGGGCCGCGTCGTGATCCTGTGCTGCGCAGCCGATGCGTCGCTGGCGCGCATCGACCTCGACGGCCCGGAGGCTGCGACCGCCGCAGCGCTGCCCGACGGCACCTGGGTGCGGGTGGAGGGCACGATCCCCGCCGGCCAGGGCGACCCCACCCGACGCAGCACCCCGGCCATGCAGGTGTCGGCGGTCCAAGAGATCGAACCTCCGGACAACCCCTACACCTACTGACCCCTCGGCACTCCCTGCGGCTCGCGGCGCGTCGACATGAGCGGATCGGCCCGGTATCGTCACCGCCAGCCTTAATGAAAATGATTGCTAATAAGGGTGGAGATGAAGCGAACCCCGCTGATCGTCGTGGCCGGCCAGCAGATGACCGACGACGTCTGCGAAATCCTGTCCCAGGCTCCGGGCACGATCGTGGTCCGGCACCGCCTCGACGGCCACGTGGTCGTGCGCACCGTCACCATCATTCGCAACGGGGAGCCCCACACCACGCAGTGGCCGATGGAGATCACCGGCTGCTGCGTGAGCTGCACCGTTCGCGAGGACCTGCTGGTGCTGTTGCGCCGGCTGCACCGCCGCGAGGATGTCGAGCGCATCGTCGTGCACCTGCAGGAGTGGTTGGAGCCGGAACCGGTGTGCTGGGCGATCAACAACGTCGCGGTGCGCGTCGGCCCCGGGTACTCCGACGGGCCCGCAGCCCGGGACGTGCGCATCGAGGCGGTGGTGAGCACCGTCGACGTCACCCAGTGGCTGACCCAGTCGCTGGGTGACGACATCCTCGACGACGAACGCACCGTTGCCCAGGTTGTCGTCGGCCAGGCCGAGTTCGCCGACGTGCTGGTGCTGACCGGGGCGCAGGACCGGGCGGCGTCGGTGCTGCGCCGGCTGGCGCCCCGCGCTCTGCGCCTGGCCGGGCCGGCGCTGCTGGAGTCCGCGCTGAGCTCGTTGAGTCGGGCCGCGCGACGTGGCCGCGAGCACGATGCGCATGAAGCGCTCCTGGCCGGGGAGCCGCCGCTGGATGCCGACGGCGACATCCAGCTCGTCGACTTCAGCGCCGACCGGCCGTTTCACCCGATGCGCCTGCACCTGGCGATCGACGTCCTGCTCGACGGCGTCGTCCGGATCCGCGGACGGGCCTGGCTGGCCAGCCAGCCCGATGCGGTGGTGTGGATCGAGTCGGCCGGCGGCGGCCTGCATGTGGGCCACGCCGGGGACTGGCTGGCGGCCTCGCAACCACACGCCGACGGTTTCGCCGATCCCGAGCGGGTGACCTGGGCCGGCCTGCGCTGGAACGACCGTTTCGGCGATCGCCACATCTCGATGACCGCGCTGGTGTGCGGCGCCGACCCGACCACCATCACCAATGCGCTCGCCGGCGCGCTGCTCACCGACGACGAGCTGGCGCGGCCGCAGGACTGGCCCGGCTACCCCGATCCATTCGGCGACTGGCACGAGGACCCCTGCGACGAATTCGACACCGCCGACGACATCACCCGGCGACACCGGGGCGACGAAACCCCCTGAGGCCCAGCGCGGCACGCTCCCGCGGTGTGGTTGCGCCCCAGATACCGTGCCGCTCAGGATGTTCGAGCGCATGCGCCAGGCATTGCGCACGCACCGGGCACCGCAGGCAGATCTGCTTGACCTCCTCTTCGCGGGCACGCCGCAGGCTGCCCTGGTGCAGTTCGGAGGCGTAGAACAGGTCGGTGGGCAAACCGCGGCAGCGTGCCCGCAGTCGCCAGTCCCGGCCCGGGGTCACCGCCCGCCGTATCGGCGGTTGAACTTCTCGACCTGACCGGCCACATCCATGATGCGGCGGCTGCCCGTCCAGAACGGATGCGACTCCGCCGAGACCTCGACGATCACCAGCGGGTATTCGCGCACCCCGTCGGGGGTCTCCCACTCGATGGTCCTGTCGCTGGTGACCGTCGACCGGGTCAGGAACCTGGTGCCCGTGTTGGCGTCCTGGAAGACGACGGGGTGATAGTCGGGATGAATGCCGGGCTTCATGAGGGTCTCCGCAGCTCGATTGAGTAAATGATAATCATTTTCATTAGTACCCGTTCGGCCCGCCCGGGGGCAACCCCGCCCGGCTAGGGTGACCTGATGCGCCTGAAGCTCGGCCGCCCCGACCTCGAGGCCTACCTCGGCTATGTCGATGCCCCGTCCGCCTCAGCGACGAGCCCGTTGACGGTGTCCTGGGCCGGCGTGACGACACTGCTCATCGACGACGGCACCTCGGCGGTGCTGACCGACGGATTCTTCTCCCGGCCAGGGCTTCTCACCGTCGCTGCCCGGCCGCTGCGCTGCTCGGCCGGACGGATCGAGGCCGGCCTGGCCCGCCTCGGCGTCGGCCGGCTGGCTGCCGTCATCCCCGTCCACACCCACTACGACCACGCGCTGGACTCCGCGGCCGTGGCCGAGCGCACCGGCGCGCGGCTGATCGGCGGATCGTCGGCAGCCCAGATCGGCCACGGCCACGGCCTGGACCACGTCGAGACCGTCACCGCCGGCGAACCCATCGCCGCAGGCGCCTACGACATCACCCTCATCGAGGGCCGGCACTGCCCGCCGGACCGCTTCCCCGGCCCCATCACCGCTGCGGTCTCCCCGCCGGCGCGGGCGTCGGCCTACCGGTGCGGCGAGGCGTGGTCGATGCTCGTGGCGCACCGCCCGACGGACCGGCGCATGCTGATCGTCGGCAGCGCCGGCTTCGTGCCCGGCGCCCTGACCGGACAGCGCGCCGAGGTGGCCTACCTCGGCGTCGGCCAACTCGGACGGCAACCGGCGCGATACCTGACCGACTATTGGACCGAGACCGTCCGCGCGGTGGGCGCGCGCCGGGTGGTGCTGATCCACTGGGACGACTTCTTCCGGCCCCTCGACAAACCGCTGCGCGCACTGCCGTTCGCCGTCGACGACCTCGACAGCACCATGGCGGTGCTGACCAGGCTCGCCGACGAGGACGGCGTCGCGCTGCACCTGCCGCAGCTGTGGCAGCGCACCGACCCGTGGAACTGACCCTGTCGCTGGCCGCGCTGGCCGCGGTGCTCGGCTTCGCGCTGATGCGTCCCCGGGGCTGGCCGGAGGTCGCCGTCGCGCTGCCCGCGGCCGGCCTGGTTCTCGCCACCGGGGCCACCACCTGGCACGACGCCTGGGCCGAGGTGGCCGACCTGCTCCCGGTCGTCGGCTTCCTCGCCGCGGTCCTGGTGCTGGCCCGGATGTGTGACGACGAGGGCCTGTTCCACGCCGCCGGCAACGCCATGGCACACGCCACCAGAGGAGACCAGAACCGGCTGCTGGCGTCGGTGTTCGCCATCGCCGCGGCCGTCACCGCGGTGCTGAGCCTGGACGCCACGGTGGTGCTGCTGACCCCGATCGTGCTGGCCACCGCCCGTACCCTCGACGTGCCGGCCCGGCCGCACGCCTACGCCACCGCGCATCTGGCCAACAGCGCGTCCCTGCTGCTGCCCGTCTCGAACCTGACCAACCTGCTGGCGTTCGGCGCTGCGGGGCTGTCGTTCGTGCATTTCGCCGCGGTGATGACGCTGCCGTGGCTGGCGGTGATCGCCGTCGAGTTCCTGGTGCTGCGGCTGCTGTTCGCCAAGGATCTCGCCGTGGCACCCCGGACCCCGGCGGCCGCCCCACCGGCGCAGTGGCCGGTCTTCGCGCTGGTGGTGGTGGGCCTGACCCTCCTCGGGTTCGCCGTGACCTCACTGCTCGGGTTGTCCCCCGCCTGGGCCGCGCTGGCCGGCGCACTCGTTCTCGGCGTCCGCGGACTGGCCACCCGGCGCACCACCGTGACCGGCATCGGCGCGGCCGCCGACATCCCGTTCCTGGCCTTCGTGCTGTGTCTCGGCGTCGTCGTCGATGCGGTGATGCGCAACGGCCTGGAATCGGCGATGCAGCAGGTGCTTCCGAACGGCACCGGTTTCGGCTCCCTGCTGTGGATCGCGGCGCTGGCCGCGATCCTGTCGAACGCGGTGAACAACCTGCCCGCCGTCCTGGTGCTGCTGCCGCTGGTGAGCGCCGCCGGTCCGGGCGCGGTACTGGCCGTGTTGATCGGGGTCAACATCGGACCCAACCTGACCTACGTCGGCTCGCTGGCAAACCTGTTGTGGCGCAACGTGGTGCGCGGTGAAGCGGTACCCGCTGACGCAGCCACCTTCAGCCGCGTCGGGCTGTGCACGGTGCCGGTGAGCTTGCTGGCTGCCGTGGCGGCACTGTGGGCAGGTCTACAAGTGTTCAACATCTGACCCTCAAGCTTTCATCTCCCCGAACCGCGGCGCGGCAGGCGCGACACGCCCGGACCCACGACAATGGAACCCGTGGTGCCGTACCGCAGATACGTCGCGCTGGGTGACTCGTTCACCGAGGGCATCGGCGATCCTCACCCCGGCAGCCCCAACGGTGTCCGCGGCTGGGCCGACCTGCTGGCCCTGCGGCTGGCCGCCGCCGACCCCGATTTCCGGTACGCCAACCTCGCGGTGCGGGGCCGGACCATGGGCGACATCATGACCGGCCAGATCGAACTGGCCATGCTGATGGAGCCCGATCTGGTGACCGTCTACGCAGGCATGAACGACCTGATGGCGCTGCACGTCGACATGGACGCGATGATGGAGCGCTACGCCGACGGCCTGAAAGCGCTGCAGCAGACGGGTGCGGCGGTGCTGGCGTTCACCGCCCCCGATCTGGGCGCCAAACCGATGTTCCGTGGGTTGCGGGGCCGCGCGGCGATCTACAACGAACTGCTGCGCCGCGTCGCCGACGACATCGGGATCGGGCTGATCGACTTCTGGCGTTTCGACGAGTTCCGCGACCCCCGGCTGTGGGACCACGACCGGGTGCATCTGTCGACCCTCGGGCACGAGTTCATGGCCGGGCGCGTCTTCGACTGCCTGCCCGGCCCCGACCGACCTGCCGACGAGCTCGCCTACCCGACAACGACGTTCCTGGCCGCACCGGCCGCCCGGGCCACCCCGATGGGAAACATGCGCTGGGCGGTGTCGTTCGCCGCGCCGTGGGCATTCCGCCGACTGCGCCGCATCACCCCCGGCACCGGCGTCGAACCGAAGTCCACCGGGCTGGCCCGGGTCGGCTGAGAGCCCTCAGCCGCGCCGCTGCCGGGCGATCTCGGCGAGCACCACGCCGGCCGCGACGGCGGCGTTGAGCGATTCGGTCGGCCCCGCCATCGGTATCGACACGATCGCGTCGCAGTTCTCCCGGACCAGCCGGGACAGCCCCTTGCCCTCCGAACCGACCACCACCACGGTCGGGCCGTCGGCATCGAGCTCGTCGATCGCGGTGTCACCGTCGGCGTCCAGACCGACCACCTGCAGGCCCGAGTCGGCCCACTGCTTGAGCGCACGGTTGAGGTTCGTCGCCCGCGCCACCGGCACCCGCGCCGCCGCACCCGCGCTGGTGCGCCAGGCCACCGCGCTCACCGAGGCCGACCTGCGCTGCGGTATCAGCACACCGTGCCCGCCGAAAGCCGCCACCGAACGCACGATGGCGCCGAGATTGCGCGGATCGGAGATGTTGTCCAGCGCCACCAGCAATGCCGGCGCCGCGTCGGCCTTGGCCGAGGCCAGCAGGTCGTCGGGATGGGCGTAGTCGTAGGGCGGGATCTGCAACGCGATGCCCTGGTGCATGCCGTTGGCCGCGATGCGGTCCAGATCGTGGCGCGGCACCTCCAGGATCGCGATGCCCTTGTCAGCAGCGGTCTGCACCGATTCGGTGAGCCGTTCGTCGGAGTCGGTGCCCAGCGCGACGTACAGCGCGGTGGCGGGGACGCCGGCGCGCAGACACTCCAGCACCGGGTTGCGGCCCAGCACGATCTCGACATCGTCGGTCTTCTTGTGCCTGCCCTGTTGCTGGCGGGCGGCCTTGGCGGCCCGCTTGGCAGCCGGATGGTTGGGTCTTTGGTGCGCCGGCGGCGTGGCGCCCTTACCTTCCAGACCGCGCCGGCGCACCCCGCCCGACCCGACTGTCGGGCCCTTCTTGGTGCCCGCCTTGCGTACCGCGCCCCGCCGTTGCGAGTTGCCCGCCATTACTTGTCCGTCCCGTCCATGAGCGACCACTGCGGACCGTCGGCGGTGTCGGTCACCTCGATGCCGGCCTCCTTGAGGCGATCGCGGATCGCGTCGGCCTCGGCCCAGTCACGGCGCGCCCTGGCATCTGCGCGCCGCTTCACCTCAGCCTGCACCAGGACGTCGACCGCCGCCAGTGCGGCCGAGGTCTCGTCGCGGGACTCCCAGCGCTCGTCGAGCGGGTCGGCGCCCAGGATGCCCATCATCGCCCGGATCGACATCGCGTGGTCCAACGCGGTGTCGTGGTCTCCGGCGTCGAGGGCACGGTTGCCCTCCGCGCGCGCCGCGTGCACCTCGGCCAGCGCCGCCGGCACCGCGAGGTCGTCGTCGAGCGCCGCGCCGAACCCGGGGGTCCACCGGCCCGGCGCCACCGCACCGACCCGGGTGCGGACCCGCTGCAGGAAGTCCTCGATCCCGCTGTAGGCGCGCGCCGCGTCGGCCAGCGCCGCCTCGGAGAACTCCAGCATCGACCGGTAGTGCGCGCTGCCCAGGTAGTAGCGCAGCTCGGCGGCGCGGACCCGCTGCAGCACCGCCGGTATCGCCAGCACATTGCCCAGCGACTTGCTCATCTTCTCGCCACCCATGGTGACCCAGCCGTTGTGCAGCCAGAACCGGGCGAAGCCGTCACCCGCGGCCTCGGCCTGGGCGATCTCGTTCTCGTGGTGCGGGAAGACCAGATCCATGCCGCCGGCGTGGATGTCGAACTGGGCACCCAGGTACGCCTCGCACATCGCGACGCATTCGGTGTGCCAGCCGGGCCGGCCCCGGCCCCACGGCGTGGGCCACGACGGCTCACCGGGCTTGGCGCCCTTCCACAGCGTGAAGTCGCGCTGGTCACGCTTGCCGGTCGCGACACCCTCGCCCTGGTGCACATCGTCGATGCGGTGGCCGGACAACTTTCCGTAGTCCGACAGCGAGGCGACATCGAAGTACACGTCACCGTCCGCCGCATAGGCGTGGCCGCGCTCGATGAGACGTTCGATCAGCTCGACCATCTGGGTGATGTGTCCGGTGGCCCGCGGCTCCGCCGACGGTGGCAGCACGCCCAGCGCGTCGTAGGCCGCCGAGAAGGCGCGTTCGTAGGTCGCCGCCCACTCCCACCACGGCCGGCCCGCATCGGCGGCCTTGTTGAGGATCTTGTCGTCGATGTCGGTGACATTGCGGATGAACGCGACATCGAAGCCCTTGGCCGTCAGCCAGCGGCGCAACACGTCGAAGGCGACGCCGCTGCGCACATGCCCGATGTGGGGCAGGCCCTGCACGGTCGCCCCGCACAGATAGATCGAGACGTGGCCAGGCCGCAGTGGCGCGAAATCGCGCACACCGCCGGACAAGGTGTCATACAGCCGCATGACAGCTTCGGGGCGTTCGGTCACGACGGGCCAGCTTACCGGCCTGTAGAGCCCCGATCTCCATCGCGGCGCTCGTGGGTCACCACCAGCGCCGTGGCGATCGCCGCCAAACCCTCACCCCGGCCCGTCAGACCCAGCCCGTCGGTCGTGGTCGCCGACACCGACACCGGGGCATCCAGCAGCTCGGAGAGAACTCGCTGCGCCTCGGCGCGGCGCGGGCCGACCTTGGGCCGGTTGCCGATGACCTGCACGACGGCGTTGCCCACCCGCAGGCCGGCCCCGGAGAGCATCGAATGCACATGGCGCAGCATGTCGGCGCCACTGACCCCCCGCCATTGCGGAAGGCCGGTGCCGAAGACCTCACCGATGTCGCCCATACCGGCCGCCGAGAGCAGCGCGTCGCACAACGCATGTGCGGCGACATCACCGTCGGAATGGCCGGCACAGCCGTCACCGTCCTCGAACAGCAGGCACAGCAGCCAGCAAGGACGCCCGGTTTCGATGGGATGGACGTCGGTACCGAGCCCGACGCTCGGCAGATTCACGACCGCCTTCAGGAAGCGGCGGCGAGTGCCTCGTCGAGAATGGTCGCGGCCTTCTCGTCATCGGTGTTCTCGGCCAGCGCGAGCTCGCCGACGAGGATCTGCCGGGCCTTGGCCAGCATCCGCTTCTCGCCCGCGGACAGACCGCGCTCCTGATCCCGTCGCCACAGGTCACGAACCACTTCGGCGACCTTGTTCACGTCACCGGAGGCCAGCTTCTCCAGATTGGCCTTGTACCGGCGCGACCAGTTCGTCGGCTCCTCGGTGTGCGGGGCGCGCAGCACCTGGAACACCTTGTCGAGGCCCTCCTGCCCGACGACATCCCGAACACCCACATATTCAGCGTTCTCGGCGGGTACCCGAACGGTGAGGTCTCCCTGGGCGACCTTCAAGACGAGGTATTCCTTCTGCTCGCCCTTGATGGTCCGGGTTTCGATCGCCTCGATCAACGCGGCACCGTGGTGTGGATAGACGACGGTGTCTCCGACCTTGAAAATCATCAGATTCGAGCCCCTTTCACCCTTCGATGTTAACACGTGGCGTTTCCGGGTGCGGATCAACGATGCAGGTCAGGGGCACAGTCGGTGAACACTGGGGGTTGACAGGGCGGCCAATCCGTGCAAGCGGGCGGCCCCTCCCGGAGGGGTTCGCGGGCCTCCCGTCACCAGGCCGCGGCCCCGGGCATGGCGACGATCAGCTATCCGCCGGATGCTTCGGCCCTCGGCTTCCGGATGCATTGGCGACCTACTACTCTGCATAGTCGAATCCACTGTGAGGGGCCGGGAACCGGTCGCTCACGCCGCCTCGTCGGCCGAGCAGGAGGCCCGTAGTGAAACCCTTGAACCGGCGTACCCCAGTCATCGTCGCGACGCTGGCGGCGTGCGGATTGGGCGCCTCCGTCGTGCTCGGCGGCTGCAGCTCGGGCCAGGTCGCCCAGACCGCGACCCAGGAGGCCGCCATCAACGGCACCAACGCCGCGGTCGACGCGATCGCCCTGCGCAACGTGCACCTGCGGGCCACCCAGACCAGCGACTACGTCGAGCCGGGCACCGAGGTCGAGCTGATCTTCGTCGCGGTCAACGGCTCGCCGGACGTGCCCGACGAGCTCGTCTCGATCACCTCCGACATCGGCACCGTCACCGTCACCGGTGACCCCGAGGTGCCGGTCAACGGCACCCTGGTGGTCGGCACGCCCGACGGGCAGCCCACCCCGCTGGAGAACATCGAGGCCGCCGACACCGCCGAGGCCACCGTGATGTTGGACAAGCCGATCACCAACGGCCTGACCTACGACTTCACCTTCACCTTCCAGGAGAACGGCGAGACGACGATCGCCGTCCCGATCTCCGCTGGGGAACAGCCCCGCCGGGACGACGGCGGCTCCGGTGGCGGCATGTCGCCGGGCCACTCCGGGGGCCACTGACCCTCGACGGCGCGACACGGCGGCCGATCGCCGGGTTCTGTCGGTCCCGCCGGATACCGTCACGACGTGGCCAGGGCTGGATCGAAGACGCGTCCGCAGTACCGCTGTTCGGAATGCCATCACGTCACACCCAAGTGGGTGGGCCGCTGCCCGGAGTGCGGAACCTGGGGCTCTGTCGACGAGGTGGCGCTGACGGCGGTGAGCGCCACGGGAACGCGTCGCGCACTGGTCGCCCCGGCATCCCCGGCCGTACCGATCAGCTCCATCGACCCGGGCACCACCCGGCACTTCCACACCGGGGTCAGCGAACTGGATCGGGTGCTCGGCGGGGGGCTCGTCCCGGGTTCGGTCACGCTGTTGGCCGGCGATCCCGGGGTCGGCAAGTCGACGCTGCTGCTCGAGGTGGCTCACCGCTGGGCGGCATCCGGCCGCCGGGCGCTGTATCTGTCGGGTGAGGAGTCGGCGGGTCAGATCAGACTGCGGGCCGAACGCACCGGGTGCACGCATGACGAGGTCTATCTGGCCGCCGAATCGGATCTGGCGACGGCGCTGGGGCACATCGACGTCGTCCGGCCCAGCCTGGTGGTCGTCGACTCCGTGCAGACGCTGTCGAGCACCGAGGCCGACGGGGTCACCGGCGGGGTCACCCAGGTCCGCGCGGTGACCACGGCGCTGACGATGACGGCGAAGACCACCGGGGTGGCGATGTTGCTGGTCGGGCACGTGACCAAGGACGGTGCGATCGCCGGGCCCCGGTCGCTGGAGCACCTCGTCGACGTCGTCCTGCACTTCGAGGGCGACCGCGCCTCGACCCTGCGGATGGTGCGCGGCATCAAGAACCGATTCGGGGCCGCCGACGAGGTGGGCTGTTTCCAGTTGCACGACAGCGGGATCGAGTGCGTGGCCGACCCTTCCGGGCTGTTCCTCGACCAGCGCCCCACCGCGGTACCGGGCACCGCGGTGACGGTCACCCTGGACGGCAAACGCCCGATGATCGGCGAGGTCCAGGCACTCATCGGGGCGCCGGCGAGCGGCAGCCCGCGTCGTGCGGTCAGTGGCATCGACTCCTCACGCGCGGCGATGATCACCGCCGTGCTCGAGAAACGCGCCCGGCTGCCGGTGGGTGCCAACGACATCTACCTGTCCACCGTCGGCGGCATGCGCCTGACGGACTCGTCGTCGGACCTCGCGGTCGCGCTCGCGATCGCTTCCGCGGCCCTCGACGTGGCGATGCCGGCCACCACGGTGGCGATCGGTGAGGTCGGTCTGGCCGGCGATCTGCGCCGGGTGACCGGGATGGACCGGCGACTCGCCGAGGCCGCCCGGCTCGGGTTCACCTGCGCGGTGGTGCCCGCCGGGGTGACGGCCGCACCCGCCGGACTGCGCACCCTGCCGGCCGACAACATCGGCTCGGCGTTGCAGGCGCTGGCGCGGATCAGCGAGAATGGCTCGAAATAGTCGTTGACCGGTGGAGATGCGATGGCCGTGAAGACCGTGACGTCCGGGTCGGGGCGAACCGGGCGAACGGTTGTGCCGCTGGCCCGACCCACCCTGCGCGAGACGATCGCCCGCCTGGCACCGGGCACCCCGCTGCGCGACGGCCTGGAACGGATCCTGCGCGGCCAGACCGGAGCGCTGATCGTCATCGGGTACGACGACAGCGTCGAGACCATCTGCGACGGCGGCTTCCAGCTCGACGTCCGGTATGCGCCGACCCGGCTGCGGGAACTGTCGAAGATGGACGGCGCGGTGGTGCTCTCCAGCGACGGCAGCCGCATCCTGCGCGCCAACGTGCAACTGGTCCCGGACCCGTCCATCCCCACCGAGGAATCCGGCACCCGGCACCGCTCGGCGGAGCGCACCGCCATCCAGACCGGCTACCCGGTCATCTCGGTGAGCCACTCGATGAGCATCGTCACCGTCTACGTCGACGGTGAGCGCCACGTGGTCCCGGAATCGGCCACCATCCTGTCCCGGGCCAACCAGACCATCGCCACCCTGGAGCGCTACAAGAGCCGCCTCGACGAGGTCAGCAGGGCTCTCTCGACCGCCGAGATCGAGGACTTCGTCACCCTGCGCGACGTGATGACCGTCGTGCAGCGACTCGAGATGGTCCGCCGGATCAGCCAGGAGATCGACGCCCACGTCGTCGAACTGGGCACCGACGGGCGCCAGCTCAAACTGCAGCTCGACGAGCTCGTCGGCGACAACGAGACCGACCGCGAGCTGATCGTGCGCGACTACCACGCCAACCCGGAGCCACCCACCGCGGCTCAGGTCAGCACCACCCTCGAGGAGCTCGACGCCCTGTCGGACAACGAACTCCTCGACTTCACCACTCTGGCAAGAGTTTTCGGCTACCCCTCGACCGCCCAGGCGCAGGACTCGGCGATGAACTCGCGTGGTTACCGGGCCATGTCAGGAATCTCGCGGCTGCAGTTCGCCCATGTGGACCTGCTGGTGCGGTCGTTCGGCTCACTACAGGGCCTGCTGGCCGCCACCGCCAGCGATCTTCAGTCGGTGGAAGGGATCGGCGCGATGTGGGCCCGCCACATCCGGGAGGGCCTGTCCCAACTGGCCGAATCGACGATCGCCGACCGGCTGGCCTGACCTGGGCCGGTCAGCCGACCGGGCCGGGCTGGGGCAGGTGCGGTGCGCCGTCGGAGGGAGCCGGCGGCGGCGCGGCGGCCGGGTCGGCGAGGATGAACGGCACCGGCGCCGAGCGCAGATTGCCCAACTGGACCACCAGGTTGTACATGCCCGGGCCGATCGGCTGACGCGGCAGCGGGCAGTTGGGGGCCGACCCCATCCCGGTCCAGGTCACCTCGGTGGTCACCTGCTCGCCGGGCTGGAACGTCTTGATCAGCGTCTCGTTCGACGGCGCACAGTCGAGGTTGGACCACAGCCGCTGGTTCTCCAGCGTGTACACGTAGGCGGCCAGCACCGCGGCACCGACGTCGCGCTGGCAGGCGACCAGGCCGATGTTGGTGACGACCATGGTGAACTTGGGTTGGTCCCCCACCACGTACTGCGGTTCGTTGGTGATGCCTTTGACCGCGAGCGTCGAATCCGGGCAGTCGTCGCCCTCCTGCAGGATCGGCGGCGGCACCACCGCGGCCGTCGGTGTCGGCGTCGGTGGCGGCGCGTCCTGGGCGGGCGGCTGGACCGGGGTTTTGACCTCGGGATTCTCACCGGGCAGCGGCGTGGGGGCGGCCTGCTGGGCCTGATCGGAGCTTTCGTTGGCGGTCGGCTGTTCGGAGCCGGTGCTGTTCATCACGACGACCGCGACCACCGCGGCGATGATGCCGACGACGACCACGACGATCCCGAGCGCCAGCGCCCTGCGCCGCCAGTAGATCTGTTGGGGCAGCGGGCCCTGCGGTTCTAGATCCAGCACATACCCACGGTAAGGGCAGGTCAGCCCGCCCTGGCCGAGGTTGCCCGGCGTGTCGGCGATGAGCGCTTGCGCGAAGAGCTAACCAACCCCGCTAGCTTTCGCCGATGTCGCCGAGGTGCTCGCCGAGCTGGACCCGCCCGTCGGCCAGGTGGTAGGTCAGCCCCACGATGGCCAGCGTGCCGTCGCGCACCCCGTCCGAGATCGCCGTCGACCGGTTCAGCAGCTGCAGACCCGTCTCGGTGACGTGGCGGGCCTCGAACTCGTCGACCCTCGACAGGCCCTCGCGCCGACCGATCAGGATGGACGGTGTGACCCGCTCCACCACGTCACGGACGAAGCCGCCGGGCACCTCGCCCTCGCCCAGTGCCGCCAGCGTCGCGCCGACGGCGCCGCAGCTGTCGTGGCCGAGGACCACGATCAGCGGCACCTTCAGCACCGTGACGGCGTATTCGAGGGAACCGAGCACCGCGCTGTCGATCACGTGACCGGCGGTACGCACGACGAACATGTCGCCGAGACCCTGATCGAAGATGATCTCGGCGGCGACGCGGCTGTCGGCGCAACCGAAGACCACGGCGGTCGGCGTCTGGGCGGCGGCCAGGCTGGCCCGATGCTCGATGCTCTGGCTCGGATGCAGCGGTTTGCCGGCGACAAATCGCTCGTTACCCTCTTTGAGTGCCTTCCACGCGGACCTCGGACTCGAGTTTGGCATGGCGGCTATTCTGCCCCAACGGATGTCAATGATCGATTCCGGCACTCTGCTGGGTTGGTACGCCCACGCTCAACGTGACCTGCCGTGGCGTCGCCCAGGCGTGTCCGCGTGGCAGATCCTGGTCAGCGAGTTCATGCTGCAGCAGACACCGGTGGCACGGGTGGAGCCCATCTGGCTGGACTGGGTCGCGCGATGGCCCACGCCGTCCTCGACCGCTGCGGCGAACGCCGCCGACGTGGTGCGTGCCTGGGGCAAGCTCGGATATCCGCGCCGCGCGAAACGCCTGCACGAGTGCGCGGCCGCCATCGCCACCGATCACGACGACATCGTGCCCGACGATGTCGAGGCACTTTTGGCACTCCCCGGCGTCGGCACCTACACCGCTCGGGCGGTGGCGTGTTTCGCCTACCGGCAGCGGGTGCCGGTGGTCGACACCAACGTGCGCCGGGTCGTCGCCCGGGTCATCCACGGCCGCGCCGATGCCGGTTCGCCGTCGCGTCGCGACCTCGAGGACGTCGCGGCACTGCTGCCCGACGACGACACCGCGCCGCAGTTCTCCGTCGCGCTGATGGAGTTGGGGGCCACGGTGTGCACCGCGCGGGCGCCCAAGTGCGGGTTGTGCCCGCTGCAGCACTGCGCGTGGCGTTCACGAGGCTTTCCGGCCGCGGCGGGGACGCCGAAGCGCGTGCAGCGCTACGCCGGTACGGACCGGCAGGTGCGCGGACGGCTGCTCGATGTGCTGCGCGCCAGCGCGGCCCCGGTCAGCCGCGCCGAGCTCGACGTGGCCTGGACGGCCGACACCGCCCAGCGCGACCGGGCACTGGACTCGCTGCTGGTCGACGGGCTGGTCGAGCAGACCTCGGACGGCCGATTCGCGCTGTGCGGCGAGGGCGACTGACCGCCGGTGTCAGGCCACGCCGGCCGGCTCCTCGACAGCCCCCGGGCAGGCGAAGCGCCGCCGGTAGTCCGTCGGTGTCACCCCGATCACCCTGCGGAAATGGTGCCGCAGCAGCGTCGCGTTGCCGAAACCGGCCCGGTCGGCGATGCGGTCGATGTCCAGCGTGGTCTCCTCGAGCAGCCGGCGGGCGAACAGCACCCGCTGGTCGGTCACCCATTGCATCGGCGTGCGGCCGGTCTCCTCGACGAAACGCCGCGCGAAGGTCCGCCCGGACATGTGCGCCCGCCGGGCCAGCGTCGTCACGGTGTGCGGCTTGTCCAGGTTCGCCAGAATCCAGTCCAGGTGCGGCGCGAACCTCTCCGAGCAACGCACCGGGATGGGCTGGTCGATGTACTGCCGCTGGCCGCCGTCCCGTTGCGGCGGCACCACCATCCGGCGCGCGATGGTGTTGGTGACCTCGCTGCCCAACTCGCGGCGCACCAGGTGCAGGCAGGCATCGATGCCGGCCGCGGTGCCGGCGCTGGTGATCAGGTCGCCGTCGTCGACGAAGAGCACGTTGCGGTCGACCTTGGCGGTGGGATACATGGCCTGGAGCTGGTCGGCGTGCATCCAGTGGGTGGTGCAGGGGCGGCCGTCGAGCAGCCCGGCCGCACCGGCCACGAAGGCCCCCGAGCAGACCGTCAGGATCGTCGCCCCTGCCGCGGCCGCGCGGCGCACCGCATCCAGCGCCTCGGGCAGGTAGTCCGAGGACCCGATCGCGGGGATGGCGACGAGGTCGGCGCCGACCAGATCGTCGAGGCCGTGTTCGGGGATGATCATCGCCCCGACCGAGGTCCGCAGCGGTTGACCGGGCTCGGGGCCACACACCTTGAAATCGAAGTTCGGCACCCCGTCGGACGACCGGTCGATGCCGAACACCTCGCAGATGACGCCGAATTCGAACACCGCCACCCCGTCGAGCACCAGCGCCGACACACTCTTGATCGTCATGGCAGTATCTTAATGAAGGTCGCCACTACTGCCGTGCGTGGCGTCACACATCTTTCGCACACGCTGTGAGGAACGCCTCGACGGCTTCCCGATATTTCCCCGCCGCCTCGTCGTGCACGAGGTGCCCCGCGTCGGGCACGTGCAGATACGTAGCCCGGCGCGCCGTGTCCGCCATGGTGCGCATCTGCCCCGCCGGGGTAACCGAGTTGCCGGCCTCCAGCAGCAGCGTCGGCGCCGACACCGCGCGCCACTGGCCCCAGTAGTCGCGGGTCCCCCACTGCGCGGCGATCTCGATCCAGCGTCGCGTCTCACCGTGCAACCGCCATCCGGTGGGGGTGCGATCGAACGCCTCCAGGAAGTACCGCCCCGCGACCGGCCCGAAGATGTCGGTGACCTGCTGCTCGGAGTCGAACTCGACGGGCAGCGCCTGCAGCCACGGCTCCCACGGGCCGGTGGTGCGCCCGCGGAAATCGGGCGCCATGTCCTCGACGACGACCGCCGCCACCAGGTCCGGTCGCGTCGCGGCCAGGCACCACGAATGCAGCGCCCCCATCGAATGCCCCACCAGGATCGCGGGCCTGCCCAGCGACGCGACCGCGGCACCGAGATCGGCGACGAACCGCTCGGTCGAGATCGGTTCGGTGTCGTCGACCCCACGACCCCGATGCCACGGGGCGTCGTAGGTGAACACCTGCCCGTGGCGGCTCAGCCACGGCAGCTGCCGCGACCACGTGGTGCCCCGCCCCATCAATCCGTGTACCAGCACCAGGGGCCGACCCCGTCCGCCCCGGGGGGTCAGAACGGCACCGGCAGCCGGTCGGGGAAGGGAATCCATGGGCTCATCATGCCGACACCACGCGGTAGCCTGAAGGGCATGTCCAGCCAGACTCCCGTGGTGAAGATCAACGCGATCGAGGTCCCGCCCGACGCCGGACCGGAACTCGAGAAGCGGTTCGCCCACCGCGCCCACGCCGTCGACAACCAGCCGGGTTTCCTCGGCTTCCAGCTGCTGCGCCCGATCAAGGGCGAGGACCGCTACTTCGTCGTCACCCAGTGGGAGTCCGAAGAGGCATTCCAGGCCTGGGCGAGCGGACCGGCCATCGAGGCCCACGCCGGGGAGCGGAAGAACCCGGTCGCCAAGGGCGCCTCGCTGCTGGAATTCGAGGTTGTGCTCGACGTTGCGGGGACTGACACCACCGCGTGAGGCGGCCGGGGCCCGGCGCCGTGCGAGCACGCTGACCGTTGCGCTGGCCCTCGTCGCCGCGCTGGCCTGCGCGTGCGCCGCGCCCCGTCCGGCTCCCGCCGACGGCAGCTACGGCGTACCCATCCAGATCAACACGCCGCAGGGTCTGCGCGCCAAGCAGACCATGGACATGCTCAACAGCGACTGGCCGATCGGTGAGGTCGGCATCCGCACCCTGGCCGCCCCCGACCTGGTCGAACACGTCGGTGTGACGCTGGACCGGATGTGGTGGGATCGCCCGTTCACCGTGACCGACGTCGAGGTCGGCGCCGGCAACGCCACCCTCGACGTGGTCACCTCCTATGGGGTCGAGCAGGAGATCGCCCTGCGCACCGACGACGCCGGGATGGTCGACCGGTTCTACGTCACGCTGGTCCCGCCCGAGATCACCGACTGGCCCGACATCGACGCCGAGCTGAGCAGCTCCGGTGCCCGCTACTCGTATCAGGTCGCCAAGGTCACCGACGGCCGGTGCACCAAGGTGGCCGGCACCAACACCGACATGTCGCTGCCGCTGGCCTCGATCTTCAAGCTCTACGTGCTGCTCGCCGTCGCCGACGCGGTCACCGCCGGCACCCTGTCGTGGTCGGACACCCTCACCATCACCAAGGAAGCCAAGGCCGTCGGCTCCTCCGGATTCGAGAAGGCGCCACCCGGCACCGAGGTGAGCGTGCGCGAGGCCGCCCAGCAGATGATCTCGGCCAGCGACAACATGGCCACCGATCTGCTGATCGACCGGCTGGGCCCGGGCGCCATCGAACGCGCCCTGGTGGCCGCCGGACACCACGACCCCGCCAGCATGACGCCGTTCCCGACCATGCACGAGCTGTTCTCGGTCGGGTGGGGCCAACCCGATCTCCGCGAGGAATGGAAGCGAGCATCCCGGCAG
>JAXHTL010000040.1:0-28231 GCA_034190095.1 Actinomycetota bacterium
AACGCTTTTCAGCGACTTGGCCTTGCCCAGCAGCTGCTGGGCGGCATCCGATGCCCGGATGCCGATGGTGGCATAGAGCTGGGCCAGGTACTGCGACTCCACCTTCGTGGTGAACCGCCACTGCTCCTTGAACACGCTGGTGTCGAAACGTCCTGCGGCCCAGCGATTGCAGATGTCCTCGATGTCGAGGTCCCCGTCGCCGAGCACGAACCGGCTCGACGAATCCGAGCGCGACTCACCGGTGAGCCACTTGAGCACCAGCCCGGTGACGGTGCGACCGGTGTCGCTGGCGTAGGTGACCGCGATCGCCGACCACGCGGTGCCGTCCCCGCGCAGATACATCACCCGGCTGGTGCCGCCGTCACTGCGCTGACCCCAGGCGCCGCGCACGTACTTGTCGACGGTGCGCCGTCCCGCACTCGACCCGGCCGCGGTGTTGTCGCCCGAGGCGTTGAAGTTGCGCCGGTTGAACGGCAGGAATCCCAGCGAAATAGCATCGAGCAGCGAGGATTTGCCGCTGCCCGAGGCTCCGGCGATCAATGCGCCGCCGGGGCTGAACCCGATCGTGTGGTAGCCGTCGAACACACCCCAGTTGATGACCTGCAGCCGGGACAGGTGGAACTGTTCAGTCATCGAGCTCGACCTCTCCGGAGTCTTCGGCCGGTGCCCCGCCACGCGCCAGCAACTCGAACTGCTGCTGCAGCTCGGTGATCACCGAGGCGGTCATGATCGCGGAGATCACCGGGCTGATGGTGTAGCTGTCCTCGTCGTCGCGGCTGCGGCGCAGGATCTCCAGGCCGGTCAGCCGGGCGATCGCACCGTCGATACGGGCGGCGAACGTGACCGCGTCACGGTCGGTGTCGTTGAGTACCCCGGAGAACAACCCGTGCATCTCCTCGCGGCTGATCAGCACCCGCTGCCCACCCGAGGCGCGCATCATCTGTGCCAGGTGCAGCGCCAGGATGGAGTCGTAGGTGCCCAGCGGCTCGCGGCGCAAGAGCTTGACGCCCTTGGCCGATTCGTAGCGGGCCTGCTCGACGAACGCCACATCCGTGCCGTCGACCACCCGCAGGATCAGGTCCAGCTCGGACAGGCGCACCGCCAACTGGGTGCGGTACTCGAGCACCCAGGCGTAGATGTCGGCATCGGTCTCGGCGCTGACGTAGCGGCGGGTCAGCAGATGTTGCAGCGCCCAGCAGGCGCGGTCGGGCAGCTCGGAGACGTCACCGTCGAACCGGGGCCGGCGCTGCTGCGGGGGACGGGTGTTCTGGTCGACCTGCGGCAGATCCGAGAAACCGCGGTAGTCGACGGACTGGTCGGTGCTCATGTCTGGGCTCCCACGAGGGCGGTGATCGGTTCGCTGAACATCAACTGCGGCACGGCCATCTCGCGGTCGCGGCCGTCCAGCGAGCGGAACCGCACCGTGGCCGACTCCGAAACCGACTCGGCCGCCGGCTGTTTGAGGGCCCACGACCACAGCACGATGACATGGCCGAGGTAGGCCGGTTGCCCGGCCCGGTCGAGCATCCCGACCGCGTCGCGCAGCGACACCGGACCCGAGCGCAGCGCGGCGTTGAGCATCTCCGACATCGCCGGCGCATCGACCTGGGTGCTCAACGCGGCGAAACCGGACAGGTCGACCTCACCGTCGGCGGGCCGGGCCGGCTTGGGCGCCGACAGATCACCGATCTTGAAACTCAGCGCCCCCACCGAGCTGATCGCGTGGCGTGCCAGCGGAACGTCGAGGTCCAGCCGCGAGTCGGTCAACGACGTCTTGAGCAACGCACGCGCGGCGCCGAGGGCCTCGTTGAGCTGTCGAGCCACCCCACGGCTCTGCTCCAGGGTGCCGAACGCGGTGAACCGCTTGACCCGCTGCGCGCAGCGCTGCTGGATGCGCTCCACCTCGTCGATCTGGTGGCCGACCAGCTCGAAGAATCCGGCCATCACCTTGCGCAGCGCCGGGTCCAGCGCGGGCAGCGCCCCGGCCACCGCGGCGACGTCGGCCTCGAACTCGGCGCGCTGGTCGGGGTCGTTGATCATCCGCAGGAACGCCCGGTGGCTGTCACGGCCCTGCGAATCCCACGCGGCCTGGTAGTCGGCGTACATCCGGCGCTGCCGGTCGCGGTACTCGGTGTTGGTGTCGATCGGCTCGTCGAGGGCGGCGGTGGCCTGCTCGATCATCGTGCCGTACTGCCCGATGTCGGTGATCAGCCGCTCCATCTGCAGGGCGATGGCCCGGGCCTCGTCGTAGCAGTCGGTGAGGTCGGGTTCGGGCCGGACACGGCCCTCGGCGTCCTCGAGCTCGTCGAGGTCGCTGCGCAGCGCGGCGATCTGGGCCTCGATGTGCTTGCGGATGCGCGCCGGGTCGTCGTCGACGCGCACCGCGACCTGCTTGAGGCGCGCGGCGATGCCCTGGATGGAGCCGCCGGTGGCGATGGTGTCGTTGCGGCGCATACCCCGCACGAAGTCCAGCGCGCGGCGCGCGTCCTGGGTCAGGTAGCAGATGTTCTGGTCGCTGCGCTCGTCGACGATGCGGTGCAGCCAGCCCTGGCTGGCCCACGATTTGATCAGCGCCAGGCCGGACTGCCCGTCGGGGTGCCCCAGCTCGTCGAGATCGCGTTCGAGCCGCACCACCAGCGCCGTCTCGGCGACCGCCCCGTCGGAGAGGTGCCGCTCCATCAGCGTCGCGTACAGCCCCAGGTTCGTGGTGGCCAGCAACCGGATGGCGCGCGAACCTTGCAGGTCACGATTGCTCTCGAGTAGCTCATGGGCCGACAGCGCAGGGCTGCCGGGGGGATCGTCCACGTGGGCTCCTCGATGCGTCTCCGTCGTTGCCGGACGGTCCAAGATAGGCCACCGCACCGACAGCGCAGGCGCGGGGGAGTGGGCGGTGAACCGACCCTACCGGTGCGGCGATCGGGCCCTGGGCACCTGATGGCCGCGCTGGCGGTCACATCGCATCGAGGGTTGTGAAAACGCCGTCTCCGGCCTCGCGCGCAGCCCTGGGGTCGATCTCGCCTGCAGCGCTGCGGTCCGTCACATCCACGACGGCGGGAAGCTGACGTCGAAGCGTTCGGTCCGGCGGGGGCCGGCTCAGCTCAGCCTGGTCGCCAGAACCGCCAACGCGCGCGCCAGCTCGGCATCCGGCAGCGGCGTGTCGTGCGCGGTGGTCATCAACACCCCGACGATCGCTCCGGCCACGACCCGGCGCTCCAGCTCCCCGGCCGGGCAGTCGGGACGGCGCTGCAACGCCTCGGTGATCAGGTCGGCCAAGGTCAGGTACGCGGCGTAGAGATGGCCGCGCAGTTCGGGAACCTGGTAGGTGAATTGTTCGCCGTGCAGGGTGTCCTCACGCTCTTCGGGTGTCAGCGCGCCGAACACCGAGCCGACGGCGTACCGGTAGGCGTCGACGTAGCCCAGGTGCTGGGGGGCATCGGCGAATGCCTCGACGATCGGGGTGACCTTGTCGTCGGAGAGCAGCAGCGCTTCCTTGACACCGAAGTAGCGGTAGAAGGTGCGGGGGGAGACCTCGGCCGCGGCGGCGATCTGCTCGACGGTGGTCTCGGCATACCCCTGCTGCTCGAACAGCCGGAACGCCTCCCGGCGGATCGCCAGCCGGGTCTGCATCTTCTTTCGTTCCCGCAGACCCTGCGACGGGTTGGACGCCGACACCCGATCCCTCTCCTTCATCAGCGCCACCGCTGCGGTGGAACATCGCGGGCGACGGTATCGGAAAACGCCACGACGTGCGCTCGGTTCAGGTCGCGGTCGCGCCCAGCGCGCTTTCGGTGAACTCGATGATGGGTTTCTCCAAGGCCAGCACCGAGGCGGCGTCACCCTCCGCGAGAGCGCTGGTGACCAGCATCGATATCGCTGCGACCAGCGCCTGGCAGGCGAACCGGCCGGCCTGGTCGCGGGGGGCGAACAGGCTGGTCACTCCGGCCACGAAATCCCCCTGCAACCTCATCCGGCGCCGCACCGCCTCGGGGCCCGCGGCATAGACCTCGACGAGGTAGAGCCGGGCGGTAGGCGGGTCGGCGGCGAGAAAACCGAGGTAGTCGTGCAGCATCGCGCGGAAGCGCTGCATCGGGGTCCCCGACGCCGGCACCGACTCCAGCCCGCCGACGAGGCTGCGCTGCATGCTGGCGTAGCCGGCCATGAAGCAGTCCTGTTTGGAGTCGAAATGCTGGTAGAAGGTGGCTCGCGACACCTTGGCGTGCCGGATCAGGTCGCTGACCGTCGTCTGGTTGTAGCCCTTGTGTCCCATCACCTCGGCCAGCGCCGTGAACAGGCGGCGGCGCTGGTCGGCGGCCACCTCGTCACGGGTGAGGTGGTGCCGGCCGGAGCTCAGTGGCCGGGCCACGCGATCGCCTCCTCGATCGGTACAGGCGTCTGCTTGGCCTCGATGGTAGGCCGGTCCGGCAGGTGACTCGGCGCAGACGGCGACTTCGGATGAACGACGACGTTCTTCGGAAACGCCGGTGTTTATGTACGATCGTCCTGGCTTCGCTCGTTGGGTGCCGGATCGCAGCGAGGGGTTGAGTGAAGCCGCGACCGTCGGTCTCTGGCGCTGCCGTGGTGGGGGATGCGGCAACGCCAGAGCCGACGGCTTCGGCTCCGGTCGTCAACCTCCGGCCTTCTTCAACATCCACGCCGGGATCCAGTGCGTCACCAGATCGTCCTTGGGCCCGTGGCTGACCGGATAGGTGACCAGACCCCACCATTGGCCCTGTTCGCAGATGCCCCAGCAGCTCAGTTCACCGTGCACCACCTTGTGCATCTGCAGGCCGAACGGGTGGTACCTGCCACGGCTGTGCGGTTCGCGGGGGAACAGTGCGACGAGATCCACCAGCACATCCCGGGGCGGATCCACGGTGCGGAACACCACCGGCGTCGGCTGCCCGCCGTGCCCGATACCCTGCAGATCACCCACGCTTCGATCATATGTTCGAAAGGGTCGGCGCAACAGCGCAGGCGCAGCCCGAACCTGATTGACGGCCGCGAAACCGGACACCAGCTCGTTGCCCGGCGTTCACCGGCTGCCCGCCGGGGGCTCACCTGCCCGCGCCAGGGTTGCTCGACTCGACAGTGCAACCGAAGAGGGGTGACGCGTGAGGACGCGCAATCTTGCCCGGGCGGCGACGGCGACCACGATCACAGCCCTGCTGGTGGTCGGCTGCTCCTCCGACAGTCAGGAGGACACCACCGCGACACCGGCGCCCGACACACCGCGTGCGACGTCACCCATCGACTTCGACCTGCCCGCGGGCCAGCGCTACCACCGCACCGCGACCTACCCCGTGTACCTGAACCGGCCCGAGGGTGATCCGATCGAGGACGAGACCGTCGCCGAGATCTCCACCGTCACCCCGGACGGCAACACCGTCATCTACACCGACGCCGCCGGCAAGCGCATCGGCTTCGTCGACATCACCGACCCGGCCGAGCCGGCCGGACTGGGCACCCTCTCGCTCGAAGAACTCGGCAACGCCGACGACCAGCCCACCTCGGTGGCCGCGGTCGGCGAGTTCGTCATGGTGGTCATCGACACCACCGGAGGCGACTTCCCCAACCCCTCCGGCCGCGTCGACGTCGTGCGCGCCGGCGACCGCAGCCCGGTGCACAGCATCGACCTCGGCGGTCAGCCCGACTCGATCGCCATCAGCCCCGACGGGTCGTTCGCCGCGATCGCGATGGAGAACCAGCGCGACGAGGAGGCCACCCCACCCGGCGGCGAGGAGGGCGACCTGCCCCAGCCACCCACCGGGTTCCTGCAGCTGATCGACCTCACCGGTGAGCCCACCACCTGGTCGGCGCGCCGGGTGGACTTCGACGTCGAAGCCGCCCGCTCGGCCGGCCTGGACACCCCCGAAGACCTCGAGCCCGAGTACGTCAGCATCAACTCGCGCGGTCAGGTGGCGCTGTCGCTGCAGGAGAACAACGGCATCGCGATCATCGACGGCCGCACCGGTGAGGTGTCCAACATCTTCAGCGCCGGAACCGAATCCGTCGACGGCATCGACACCGCCGAGGACGGCACCATCGACCAGAGCGGATCCATCTCCGACACCCCGCGCGAACCCGACGCCATCGGCTGGATCGGCGACGACCACATCGCCACCGCCAACGAGGGCGACTGGAAGGGTGGCACCCGGGGCTGGACCATCTTCGACGCCAACACCGGCGAACCGGTCTGGGACGCCGGAAACTCGTTCTCCCAGCTCGCCGTGCGCACCGGGCTGCACATCGAGGGCCGCGCCGACTCCAAGGGGCCCGAGCCCGAAGGTCTGGCCATCACCGAGATCAACGGCACCCCGACGGCGCTGGTGGCCTCCGAACGCAGCAACTTCGTCGCCGTCTACGACGTCAGCGACGTCACCTCGCCGCAGTTCCGTCAGATCCTGCCCACCACCCCGGGACCCGAGGGGATCGTGGCCGTCCCGTCGCGCAACCTGCTGGTGATCGCCTCGGAGGCCGACGATGCCGAGGCGAGGGTGCGTGCCTCGCTCAACCTCTACGGATTCGGTGACGAGTTCGCCGGCGGCGGGACGCCGATGTTCCCGTCGATCGTGTCCGGCGACATCGACGACACCCCGATCGGCTGGGGCGCCCTCGGCGCGCTGGCGGCCGACCCCGCCGACGAGAACCGGCTGTTCACCGCCACCGACAGCGCCTACGGGCCGGCGCGGGTGCTGGGCATCGACGTATCCCAGACTCCCGCATTGATCGACACCGAACTTCCGGTGACCGACAACGGCGAGGCGCTGACCCTCGACGTCGAAGGTGTCTCGGCCCGCCCCGACGGCGGATTCGTGCTGGGTGTCGAGGGCGAGGAGGGCCCCGGCAACGAGGTGGTCACAGTCGCCGCCGACGGCAGCGTCGAGAGCCGGGTGACGCTGCCCTCCGACATCGCCGACGCGCTGGGCGGCCAGGGAATCGAAGGTGTGGCCGTCGACGGCGAGCAGATCTGGGTGGCGCTGCAGCGCGAGCTCGAGACCGACCCGCCCGGTGTGGTCCGGCTCGGGCGTTACAGCCCCGAAGGCGACTCCTGGGAGTGGTTCGGCTACCAGCTCGACACCACCGACACCGAGGGCGACTGGATCGGACTGTCCGAGATCGCCGTCTACGACGGTTCGCTGCTGGTTCTCGAACGCGACAAGCTCAACGGCCCGGATGCGCAGGTCAAGGCGATCTACCGGGTCGAGCTGCCCGAGGGCTCCGGGGTGTCCTCGGCCACCGAGACGCCGGAGGTGCTGCCGAAGACGTTGGCGCGCAACTTGTTGCCCGACCTGCAGGCCACCCAGGGGTATGTGCAGGAGAAGGTCGAAGGCTTCGCGATCGCCGGCAACGGCAACCTCTACGTCGTCACCGACAACGACGGTCTCGACGACGCCAACGGTGAGACCCAGTTCCTCGACCTCGGTCCGGCCGCCACCGCGCTGGGCGGGTAGCGCCACGCGTTGAGACTGCGCTGACGGCGGGAGTTACTCGCACATTCCCACCGTGAGCGCAGTCTCGACGTGGGTGTGGGGTGATCTGCGCGACAGAAGTTGCGGGGCAACCCTCCGGTACGGGTAGAGTTCAGCCCGCAGGAAGCGCCACGGACAACGCGGCGAGAGCCCGGTCTCGGTGAATCAGGCTTCCGTGCCACATCTTTCGCGCGACGACGCGCGCATGATCATGTCCGCGTCCGCGCGAAGGGAGCCGTCTTGTCGACGACGCACAGCCAGATCTCGCCTCAGCAGCAACAATCGGTGCTGGCTGCGCTGCGCTCACCGCGACGGCTGCGCACCGAGGTGCTCGCCGGTCTGGTGGTGGCGCTGGCGCTGATCCCCGAGGCGATCTCGTTCTCCATCATCGCCGGCGTGGATCCCCGGGTCGGCCTGTTCGCCTCCTTCACGATGGCGGTCACCATCGCCATCGTCGGTGGCCGGCCCGCGATGATCTCCGCCGCCACCGGGGCGGTGGCCCTGGTGATCGCGCCACTGGTGGCCAGCCACGGCCTGGACTATCTGATCGCCGCGGTGATCCTGGCCGGGGTGATCCAGCTCGTGCTCGGCGGGCTCGGTGTGGCCAGGGTGATGCGCTTCGTCCCGCGCAGCGTCATGGTCGGTTTCGTCAACGCGCTGGCCATCCTGATCTTCCTGTCCCAGGTGCCGCACCTGCTCGGGGTGCCGTGGCTGGTCTACCCGATGGTCGCGGCCGGCATTCTCGTCATCGTCGCACTGCCCAAGCTGACCACCGCCATCCCCGCCCCGCTGGTGGCCATCGCGGTGCTGACCGCGGCCACGTTGCTGGCCGGCTGGAACGTCCCCGACGTCGGCGACGAAGGCCAGCTGCCGTCGAACCTGCCGTCGTGGCTCATCCCCGACGTGCCGCTGACCATGGAGACTCTGCGCATCATCGCCCCCTACGCGCTGGCGATGGCCGTCGTCGGGCTGCTCGAATCGCTGATGACAGCCAAGCTCGTCGACGACATCACCGACACCCACTCCAACAAGTCCCGCGAAGCCGTCGGGCAGGGCGTGGCCAACGTCGTCACCGGATTCTTCGGCGGCATGGGCGGCTGCGCGATGATCGGGCAGACCATGATCAACGTGAAGGTCAGCGGCGCCCGCACCCGCATCTCCACCTTCCTGGCCGGAGTGTTCCTGCTCGGGCTGGTGGTCGGCCTGGGTGACCTGGTCGCCCAGATTCCGATGGCTGCCCTGGTCGCCGTGATGATCATGGTCTCGGTGGCCACCGTGGACTGGCACAGCATCAACCCGAAGACGCTGCGGCGCATGCCCAAGAGCGAGACCTTCGTCATGCTCTCGACCGTCGCGGTCACCGTGGCCACCCACAACCTGGCCTACGGTGTCGCCGTCGGGACTCTCGCCGCGATGGTGCTGTTCGCCCGCCGGGTCGCTCACTTCACCGATGTCGTCACCGTCACCGACTCCGACCCCGACACCCGCGTCTACGCGGTCAGAGGGGAGTTGTTCTTCGCCTCCAGCAACGACCTGGTGTATCAGTTCGACTACGTCGGTGACCCCGCCAACGTCGTGATCGACATGAGCGAGGCCCACATCTGGGACGCCTCGACGGTCGCCACCCTCGACGCGATCACCACCAAGTACGCCGCAAAAGGCAAGACGGTCACCATCATCGGCATGAACGACAGCAGCGCCGAGCGGCACGCGCGGCTGTCCGGGCAGCTCACCGGGGCGCATTAGGGCCGTGAGCGAGTCGCAGCGGTGGCAGATCGGCGAGGTCTCGGCGCGCACCGAACTGTCGGTCAAGACCATCCGGCACTACGACGAGGTCGGCCTGGTGGTGCCCTCGGCGCGGTCGGCCGGCGGCTTCCGGCTCTACACCGATGCCGACGTCGCCCGCCTGATCGCGATCCGGCGGATGAAACCGCTCGGGTTCACCCTCGACGAGATGCGGGAACTGCTGGCCGCTCTGGATGTCCTCGACGACCACGAGGCCGCCCAGGACGCCCGGGCGCGCGCCGGTGAGTACCTGGCGCTGTGCCACACCCGCGCCGCCGAGGCGTGCGCATCGCTGAGCAGACAGCTCGGCTACGCGCGGGAACTGACCGACCAACTCGCCCGCTACAGCACCCAGCAGTCCCGTTGAGGCTGCGCTGACGGCGGGAGTTACTCGCACTTTCCCGCCGTGGCTGCAGTCTCAACGCGGGGGCAATGACAAGAGGCCCGGCCTGACGGCCGGGCCTCTTGTGCGAGAACTTACTGCTGGTAGGCCTGCTCGCGCTTCTCGGCGGCCTTGGCGGCCCCGCGTGCGGCGTCGGCTTCGGCCTCCTTCTGGGCGGCATCACGGTGCGCCTCGGCCTTGTCCTGCTGGGCCTTGCCCTCCCGGATCATGTCGTCGCGTCCGGTGACAGTGCCGACCGCTTCCTTGGCCTTGCCCTTCACGTCCTCGACGACGCCCTTGATGCCTTCCTCGGGACCACTGTTGTTCTCAGCCATCGTGTACCTCCACGAATCAAAGTTCGCGAATCGGATGTGTGATTCGCTTGCCGGATATATGCCCGCTCACCGCGTTCGGCTAAACACCGACGGTCTGTGAACCGCCCCACGGTCAGCGCAGGCAGTCCGCCGCCGTCACCAGCTGGGCGCCCATGTTGCGGCGCATCATCTGCAGCGCGGCCCGCCCGAGGTCGTCGTAGATGTGGGCCACCGCGTCCTCGGGGACCACCACCTCGAGGTGCCGGATGTAGGCGTCCAGGGCGCTGTAGAGGATGCACTGTTCGGTGACCTGCCCACTCAGCACGACCCGCTCGGTCTTGAGCCGTCCCAGCAGGTAGTCCAGCGGGGTCGCGTAGAACGCGCTGTGGCGGACCTTGGTCAGAAACCGGCACCGCTTGTCCGGTGCGACCGGGCGCACCAGGTCCGGGCGCTCGCCCGCCAGCGCCGCCTCGACCAGATCGTGCGGTGCGGCGGTGAAATCGCCGTAGTTGTCGTTGACATAGACCAGGTCGACATCGTGGCGCGTGTGCGCCCGCCCGGTCAGGTCGGCGAGCGGGCCGATGATCGCCTCCACATTCGGCGCCAGACGGTCGGCGTCACGATGGCGGTAGGTGTTCATCATGTCGATGACCAGCACTGCGGTGTCGGCCATGAAGCACCTACCTCGCCACACTGCCGGTTGCGGGCATGGGCTGGGCCGTGGCTACCCGTGCCGTGGCGCCGGAAATCTGCAAAAAGGCGTTCACCCCTGACCGTCGAGCTTGCCGATCGCAGTGTCGGGAAGGTGGTCGAGCAGGTCGCGGGGATTCTCGAAAACCTCACCGGCGCCGGCGATCCGCAGCTCGTCGCGGCCGAAGCCGCCACTGAGCACCGCGATGCTGGGCACCTGCACACGGGCACACGCCTCGGCGTCCCACACCGCGTCACCGACGAACACCGCCTGCTGCGCGGTCACCCCCACCCGATCCAGTGCCACCTGCACGATGTCGGGCTCGGGTTTGGCGGTGTCCACGTCGTCGGCCGAGGTGATCGCCGCGATCACGTCGTCGCAGTCGAGCACCTTCTGCAGCACCTCGAGCTCATCCGGCGGCGCCGAGGTCGCCAGCACCACCTGCAGCCCCAGATCCGCCACCCGCCGCAGCAGGTCGCGCGCGCCGGGCAGCGGCTCGAGAAGTGAGCCGTTGCGCTGGTAGTACTCGCTGTGCGCCGACTTGAGCCCGGACACCAGGTCCTCGTCCGGGTCGCGGCCGGCCTGTTCGAGCAGATCGTGCACCAGCGTGGTGCCGTCCATACCGATGCTGCGGTGTACCCGCCAGGTCTCCATCGGCACGCCGGCCTCGTGAAACGCACGCTGCCAGGCGTAGACGTGCAGGTAGTTGGAATCGACCAAGGTGCCGTCCACATCGAACAGCACCGCAGGGTGGGCGCTCATAGCCGATGCTTACCCGATGAGCGCGCGGTCTACGCCAAGCCGGCGCACGCCCTAGCCGATCGGCGCCGGCTTGCCGGCCTTGATCAACTCGCCGCCGTGCTCGTAGTCGTCGTCGGCGTTGCAGGTCAGCACCGCCACAACGGCCCCCTCGGCCTCGTACCAGACCGTGAAGCCGCCCGCCCGCTCGACCAGGTGGGCGGCGTCGTAGCCGTCGCCCCACGCGTGATACTTCACCGTCGTGTCGCCGATCGTGGTCCAGAAGCCCGGAACATCCGACCACGCCGCATCGTCGCCCGCGGCCGTCGCCCCGGCCACCTGTCCCTGGGTCTCGGCGTCCTGCCAGTGCTCGACGGCCAGCCGCCGGCCGGCGACGGCGTTGAACGCCAACGCGACGTCACCGGCGGCGTAGACGTTGTCGACCCCGGTGCTCATGTCCTCGTCGGCGATGATCCGCGAACCCTGCATCGGCACCCCCGCGACACCGGCCAGTTCGCTGTTGGGTGCCACGCCGGTGGCGGCCAGGATCAGATCGGCGGGCAGCGCATCGCCGGTGTCCAGGTGAACCCGGCCCTCCTCCAGCCGCTCCACCTGCACGCCACCGAGCCACCGGGCGCCGGAGCCCTCGACCAGACCGATCAGCTTGCGGCCCGCCTCCACGCCGAGACGACCCTGCTGCGGCACCTCCTCAGGCGCGATGAGCGTCACCGAAATGCCGCGCAGCGCAAGCGAAGCCGCGGCCTCGCAGCCGATGAAACCGGCGCCGATCACCACCGCGGTGCCGGCCCGCGCGGCGGTGTCGCGCAGGCGTTCGGCATCATCGAGCGAGCGCAGCTGCAGGGCGTGCTCGGCACCGGGCACCGGCAGCGGCACCGGGCCGGCGCCCGTGGCGAAGACCAGCGCGTCGTATCCGTAGGGCTCGCCGTCGACGGTGACGACGCGCTGCTGCGGGTCGAAACCCTGAACCCGGGAGTCGAGCGCGAGCTGGATGTCACGTTCGCGGAACCACTGCTCGGGATGCAGCTCGGTGTCGTCGGTCTTGCCGCGCAGAAACTCCTTGCTCAGCGGCGGCCGGGCGTAGGGCCGGCGCCGGTCGGCGCTCAGGATCCGCACCGGCGAATGGGGTTGACGATCTCGATAGGCCTCGGCGGCGGCCACTCCCGCGGGGCCACTGCCGATCACCACCAATCCGGAATCACTCATCTGGATTGCATACCCACTGCACCGCAGGTGTCACCCCGCCCGATGTGCCGGGCCCGGCTCGGGCGGCGACGACGGGCCGGGCGGCGGCTCGGGTGGGTCGTCGGGCGTCAGCCGTTCGGGTACCTCGGTCGGAGTGAGCCGCTCGGGTGGCTCGTCGGGGGTCGTGTCCATGACTGTGGGTTACCCCGCGGCGAACCCCGGGAACCGGCCCGTGGATCAGCCCTTGACGAGGGTGAACTGCGCAACCTCGCTGATGCCGCGCTCGAAGAAGTCCGCGCAGCCCAACAGGTAGCGCATGTAGCGGTCGTAGACCTCCACCGACGTGACCGCGACCGCCTGGTCCCGGTTCGCCTCCAGCGCGGTCGCCCAGGTGTTGAGGGTCCGCACGTAGTGGGGCGTGAGGTAGTCGATGTCGGCCACGGTGAACCCCGCCCGGCCCGAGTAGTCGATGACGTCCTCGTCGCACGGCACCGCGCCGCCGGGGAAGATCTCCTTGGCGATGAACCGCATGAACTTCAGGTCCGACATCTTGATCGGGATGCCCATCTCGGGCCAGCGCTTGAGCGGATGGCCCATGATCGTCTGCAACACCATGCGGCCGTCGGCGGGCATCACCCGGTCGCACGTCGCGAAGAACGCCTCGTACCGTTCCTTCGGGAACGCTTCGAAGGCCTCGATGCTGACGATCCGGTCGACCGGTTCGTCGAACTCCTCCCAGCCCTGCAGCAGCATGCGCCGCGAGCGCTCGGTGTCGATCTGATCGAGCAGTTGCTGGCCGAGCGCACGCTGGTTGCGGCTCAGCGTCAGCCCGACCACGTCCACGTCATAGCGTTGCAGCGCCCGCTTCATCACCGAGCCCCACCCGCAGCCGACGTCGAGCAGCGTCATCCCCGGTTCGAGGTCGAGCTTGCCCAGCGCCAGATCGATCTTCGCGAGCTGAGCCTCTTCCAGCGACATGTCGTCGCGTTCGTAGAACGCAGAACTGTAGGTGCGCGACGGATCCTGGAACAGCGCGAAGAAGTCGTTGGACAGGTCGTAGTGGGCCTGCACGTCCTCGTAGTTGGGTTCCAGTTTCGTCGAGCCCCCCGACCCGTTTTCCGCCATCAACGCTCCTCCTCGTGGCGTGTTCGGCGAGCGTCAGGCTGTCGCAGCCTTCTCCAACGTGAACTGACATACGTCGGTGTAACCATCGCGGAACAGATCCGCACAGCCCTTCAGATACTTCAGGAACCGCTCGTAGATCACGTCGTCGGTGATCGCTATCGCCTCATCTCTGTTCGATTCGAGGTTAGCGGCCCACGTGTCGAGAGTTCTCGCGTAGTGCGGTTGAAGGTGCTGGCGGCGTGTCACGGTGAAGCCGGCCTTGACCGCGCTGTCCTCCACCTGCGCGGCCAGCGGCAAACGCCCACCCGGATAGATCTCGTCCATGATGAACTTGATGAACCGGACGTTGGACATCGTCAGCGGCAGTTTCTTGGCCTTGATCTCCTCATCGCTGGGGATGATGATCGTGTGCAGCAACTGCACGCCGTCGTCGGGCATGAGGTTGAACGTCTTCGTGAAGTAGTCGTCGTACTTGTTGAACCCGAAGTGTTCGAACGCCCCGATCGAGACCACCCGGTCGACCGGTTCGTCGAACTCCTCCCACGGCTGCAGCCGCACCTCCATACGCCGCGTGCTGTCCGCGTTCGCGAACCGGTTCTGCTCGATGTGGCGTTTCTGGTTCTCCGAGAGCGTCAGGCCGATGACGTTCACGTCGTATTTCTCCACGGCCCGCATGATCGTCGAACCCCACCCGCAGCCGATGTCGACCAGGGTCATGCCCGGCTCCAGCCCGAGTTTGCCCAGAGACAGGTCGACCTTGGCCAGCTGCGCCTCTTCGAGGGTCATGTCGGGGCGCTCGAAATATGCACAGCTGTAAGTCTGGGAGGGGTCCTGCCACAGCTTGAAGAATTCGTTGGAGATGTCGTAGTGGAACTGGACCTCGCCGGCGTCCGATCCACGCGTCTGAGCTGCGGACTTGGACAACCACTTGGACTCAGCGCTGGGTGATTCGGGCACAGCACGTCCTGTCGTCGTTGATGGTGGCTGCCGGGTTCCCGGCACCACCGACCCCCAAACGTTCCCGCGGTCGGCTGCCGGCCCTGTCGAGAAGGTTGCTCAGCCGGCCTCGCCGAGGGCCAGCAGCGACACCAGGTCGTAGGCGACGTGGGCCGCGGCGATGCCGGTGATCTCGGCATGGTCGTAAGCCGGGGCCACCTCGACGACGTCGGCGCCGACGAGGTTCAGCCCGCGCAACCCGCGCAGGATCTCCAGTAGCTCGCGGCTGGTCATGCCGCCCGCCTCGGGAGTGCCGGTGCCGGGGGCGTGGGCGGGATCGAGGACATCGATGTCGACCGACACATAGACCGGCCGGGAGCCCACCCGGGTGCGCAGCTTGTCGACGACCTCGCGCACGCCCTGGTGGTAGACGTCGGCGGAGGTGACGATGCCGAAGCCGAACCGGCGGTCCTCGTCGAGGTCCTTCTTGCCGTAGAGCGGGCCCCGGGTTCCGACGTGCGACAGCGCCTCGGTGTCCAGCACCCCCTCCTCGACCGCCCGGCGGAACGGTGTGCCGTGGGTGTAGGCGGCGCCGAAGTAGGTGTCCCAGGTGTCGAGGTGGGCATCGAAGTGCACGAGTGCCACCGGGCCGTGCAGCGCCGCCGCGGCGCGCAGCAGCGGCAGCGCGATGGTGTGGTCGCCCCCGATGGTCACCAGCCTGGCGCCGCCGGCGCTGAGTTCGCGCGCACCGGCCTCCACGGCGTCGATGGCCTCGTCGATGCTGAACGGGTTGGCCGCGATGTCACCGGCATCGGCCACCTGCACCGTCTCGAACGGGGAGACGTCCAGCCCCGGGTGGTAGGGCCGCAGCAGCCGGGAGCTCTCCCGCACGTGTGCGGGGCCGAACCGGGCGCCGGGACGGTAGGACACCCCGGAGTCGAAGGGCACGCCGACGATCGCCACGTCGGCCGACGGGACCTGGTCGAGGCGGGGCAGCCGGGCGAACGTCGCCGGCCCGGCGAATCGGGGGGTGCGGGTCGCGTCGACCGGTCCGACGGGCATGTTCTCGACCTCCGTGCCGATGGGCGTCGTCTGGGTGCGATGTGCGACGCTACCTCAGGACCACCGGGCGAGCCGCGCGACGGACTCGACATCGTCACCGCGACAGCGTATTTGACCGACCGCAGAAACCTATCATCTGATACACGTCTGCGCAGCCGTCGCGCGCGAGTGCCCGCGCCGTGAGAACGTCACTGCCATGACCACCTCTGACACCGTTGTCCCCACCAGCCTCGGATGGGGGCTCGTCGGCACCGGCGTGCTCGCCGACATCAGCATCGCCCCCGCCCTGGAAAAGCTTGCCGGAAGCCACCTCTCGGCGGTCTGCAGCCGCAGCTACGCGAAGGCCTCGGATTTCGTGGCCAAGCACTCGGCCGGGACGGCCTTCGACGACTACGCCGCGATGCTGGACAGCGAGGACGTCGACATCGTCTACATCGCCTCGCCGAACTCGCTGCACTTCGAGCAGGCCATGGCCGCACTGGACGCCGGTAAGCACGTCCTGGTGGAGAAGCCGATGGCGCTGAGCACAGCCGACGGGCTGGCGATGGTGCGGGCAGCCGAGTCCGCCGGCCGGTGCCTCGGAGTCGGGTTCCACCTGCGGCACAAGGCCTCGGCGATCGCCGGCCGAGAAGCGATCGCCGGCGGCCGGATCGGGTCCGTGTTCTACGCCGAGATGGCCATCGGGGCCGGCAAGGGGCTCTACCCGTACGACACCTGGCGCGCCGATCCCGCTCTGGCCGGCGGTGGGTCGTTGCTGCATCAGGGCACCCACGCCGTCGACCTCGCCGCCTATCTGTGCGGTTCCCCGATCGTCGAGGTCAGCGCGATGATGGACCGGGCGGTCGACGAGGACGTGTTCGTCGGGTCGTGCCGGCTCGCCGACGGAACCCTGGTGAACATGGCCTCGCACAGTCGCCGGCCGGGGACCCGGCCGGACTGGACGGTGTTCGGCGAGGCCGGCTGGATCGCCGCCCGGGGCGGGACCGCGCCCGTCGCCGGCGACACCGCCGAACTGCACACCGACGAGGGCACCACGGTTCTGGCCACCTCGGCGACGCCGGCGTACGCCGCCGAGGTCGCCGCGTTCGCCGACGCGGTCCGCAGCGGCCGGGTGGCCAGCGGCGACGGTCTCGACGGCCTGCGGGTGATCGCGGTGAGCGACGCGCTGTACCGGGCGGCCGAACAGCGGCGCGTCGTCGATGTCGAGCAATTCGGCTAGCCGGACGGCCGGCGCCCGGGAAAACCACAGTCGGAGAGAGTCATTGACGGATGAAGCAAGACTGTTACATGCGCGAAACCTAATGTGACAAGCAAGCACTTAGCGTAGGTCCCCTGTCACTCAGCTAGGTATTTCGGCCTCCGACGGGTTTTAGATGCGCTCACTGCGCAGCGGTACCGAGTGGCTCTGCTACCGCTGCGCGTCCAACGCGCGGCGACCCGTCACCGTCGACGGATGTCAGCACGACACCGGACGCAGGAGGTTCTCACATGATCAAAAAAGCGTTGTTCTGCGCAATCAGCACGGGTCTGGTGCTGGTCACGGGATGTTCCGGGCCGGCCGAGTCGGGTTCGAGCGCGGCCGAGAGCGACGACAACATCATCCGGTTCACCTTCTCGCCCGACCCGGCCTGGGACTGGATCCAGGACCAGGGAATTCTCGAGGAGATGGAGAAGGACTCCGGGTACCGCATCCTGCAGACCGTGACCTGGGATGAGTTCGGGCAGTTCGTCGGTGGGCACGCCGACGTCATCTCGATCGGCACCTACGAGTTGCAGAACCTCGAGCAGGAGACCGGAATCGAGACGGTGACCTTCGGCAAGTTCAACTACGCCAAAGACGTGATGATCACCGCGAACCCCGAGTGGGAGACTGCCGCGGACCTGCCGCCGGGCTGCAAGATCGCGGCCGAGTCGGTGGTCGGCAACGCGCTGATCTGGCAGGCGCTCGTGGACCAGATCGACGGCCGCGAACTGGCCGAGAACGGCGACGACCTCAACCTGGTCACCGCGGACTACCAGATCATCCCCAGCCTGGTGCTCGAAGGTGAGGTGTGTGCCGCCTTCGCCGATCCGACCCAGTCGATCCCGGAGTTCGCGTCCGGCGACCTCAACATCATGTACGACGGCCGGTCGGCTTCGGAGCTCTACGGTGACTCGATCGCACCCGGGCACGAAGGCGTGATGAGCAACCTGTTCGTGGCCCGAAAGGACTGGTACGACACGCATCAGGACGAAGCCGCGTTCTTCCTGTCGGTCTGGCAGCGCGCCCTCGACGAGTGGGCGGCCCATCGCGAGGAGATCATCGACGCCTATCCCGAGCACTTCGCCGTGGAGTCACCCGAGGAAGCCGCCTGGATCAAGGGCTACTTCGACAACACCTTCGACTGGTTCGTCGACTCGCCCTACCTCGACCAGCAGTGGGTCGACCAGGAGACCGGAATCTACGAGCTGATGAAGGAATCCGGCGTGGTCGATGCCGACACCGAGGACCCGGAGATGGTCGTCGTCTCCCCGCAGGCGTGAGTGCAGTATCAGCGCGGACCCGGCGAACCATTGCCGCACAGGCATATTCGATCGCCGGGATCGCGACCTTCATCGGCATCTGGGCGTTCTTCGCGTCGCGGATGGAGCCCTATGTGCTGCCCTCACCGTGGTCGGTGGCCACCCGGATGTGGGAACTGCTGCTCACCGGAGACGTGGTCCACAACTTCCTGATGAGCTTCTGGCGCGCGGTGCTCGGCTGGCTCATCGCGGTGGTCGCCGGATCGGTCATCGGGTTCCTGATGGGCCGCTATCGCTACGCGCGGGCCTTCTTCCACGACCTGATCTACCTGGCGGCCAACGTCCCGCTGATCGTGTACGCGATCGTCGCGATCATCGTGTTCGGCATCAGCGGGATGGGGCCGACATCGGTGGTGGTGCTGTTCGTGCTGCCGTCGATAGCCCTGAACGTGGCGGCGGGGATGATGTCGGTAGACCAGGATCTGGTCGGGATGAGCAAGGCCTTCAACAGAAGCCGGTTCCAGCTGCTGCGGCACGTGCTCATCCCCACCGTGACGCCGTTCGCGTTCGCCGGCGGCAGGGTGTCCTTCGCCGACTCCTGGAAGCTCGCGGCACTGGTGGAGACGTTCGGTGGCAGCAGCGGTGTGGGGTACCAGATCTCACGCTCCTATCACCTGTTCTCGGTGCGTGACCTGCTCGCCTGGATGGGGTTCTTCGTCATCTTCGTCGTGCTCGTCGAGCGATTCGTGCTGGTGAACGCCGAACAGCGGCTGTTCCGCTGGCGGTTGGACACACCGCCGCGCCGGCGGTGGCGGCGACCGGGACGGGGAACCGACACCGAGGCCGCCACAAAACCGACCGCCGGGTCGGGGGTGGGCTCATGACCGCCACCGTCGAGCACGACAGCAGGAGCTGGCTGCGCTCCGACCGGGCCGCCCGCTACAGCGCCCGGCTGCTGGTGCTGCTGGGCTGGCAGCTGATCGGCCTGCTGTCCGACCGGATCCCGACCCCGGTGGGCACGGTGCAGTTCCTCATCGACGAGGCGCTGCGCGGTGAACTGTGGATACACCTGACCTGGACGTTGCGCAGGGCGGCGATCGCGCTGACCACGGTGCTCTTCCTCGGTGTGCTCATCGGCTGGGCGATGGGCCGCTGGTGGCGGATCGGGGCGTACTTCCGCGACATCAACACGATCCTGCTCGCGTTGCCGGCCTTCATCTGGGCCCTGCTGGCCGCCATCTGGTGGGGTTTCTCGGAGGTGGGTCCGTTCGTGGTGCCGGTGCTGGCCGCCACACCGATGCTCGTCGCCTCGACCTACGAGGGCGCCAAGTCGATCCCCAAGCCGCTGATGGAGATGTCGGTGGCCTACCGGGTGCCCCAACGCAAGATCTTCACCACCCTGGTGCTGCCGGCCATGGCGCCCTACATCATCGCCGGGTTCCGGTACGCGGTGCTCGCCGGCTGGGGAGCGCTGTCGCTGGTCGAGTTCTTCGCCAGCAACTGGGGCGCCGGTTACCGGGCGGCGTTCTGGTACGACGCCGGGAACTTCAACGGGCTGATGGGCTGGGGCCTGATCGAGATCGCGGTGATCCTCGCCGTGGACCGCCTCGTGCTCGAACGCCTGCACCGATGGTCGAGACGCTGGCAGGAAGGAACCGAACGATGGTGAACCACCACTACATCCAGGAGGAATCGTGGCGCTGCTGGTAGCCGAACACGTCAACAAGGTCTATGAGGCACAGGCGAGCACGCAGGACGGTGTCCACGCGATCAACGACCTGACCTTCGAGGCCTCCGGTCACACGTTCGTGTGCCTGGTCGGCCCGTCGGGCTGCGGGAAGAGCACCTTCCTCAACCTCGTCTCCGGTATCGAGGAGCCGACCTCGGGAACGCTGTCGGTGTCCGGGGACACGGCCGGAGCCAAGATCGGCTACGTCTTCCAGGATCCCCGGCTGCTGCCGTGGCGCACGGTGATGGACAACATGATGTACGTCCACGATCACGGTGACCGCAAGAGTCGGGAACGAACCTGCCTGCAGTACCTGGACATGGTGGGGTTGGCGCACACCGCCTCGATGTACCCGAACCAGCTCTCCGGAGGGATGCGCCAGCGCATCGGCATCGCCCGGGCACTGTCGATCGAACCCGACCTGCTGCTGATGGACGAGCCGTTCAGCCATCTCGACGCCATCACCGCCCGCAGCCTGCGCACCGACCTGCAGCAACTCTGGCAGTCGTCGGCCGCGACGGTGCTGTTCGTCACCCACGACGTCAACGAGGCGGTCCAGCTGTCCGACCGGATCCTGATGATGAACCGCGGCGGGACGTTGTACGCCGACATCCCCATCAACCTGCCCAGGCCACGGCTGCAGACCGACCGTTCGGTGGTCACCCAGCAGGCCGACGTCCTGGCGTTGTTCGAGCAGATGCAGCTCGACCCCGTCACCACCTGAACCATCTCCTGACCCACCAACGCTGAAGGGAACACGACCAGATGTTGCGCCATAGCGCCTTTTTCATGCTCCGCGAAGAATCCACCCCCGAGCAGCAGATGCAGATGCTCAAGGGCCTGGCGTACATGCGGTTCGCCTGCCCGAGCGTGCGCGCGCTCGATTTCGGCACCGACCTGTTCGGCGGATCGGCGCTGCTGCGCGAGGTCAAGCCGTGGAAACGCGCACCGCACTGGCGCAGCCGCAAGCTCGGCCCGGTCGTCAACTACGACGTGGCGCTGCACCTGGACTTCGACGACCAGGCCGGCCTGGACGACTACAACGACGACGATGTCCACCACGAGGTCGCGGTGTACAACGCGGCGATCTGCCGTGGTGAGATCACCGCGCGGGTCGACTGGTGGTACGACGGTGAGCCGCCGATAGTCCGCAACCACGTCAAGCATTCGGCGATGTTCATCTGGGCCGACGAGACCGACGAGACCACCCGGGAATCGGCACTGGACGCACTGCGCGGACTTCAGGAGGTGCCCCAGGTCGAACAGGTGTTGATCGGGCAGAACGTCGGCACCCTGACCACCGACTTCGACTTCATCGTCGACATCTGCTGTGCCGACCGGCAAGCCACCGCGGACCTGATCGCCGGCGAAGAGTACGCGCGGGTCATGAAACAGGTCGGCGAGGCCACCCAGTACGAGTGGACCGCGCGCCTCTCCCACACCATGCACGGCCTGTGAGCACCGCACCCGCCATCATCGACGTCCACGCCCACGTCACCCCGCGGTGCTTCAGCGACGTCGTCCTCGGTGGAAGCGACTGGCACGGAATGACATCCGACGACGGCGAGCTGCACAACCCGATGAACCGGTGGAACCTCGATCAGCGCATCGAGGCGATGGACGCCGACGGGATCGACGTTCAGCTGACCTCACCGACCGATGTGTTCTACCAGTATCACCGCACCGGTCGCGACGCCGCGAGGATCGCCCACGCGGTCAACGACGAGGTGGCCGAGATGGTCCGGGCCCGTCCCCGGCGCATCGCCGGGCTGGCGACCGTGCCGATGCAGGACACCGATCTGGCCGTCGCCGAACTGACCCGCGCCGTCGGCGAACTCGGGCTGCGCGGCGTGATGATCGACGACCACGTCAACGGACAGACCTACGACGAGCCACGGTTCGACGCGTTCTGGGAGGCGGCCGCGGAGCTGGGCGCGCTGATCTTCGTGCACCAGTACGCGCCCACCTCGGTCGAGGCCCGCATCGACAGGTATTTCTTCTTCAACTCGATCGGCAACCTCGTCGACCGCACCATCACGTTCGGTGCACTGGTGTACGGCGGCGTGATGGACCGCCACCCCGATCTGAAGGTGTGCCTCGGCCACGCCGGCGGCTACACGGTGTTCGCGCTGGACCGGATGGACCAGGGCTGGCGGGCGTTCCCGTCGATGCGCGGTGCCGCGACGGCGCCGCCGAGCACCTACGCGCGCAGGTTCATCTACGATGCAGTGACCTACGAGCCGAGAACGCTGCGCTATCTGGTCGACGTGGTCGGTGCCGACCGCGTCGTGCTGGGCACCGACTGGCCTGCGCCGATGCGGGTGCTCGACCCCGTCCAGCGCTTGAGCGCCATCGGGGTGCTCACCGAGGCCGAGATCGATTCGATCCTGCGGGGGACCGCCGCGTCGCTGTTGGGCGACGTGACGAGAAGAGAGGCCGAGAACAGTTGTCCGTGATAGATGTCCATTCGCATGTGACGCCGCCGAGTTTCCGCGCGGCGGTGCTCGGCGGGGGGACCTGGCACACCCTGACCAACGCCATCGGCGAACTCGAGATCCCGGAGTTCTCGATCGCCCCCGTCGACCGCATCGCCAAGATGGACGCCGCCGGCGTCGACATGCACGTGCTCACCGTCAACAACGACTTCTACCGCTACGAGCTCGATCCCGCGCTGACCCAGGACATCGCCCGGGCCTGCAACGAGGAGATCGGCGCGATGATGCGCGATCACCCGGATCGCTTCACCGGCCTGGCCACCGTGCCGATGCAGGACGTCGACATGGCGATCACCGAGATGGAGTTCGCGATGTCCAAACTGGACTACCGCGGGATCACCGTCAACGACCACGTCAACGGCACGACCTTCGACGATCCCGTCTTCTACCCGTTCTGGGAGGCGGTGGAATCCCTTGGCGCGGTGGTGTTCTTCCATCAGTGCGGACCGACCCTGGTCAAGGCCCGCACCACCCGCTACGCCCTGCCCAACAGCATCGGCAATCTGGTGGACCGCGCCGTGACCTTCGGCACCCTGGTGTTCGGCGGGATCATGGACCGGTATCCCGACCTGAAGATCTGTCTCGGGCACGCCGGCGGATACTCCGCCTTCGGGGTGGCGCGGATGGACAAGACGTGGCAGGCCGCCGAGATGCAGGTGCCGGAGTTCGCCGATGCGAAGGCCAATCTGAGCCGCCCGCCCAGCGAGTACCTGAGCCGCTTCTACTACGACTCGTGCACCTACACCGAGTCCACACTGCGGTTCCTGATCGACTCGGTGGGAATCGAGCGGGTGGTCCTCGGCACCGACTACCCGGCGCCCATGGTGCAGGAGGACCCGGTGAACTGGCTGAAGAACATGCCCAGCATCACCGACGCCGAACGGATCGCGATCACCTCGACGAACCCGGCCCGGATGCTCGGACTGGACTGCGCCGGCGGCTAGTTCACCACTGCAGCAGCACCAGCTCGACGCTCACCCCGGGACCCAGCCCGATCATCAGGCCGGGCGATCCCGGCGCCGGTCGCTCGGCGGCCATCGTCTTCTCCAGGATGTGCAGCACCGAGACCGAGGACAGGTTGCCGACCTCGGCCAGTGAGCGCCGGCTGGTCTGCACCGCGCTGTCGGGCAGTCCGAGGCTGTTCTGGACCGCGTCGATGACCCTCGGTCCGCCCGGATGGCACACCCAGGTGCCGACCTGGGCGACGGTCAGGCCGTGGGCGGCCAGGAACGCGGTGACGCTGCGGTGCAGGTGGCGTTCGACCACATCGGCCAGTTCCGCGGTGAGCACGATGCGGAAACCGTCGCCGCCCAAACGCCATCCGAGCATGTCGCCGCTGTCGGGATAGACCTCGCTGTGCGACGCGACGACCCGCGGCCCCCGGCCGGGCCCGTCACCGGAGGCGATCAGTGCGGCCGCCCCGTCGCCGAACAACCCGGTGCTGACCAGGTCCGCCGTGGTGGCGTCGGCCTTCGGCCAGCTCAACGAGCAGAGCTCGACCGCCAGCAGCGCCGCCCGGTGCTGTGGCCAGGCCAGCAGATAGTCGTGCATCCGTCCCAGCGCGGCGGCACCCGCCACACAGCCGAGCCCGAAGATGGGCAGCCGCTTGATGTCCGGGCGCAGACCGAGGGCCGGGATAAGGCGCGCATCCAGCGAGGGCACCGCCACCCCGGTGACCGAGGTGACGATCAGAAGGTCCAGATCGTGCCCGGCGAGCCCGGCGGCGTCGAGCGCGTCCCGCAACGCCCGCCCGCCGAGATCGACGGCCGCCTCGATGTAGCGGTCGTTGGCCGGTGCGATGCCGCGCACGGCGTCCAGTTCATCGAGGGGAAGAGCGGTGTGGCGGTGATCCACACCGGAGTTCGCGTGCAGCCGGGTGAGTCTCGCGGTCCCGTCGGCGTCGAGACCGACCAGCTCGGCGACCTTCGCGGTGAGCTCGTGCTGCGGATACCGGTGTGTCGGGAAGGCGGATCGCACCGCGACGATCCGGGTGCGCTCAGCTCGGGACATAGCCGCCCACCGCCAGGACCGTGACGTCGACGGCCGCGATGCCGAACGCCGCCGCGAACGGCACCTTGCCGTCGCCGCGGGCTGCGACCACGGCCAGCAGCGCGGCCGCCGCCAACCCGGCCAGACCCACCCACTGCCGGGTCACCGTCACCGCCAGCAACACCGACGCCGAGAGCAGCAGAACCACCGCGATCGCCCGCACGGCTCCCGCGCCCGCGCGGGCGTACACGCGTTGGGGCAGGCCGTTGACCCCGGTGGCCCGGTCGGTGGCCAGATCGGGCAGCACGTTGGCGAAGTGGCCGCCGAGACCGACCAGCGCGGCCGCAGCGGTCACCTGCCAGCTCGGCAGCGGGGAGCCGGGCAGTGTGCTCGTCGCATACGCCGGGATGGGGCCGAAGCCGAGCAGGTACATCAGGCCCGAGGCCGGGGTCGACTTGAGCCCGAGGTTGTAGGCCCACGCGGCGCCGACGACGACCGCCAGCAGCACAGCGGTGGCCAGGCCGATGGCCAGGGCCATGCCCAGGGCCGCCGCCAGTGCCGCGGCCGCGGCCACCCACACCGTGCGAACGCCGAGGGCGCCGGTGGCGACCGGTTTGTCGGTCCGGCCCGCCGCGGCGTCGCGGCCCGCGTCCATCGCGTCGTTGGACCAGCCGATCGACAGCTGGCCGGCCAGCATGGCGGGCCCGGTCAGCACCGGCCCGATCCCGTGCGGAGCGGCCTGCGCGGCGAGCACCGTCGCCAGGGCGGCGATGGCCAGCGACGGGCCCGCGTGCCCGGCGACGATCAGCGCGCGCGCCTGGCCGAGCAACCGGGGGGCGGTGAGGGGGCGCACGGTGATCGTCGGTCTCTCCTCATGCCTGCGCGGGCAGCGACAGAAACTCATGAGTCAGCACGGAATACAACGTTGACATGGTAGTAAATCCGGTGACGGAAGGTCGCAAAAAGGTGAGGCTTGCTCTGCGCGGCGCCAATCCGCTCGAGTGGCTGGCGTTGCGGGCCGGCATCGTTCCGGCCGCCGCCGCCGAGGCGTGGGGTGGCATGGCATTGTCGGCGGTGGTCATCGCCGCGGTGCGTACCGGCGTGACCGACCACCTGGCGCGGCAGCCCGCCACGGCCGCCGAACTGGCCGCTGACCTGGGGCTTGACCCGGTGCCGACCCGGCTGCTGCTCGATTGCCTGCGTTCCGGCGGCCACGTCACCGTCCGGTCCGGCCGCTACCGGCTGACCCGCTCGGCGCGCCGCTGGCTGGATCCGCAGTCCCCACTGTCGGTGGCCCGCTACGTTGCCGGCACCTCGGACTACTGGTCCTGGTGGTCGGGGCTCGACGAGGTCACCCGCAGTGGACAGCCCGCCGGTCACCACGATGCCGCACCCGATGACCCGTACTGGCGCCGCTACATCTACGGTCAGCTGGAGCTGGCCCGGCTGAGCGCCGCCGAGGTGGCGAAAAAGGTTAGGCTAACCAGTGATTCACGACGGTTGCTGGACATCGGTGGCGGACACGGCTGGTACTCGGCGCAGCTGTGCCGGCGCCACCCCCGGCTGACGGCGACCGTGCTCGACCTGCCGGGCAGTGCCGCGATAGGCCGCGAGATCATCGCCGGAGCGGGCCTGGCCCACCGGGTCGAGCACCGCGACGGGGATGCCACCACAGCCGACCTCGGCACCGGATACGACGCGGTGCTGTGCTTCAACCTGCTGCACCACCTGAGCGCCGATCAGAGCGTGGAACTGCTCAGCAGGGTCCGCGAGGCCCTCGTGCCCGGCGGGGTGCTGGCCGTCATGGACGCCTTCGCCGAACCGAGCCGCCGCACGTCGGCCGCGGCGAACGTGCTCGGGCTGTTCGTCTACCTCAGTTCCGGTGCGCAGGTCCATCCACCGGAGCGGCTGTACGGCTGGCTGCGGGCGGCCGGTTTCGGCACGCCCCGGCGGGTGCGCATCCTGCGCATCCCGGGCCAGGCCATGTATGTGGTGCGCCGGGCGGGCTAGACCAGATCCCTCAGCGCGGCCAGCGCACCGTCGACGTCGGCGTCGCCGGTCGCCCAGGAACAGACGAACCGCACCACCGGCGCGGCCGGATCGGGCTGGTGCACCGCAAAGCTGAGCCCCAGCCGGCGACGGGCCTCGGTGTCGAGCACCACGAACACCTCGTTGGCCTGCACCGGCCCGGCCAGGCGAAGCCCCAGCGCGGTCATGCCGTTGCCCAGCCTGGTGGCCATCGCGTTGGCGTGCGCGGCGGCGGCCAGCCACAGCCCGTCGCCGAACATCGCCTCGAACTGGGCCGCGACGTAACGCTGCTTGCTGGCCAGGTGCCCGATCTGCTTCTGGACGAAGTGGATGCCGTCGAAGTGCTCGGGGCGGCGCACCAGGATCGCGTCGCCGAACAGCATGCCGTTCTTGGTGCCGCCGACCGACACGATGTCCGCGTCGCCGATCGCTGCGGCCGGGCTGAGCCCAAGCGAGGCAACCGCATTGGCGATACGGGCCCCGTCGACGTGCACCAGCAGGCCCAGCGCGTGGGCACGGTCGACGAAATCGGCGATCGCGCCGGCCGGCCACACCCGGCCGTTCTCGGTGGACTGGGTGATGGTCACGATGCGCGGTTGCGAGTGGTGCACCTCGGTCCGGCCGAGGACCTGGCGCGCCAGCACCTCCGGGTCGATCAGACCGTCCTCACTGGGCAGCCGGGTGAGCTGGGCGCCGGAGAGTCGCACCGGCCCGCCCGCCTCGTCGACCAGCACGTGCGCGATGTCGCTGCACAGGATCTCCTGCCAGGGCCGCGCCGCCGCGGCCAGTGCGACCACGTTGGCCGCGGTGCCGGTGAAGGTGAACAGCACGTCCGCGGTGGGGGAGTCGAACGCGTCCCGGACGGCCTCGGCGGCGCGCACCGTGATCGGGTCGGCCCCGTAGGACCTCATCGCCCCCTCGTTGGCCCGGTGCAGCGCGGTGAGGACCTCGGGGTGTGCCGGGGCGGCGTTGTCGGAGGCGAAGGCGTTGGACACAGACACCTCGCCATGATCGCACCACGGTGCTACGGCGCCGGGCGGTCGGCGAGCCAGGAGAAGAACTCATCTGCGCAGAACACCGGCTTGCCGTACTCGCGGGCCTTGCGTGCCTTCCCGGACTGGGTGCCGGCCTCCGCGGTCACCAGCGCGTCGCACCGTGTCTTGGACACCGACGTGACCGGAACCAGACCCGCCGAGCGGGCCAGATCCTGCATCTCCTGGCGCTCGACGATGCGCCCCGCGGAATCCTGCGCCGTCCCGGTGAAGCAGATCCGCGCGCCGACCACCAGCACCTCCTCGATCTGATGGGTATCGAGATCCCCTTCCTGGATGGGGATTTCGAAGCCGAGCAGGCGCTCGGCCGCACGCACCCGGTCCGCGACGAGGGGCGGCAGCCGCACCCGCGACACCGCGACCCGCAACTGGTCGGCCACCGACCGGCGGGTGGCGGTGTCCCACCCGGTGGCGGTCGCGCCCTCGGGCGGCGCGGCGCCCAACACCACCGCGCCGACGTCGCGGCTGATCCGCAGCAGCGCCGACAGCGAGGGCAGGTGCTCGGCCGCCGGAGTGGCCACCCCGTCGTCGCGGCTGACCAGCAGCCCCGGCATCGAATCCGCCGGTTCGGGTTCGTCGAACGGTGACGCACCGTCCTCGGCGCCGGCGCCGGTGTGGGCCTGCAGCGCCGCGCGGGCCCGCTGCAGCGCGGTGTCGCCCGACGGCCGGGCCCGGCCGAGTTCCACCCCCAGCGGCATCGCCGTCACACAACCCAGGCGCTTGAGCTCGAA
>JAXHTL010000400.1:0-1628 GCA_034190095.1 Actinomycetota bacterium
GTTCGGCGCCTCCCACAGCGGATGGGAGGGCGGCAGCGGTTCGGTGTCGAACACATCCAGAGTGGCCCCGCCGATGTGGCGACTGCTCAGCGCCTCGAGCAGCGCGGCCTCGTCGACCATGGGACCGCGGGCGATGTTCACCAGGTGTGCGTCGGGTTTCATCGCGGCCAGCACCTGCGCGTCGACCAGTCCGCGGGTGGCCGCGGTCAGCGGCGCAGCCAGGATCAGGTGATCGCACCACCCGGCGACCGCGGAAAGCTCGGCACTGGAAACGATCTCACCGAAGTCCGGATCGTCGGCGGCCGGCCGGCGGCCCGCGCCACGCACCACCAGCCCGGCCGCGCGCAGCAGCCTGGCGATCTCGCGGCCGATACCGCCGGTGCCCACCACCAGTGCGGTGGCCCCGGTGATGCTGCGGGTCTCGCGGTGGCGCCACTCGTGGCGGGCCTGCAGCGCGAAGCTGGTGCGCGAATCCTTGGCGTGAGCGATCACCGCGCCGAGCACGAACTCGGCCAGCGGCCGGTCGAACACCCCGCGGGCGTTGGTCACCACGACGCCGGAATCCCTGAGCTCATCGAACAACAACGTGTCCACGCCGGCCGCGGTGATGTGAATCCACTCCAGGTCGCCCGCATGCTCCCAGACGTCGCGCACCGCGGTGGAGAAGAAGTCCCACAGCAGCAGGCCGCGGGCCCCGCGCACGGCGTCGGCGAGGCCGTCGGCATCGCAGAAACGGAAGTCGATCGCGAGATTCTCCAGCCCGGTGGGGCGGTCGTCGGGCTTCTCGCACAGCACCGCGACTACCGGTCGTGATCCAGGCACCCGACAGAGGCTAGGAACCAAAACGTACGATTGTCAACAATCGACTTGCGGGGTGTGCTACGCGGCCCCACACTATGTCAATGAACCCGTCGCCACCTCTGCAGCAAGCCGGTATCGGCGTTGTAGTGCCCTACGATTTCGCGCTCGATCGCGAACTCTGGCGGTGGCTTCCCAATGACGTGAGCCTCCACTTCACCCGACTCCCCTATGCCCCCATGCCGGCCACGATGGAGATGGCCGTGCACATTTCCGACCCGGAGACCGCTGCCCGCGGCGTCACCGACATCTGTGCGGTGGGCCCGCTGGTCACCGCCTACGCCTGCACCTCGGGCAGCTTCGTCGGCGGACCCCTGGCCGAGCAGGCGCTGGTCGAAGCCATGCTCGGGGCCGGCGCCCCACTGGCGCTGACCACCAGCGGCGCACTGCTCTCGGCACTGCGGTATCTCGACTTCACCCGGATCGCCACGGCCACCCCCTACACCGCGGACCTGACCGTGGGATTGACTGCCTACCTGGGTGAGTCGGGCATCGAGGTCACCGCCGCGGCCGGGCTGGGGCTGACCTCCGACATCTGGACGGTGCCGCACGACGTCACCGCCAAGCTGGTCCGCGAGACCGACACCGAGGACGCCCAGGCGGTGTTCATCAGCTGCACCAACATGCCGACCTACGACGTGATCGCCGAACTGGAGGCCGAACTCGGCAAGCCGGTGCTGACCGCCAACCAGGTCACCATGTGGCATGCGCTGAGCCTGATCGGCCGCAAGGCCGTCGGGCCCGGCCAGCAGTTGATGGAGCGCTAAGGC
>JAXHTL010000401.1:0-1588 GCA_034190095.1 Actinomycetota bacterium
TGTCCGATGTCACCGTCGTCGCTGATGCCGGCATGATCTCCGAGGCCAACCAGATCGCGATCAAAGCCGCCGGACTGTCGTTCATCCTGGGCACCCGCATCCCGTTTCTGCCCGATGTGGTAAATCGCCCTGGAAATGTTGGAGGCTCCTGACCTTGGAAACGAGGATGCAGGTATGCCGAAGGAACAGTCAGCTGGCAAGCCCACGACGCGTCGCTATAGCCCGGAGGAGAAGGCTGCCGCGGTCCGGATGGTGCGCGCCTTGCGCGCCGAGCTGGGCACGACGCAGGGCACGGTGGCGCGGGTGGCCAACCAGCTCGGCTACGGGGTGGAGTCGGTGCGGTCCTGGGTGCGCCAGGCCGACATCGACGAGGGCGTGGCGCCCGGGGTATCCACTGCGGAGCATCAACGACTCAAGGAACTCGAGCAGGAGAATCGGGAACTTAAGCGCGCCAACGAGATCCTGAAACGAGCAGCGAGTTTCTTCGGGGCGGAGCTCGACCGCCAACACAAGAAATAGTCACCTTCATCGACGCCAACCGGGCTGAGTTCGGGGTCGAGCCCATCTGCACCGTCCTGCGCAGCGCAGGAGTGTCGATGGCCCCGAGCACCTACTACGACACCAAGACCCGGCCACCGTCGGCGCGGGCAGTCCGCGACGCCGAGCTGGCACCGGCGCTGCGCCAGCTCTGGGAGGACAACTACCGCGTCTACGGGGTGCGCAAGGTGTGGAAAGCCGCACGTCGGGACGGCCACGACATCGGCCGTGACCAGGTCGCGCGGCTGATGCGCAGCCTCGACATCCACGGGGTGCGGCGCGGCAAAGGACTCAAGACCACCAACGCCGACCCGGCCGCGCCACGGCATCCTGACCTGGTCAACCGCCGCTTCAGCGCCTCAGCGCCCAACCAATTGTGGGTGACGGATCTGACGTATGTGCCGACCTGGGCCGGGGTGGCCTACGTCTGCTTCATCGTCGATGCGTTCTCCCGGACGATCGTGGGATGGCGGGTGGCGTCGAACATGCGCACCACCATGGTCCTCGACGCACTGGAGATGGCCCGGTGGTCACGCGGAATTACGTTGCCCGGCTTGACCTGCCACAGCGATGCCGGGTCGCAGTTCACCTCGGTGCGCTACGGCGAACGGCTCGCTGAGATCGGTGCGCTGCCCTCGATCGGATCGGTCGGTGACAGCTTCGACAACGCCTTGGCCGAGACGGTCAACGGCTACTACAAAGCCGAGCTGATCTACGGGCCGGCCCGCTCCGGGCCGTGGAAGACCGTCGCCGACGTCGAGCTGGCCACCCTGAGCTGGGTGTACTGGCACAACACCGCCCGCCTGCACAGCTACCTCGACGACGTCCCACCCACCGAGTTCGAGACCGCGTTCTACGATGCCCAACGGAGCGACCAACCCCTGGCCGCAATCCAATAGATCGAGCCTCCAGTAGAACCAGGGCGGTTCATGGTGCGCGAATGGCGCGACAACAACCCCGGCGAAGCGATCCCCGACGGCCTGGTGTTGACCCAGCCGTGGCCGGCCACCAGTGCGGAGAAGACCCGCGGCATCCCTGACCGGGTCATCTA
>JAXHTL010000402.1:0-1562 GCA_034190095.1 Actinomycetota bacterium
GGGAGCTCGCCGACGCGTTGATCCGGCACTGGAAGAACGGCAAGGCGCTGCCGACGTTCACCCCCGACGTCTGACGGGCCCGACGCTGCCGAACTGGCATTCCGGCAGCGAAAGTGCGAGAGCAGCGCTGCCGGAATGCCATTTCGGCGCGGATCAGCTCAGGGCGACCAGTTGGTCGCCGCGCTGCTCGAGCACCGTCGACCCCGCCACCGCGGGAACCACCGGGCCGTCCACGGCGGGGCGGGAGACCGGGATGTGTTTCTCGCCCTCGCCGGTCTCGGCATCGAAGACGTCGTATCCGCTGGTGACCGGGACCAGCAGCTTGCCGGCCATGGTGGTCGCCGGGCCGACCGGCGCGTTGGGCCCGGGCCCGTTGCCGGCCACGGTGTACTTGTACTGAAGGTTGTTGGCCGAGAACACCATCAGGGTGTCGCCGGTCCACCACGTGATCAGGTCCCCGGCGCGGCTGGTGGCCGACTCGGCGACCGGCTCCCCGCTGACCACGGTGCTGTCGGCGACCACACCCGTCTCGTCGACGATGTCGACGCGGGGTTTCGGGGTCGGCACGTAGATCGCGGTCGTGGTGTCGGCCACAGCGACCACCCGGGCCCCGGTGCCGTCGCTGACACCGCGCTGCTGGGCGTACTTGACCTCCGGGGTGTCCTCCTCGTCGGAGGGCCGCAGCAGGGTCAGCCGCAGGTCGGTCTGGTCCTCGCACGACTCCAGGACCGACACCGCGGACGAACTCGCCGCCGAGGAGACGAATCGGCACAGCGGCGAGGCCGGCAGACCGGGCTTGATCGGCGCATCGAACACGCCGTAGCTGAGCATCCGCACCATGTCCGAGCGCCACATCTCCAGCCGGGTGTCTCCGGCGGAGAGGATCGTGGTGCCGTCGGCGGACAGGGTGACGTGGTCGTCGGCGTAGCTCGAACGCGCCGGCCCCCGGGTGCCGGTCTTGGCGTCGACGGTGCTGACCTGGCCGCAGCCGCGCCCGTCCGGGTAGACGGCCACGGCGTAGTTGTAGACCCAGGTGACCCCGCACAGCTGCCGGTCCCGGGCGTAGCTCCACCGCGGCTCGCCGGTCGCCGGATCACGCCCCTGCATGGTCTGGCCGTCTCCGCTGACCACGGCCCCGCCGACGACCACCGGCGCGGTGGTGGCGGCCGAGGGCGCACTCCAGCGCTGCGTCAGCGAGTCCGGCACGTCGGTGGCCGGATCGAGCGCGGGCAGCGGTGTGGCGGCCGGGCGACTCACGGTGGCCCGGGCGTCGCTGGTCCACCACACGAAGGCCGCGGCGACCACCACTGCCACGGCGATCGCCACCGCGGCGATCACATCGGCTCGCGTGCGGCGCTCAGGTTTGACCATCGCGCGCGGGTTCGGCTAGTTGGTGGCCGAGGTCTTGCTGGGGCGGCGGCGCCGGCGGCGCCGGCCCGAACGCGCCGCGTCACCCTGCTCGGAGGACGTGGCGTCACCGTCACCGTCGCCGGTGCCGGTCGCGGCCGGTGCGCCCTGCTCGGTCGCGTCGGGGTGGGCGCCGGCGGACTTGCCGCCGCGGG
>JAXHTL010000403.1:0-1546 GCA_034190095.1 Actinomycetota bacterium
GATCAGCGCGGTCAACCACGGCGAGGACATGTCGGCGACCGCGTAACCGTCCCACGCCGGGAACCCGGCGAACAGGAACACCGTCGCGTAGGCGAACAGCACGTTCCATTCCAGCGGAACCGCCAGCGGGAACGTCGAGACGATGAACAGGTGGAATGCCAGCATCAGCACGACCGCGGACAGCGTCAGCGTCCGGTTGGTGGACAACAGCAGCACCAGCGGCGCGGCGATCTCCACGGTGGTGCCCAGCGCGTGCGCCATCACGTCGGCCAGCCGGGACGGGCGCAGATCGTTCGGGTAGTCGCGGTAGTGGGCGCGCTTGAGCCACCTCGACGGGATCGCCGGGCTGTTGCTGACCATCGGCGGGATGACGTTGGAGAAGTGCCGGCCGAACTTGGACACCCCGGCTCCGACCCACACGACGACGATCAGCAGCTTCAGCGCCACGATCATGTCGACGAACGGCAACGTCGCGAAGAACACCAGCGCGGGCAGGTACTGCTCGCCGCGCGCCCCCAGGAAGATGACCTTGTCGCGCAGCCCCAGCACGACGAGCAGCCCGATCGGGGCGACCAGCAGCACCGGGTCGACCAGGCCGGAAGTGTTGTCCGGCAGGACCTTCGAAAGAGATTCGCTGGACACCCCGGGCGCCGCGAGCGCGACAGCCAGGCCGGCGAGCAGGGCCAGGTAGAGCCCGACGTCCAGCCCGGTGCGGCGATCTCCTGAGGTGAACGGAAGCCACCGGAACGGCCGCAACCGGATGGTGCCCCGGCGGGCCCAGAACCGTATTCCACCGGTCATCGGCTTGACCTTGCCGGCCAGCGGCCCCCATGAGCCCGCCACCCCGACCGCCTCCAGCAGCACGGTCCACAGGACCAGCTTCTGGTAGACGATCGGTTGATTCCACCATTGCGAAACATGCCAGAACGCCGGAAGGTCCGAGGTGACGGTGGCGACGACGACACCGCCGAGGGCGTAGAACACCATCAGCTTGACGATGTAGATGACGTGCACCATCCACGGTGAGCCGAAACCGTGCTCGACCCAGTTGGTGCTCAGGATGCGGATGCGCTCGGTGAGCGGCTTGCGCAGGAACTCCTGCGGGTCCACCGCCGGCAGATCGGGCTGACTGAATCCCATGTCGATGACTCCTGTTCGGTGACGCGTTCAGCGGGTGGACCGGTCCGAGTCGAGGTGCCGGCGCAGCGCCGGCTTGTCGACCTTTCCGACCGGATTCTTGGGTAGCGTGTCGAGGACCGTGATCTGCACCGGCCGTTTGTATTTGGCCAGCGATCCGGCCAGGTGCCCGCCGATGTCCGCGGGGTCGAGCGGGTGGCCCGGTGAGGCGGCGACGTAGAGCACCGGCTCCTCGCCGTAGACCGGGTGTTCGCGGCCGACCACTGCGGCCTCGGCGACTCCGGGCACGCGGTAGGCGACGGTCTCGATCTCCTTGGGGTAGATGTTCTCGCCGCCCCGGATGATCATGTCCTTGGCCCGGTCGACGAGGACCAGGTAGCCGTCTTCGTCGAGGCGGCCGATGTCGCCG
>JAXHTL010000404.1:0-1482 GCA_034190095.1 Actinomycetota bacterium
CCGTCGACCGCCGGATTCTTGCCGCGGCGGTGTTGTCGATCATCGGTGAGATGGAGCGCAGCGCCGGGGTGGTGATCGCGATCGACGACCTGCAGTGGGTGGATGCGTCCAGCCAGGCGGTGCTGGCGTTCGTGGCCAGGCGGCTGCGGGGACGGACCGCGTTGCTGCTCACCGAGCGCCCCGAGCCGCAACGGGAGCCGGCCTCGATCTGGTTGCGCCTCGACGCCACCGACGGCGTCGAGCGCCTCAGCCTGCGCCCGCTGAGCCTGGGCGGCCTGCACGAGGTGATCTCGCATCGGCTGGGCCGCTCGTTTCCTCGGCCGACCATGGTGCGCATCGGGGAGGTCTCGGGCGGTAACCCGTTCTATGCGCTCGAACTCGCCCGCGGGCTCGACGACACCCCGTTGCGCGGTGACGCCGAGTTGCCGAGCTCGCTGGCCGAGTTGGTGCGGCTGCGGGTCGGGGCATTGCGCGAGGATGTCCGCGAGGTGCTGCTGGTCGCGGCAAGTGCTGCCGACCCCACGGTCGAGATGGTCGCGCAGGCAACCGGTTTCGGAATCGAACGAACCGTCGAGCTGCTGGAGGGCGGGGACGGGGCCGGAATCGTCTCGGTCACCGGGAACCGGGTGCGGTTCGAGCATCCGGTGCTGGCCCGCGGCGTCTACACCGATGCCGATCCGGCGCGGCGGCGGCTGGTGCACCGCAAGCTCGCCGGCCTGGTCGCCGAGCCGGAGCTGCGGGCGCGCCACCTCGCGCTGGCCGCGACGTCCGGGGATCCGCTCACGCTGGCCGCCCTCGACGAGGCTGCGGCCGCCGCCCACGCCAGGGGCGCACCGGCAGCGGCCGCCGAGCTGCTCGACCTCGCGATCGGCCTCGGTGGAGACACCGTCCAGCGTCGTATCACAGCTGCCGACAACCACATTCGGGCCGGTGACCTGAACGCGGCCAGGCAACTGCTGGGCCCCGCGATCGAGCGGGAACCCGGCGGCAGTCCCCGGGCCCACGCGCGCGCACTCCTGGCGACGGTGATGCTGCACACCGAGGGCTACCCGCAGGGCGTCGACGAACTGCGGCGCGCGCTCGGCGACGCCGCCGGTGACCGGCTCGCCACCACCGCCGTCGGCACCCTGCTGGCACGGGCCCTGGTGCGCGCCGAGCGTTTCGGCGACGCGACCGGCACGGCGCGCACGGTTCTCGCCGAGGCCGAGGAGCTCGGCGCCGGGCCGGTGATCAGCTCGGCGCTGGCGGTCAATGCGCTTGTCGACCACGTGTGCGGTCGTGGCCATGATCGCGCCGCGCTACGGCGGGCCGTGGCCCTGGAGGATTCGGCTCTCGACGCGCCGGTCACCCTGAGCGCCAGCGCCGTCGATGTCGAGCTGCTGATCTGCAGCGGTGAGGTCGGCGAGGCGGCCTCCCGGCTGGCGTCGGTGCGCGACCGGCTGGCGGTGCCGGGCGCGGACACCGAGATGCTGTGGGTGTCGG
>JAXHTL010000405.1:0-1480 GCA_034190095.1 Actinomycetota bacterium
GACAGCGCCACGCCCGGGAAGGTCAGCCTGACCGATGCCGGCGTGCTCCAGCCCGGCCAGTCATTCCTCGTGGTCGACGTGGAGCCGGCCGATTTCGCCGCCGACTGGGCACTCGTCGATGTCGTGATTCTCGGCCCCAACAGCGATGCGAACTTCGGCCGCAACGACCAGATCAACCTGTATGACGCCGATGACAACCTTGTCGACCGCCTGACGTACGGCGACGAGGACTTCCCCGGCACGATCCGCGCCAAGGAAGTGAGCGGCCAGGCCTGCGAGGAGATCATCGGGCAGGATGACATCTACGGCTGGGTGTACGCCGAGGTCGGCGACGCCTTCGGCTCCTACGAGGCGGCATCGGGTGATGTCGGCTCGCCGGGCATCTACATTGCCGTCCCCTGCTGCGTCGGCGATATCGACGGCGACGGCGATGTGGACACCGCGGACCTGCTCGCCCTCCTCGGTGCGTGGGGCGAGGCCGGCGGACCCGCGGACCTCAACTACGATGGCACGGTCAACACCGCCGACCTCCTGCTCCTCCTCGGCAACTGGGGAGCGTGCGATTAGAGCACTGCAAGCACGAGAGCGTCAGAACATCCAACTGCGATACGAACGGATGCCCACCCTCCACCGCGAGGGTGGGCTTTGCATGGTGGCGCGACGCTCCGCGTCTGGTGGCATTTTTGGTGGCATCTATGAGCAAGCCGTTGTCAAGGGGGGACGCGGGAAGGACAGCGGGATCTCCAGGCATCTATTCGGCATCACCGCCAGGCGGTCCGCCATGAATCAGGATCCGGTCGGCCCCATTCACGACGACGGCGTGCAGCGCCATGCCACCAATCGGGGTCCGACCATGATCCCGCATCTCCCTTGTCATCCGTCCCACTCACGTCGATGGCCACCGGTTATTCATGCTTGTGATCTCCTGTCTGAATGTCTCTCACGCCGCTGTCGTGGCCGGCGAGACTTCCTTTTGCCACACTTCCCCTGACTGCAGCATCGCCAGCATCACCCGCGCCAAGTAGTGGGCGGTGGCCACCACCGCGATCTTTTTCCGATCCGGATCGCCGCGCTGCACCCGCTCGAAGAACGCCTTCACCCGCGGCGAGAGCCGGCTGGCACCCCACGCCGCCTCCGCCAGCAGACGGCGCACCACCGCCGGACCTTCGCGGGTGATGTGACCGAGGCGGTTGGTCGATCCGCTCTGATCCTGGCTGGGGGTGAGGCCGAAGTATCGGCCGATCTGCTTGGCCCCGAATCGACCCGGATCATCCACGAACGCGCAGAACGCCTCCGCCGTGCGCGGCCCGACGCCCGGAATCGTCTTCAGCAGCGCCACGCCTGGATGTCGCCGCGCGATTCGGTCCAGCTCCTGCTCGAGCCGTTGGATCTGCCTGTCGAAGTGGTTCACCTCCGCCAGCAGCAGATCCCGCCGCAGCCGGGCCGGGGCGGTGGGCAGTTTCAGCTCCGTCAGCCACTG
>JAXHTL010000406.1:0-1458 GCA_034190095.1 Actinomycetota bacterium
CTGGGCCGCGCCCTGACCGACCCCATCACCATGGGCATCATCTTCGGTCTCGTGCTCGGCAAACCCATCGGCATCCTGCTGACCACCAAGGTGCTGGCCACCGTCACCCGGGCCAACCTCGACTCGTCGCTGCGCTGGGTGGACGTGCTCGGGGTGTCGATGCTCGCCGGGATCGGGTTCACCGTGTCGTTGCTGATCGGCGATCTGGCCTACGGGCTCGGCTCCGAACGTGACGAATTCGTGAAGATCGGCGTGCTGAGCGGTTCGCTGCTGGCCGCCGGGCTCGCGTCGGTCCTGCTGTTGACCAGGAACGCCACCTACCGGCGCATCTGCAGCGACGAGTCCGTCGACGACAACGCCGACGGTGTGCCCGACGTGTACGAGTCTCGACAGGACTGACCCCGATTGCCGTGCGTAGACTGGCGGAATGCTTGAACAGATCCGCGGTCCCGCTGATCTGCAGCACCTGACACAGGCGCAGCTCGAAGAGCTGGCCAAAGAGATCCGCGACTTCCTGATCCACAAGGTCGCGGCGACGGGTGGGCATCTGGGACCCAACTTGGGCGTCGTGGAACTGACGCTGGCGCTGCATCGTGTCTTCGACTCGCCGCACGACCCGATCCTGTTCGACACCGGCCACCAGGCCTATGTGCACAAGATGCTCACCGGCCGCTGCCAGGACTTCGACACGCTGCGCAAGAAGGACGGTCTGTCGGGGTATCCGTCGCGGTCGGAGAGCGAGCACGACTGGGTGGAGTCCAGCCACGCCAGCTCGTCGTTGTCCTATGCCGACGGTCTGGCCAAGGCCTTCGAGCTCAACGGGCACCGCAACCGGCATGTGGTCGCCGTGGTCGGCGACGGCGCGCTGACCGGCGGGATGTGCTGGGAGGCGCTGAACAACATCGCCGCCTCGGGCCGCCCGGTGGTGATCATCGTCAACGACAACGGTCGCAGCTACGCCCCGACCATCGGCGGGTTCGCCGAGCACCTCGCGGCGCTGCGCCTGCAGCCCGGCTACGAGCGGGTGCTCGAGGAGGGGCGCAAGGCGGTGCGCGGCGTCCCGGTCATCGGCGAGTTCTGCTACCAGTGCATGCACAGCATCAAGGCAGGCATCAAGGATGCGATCGCCCCGCAGGTGATGTTCACCGATCTGGGCCTGAAGTACGTCGGCCCGATCGACGGTCACGACGAGCATGCGGTGGAGAGCGCGCTGCGCCACGCTCGCGGCTTCAACGCTCCGGTCGTGGTGCACGTGGTCACCCGCAAGGGGATGGGCTACGCGCCGGCCGAGAACGACGAGGACGACCAGATGCACGCCTGCGGCGTCATCGACCCGCAGACCGGTCTGGCGCGTTCGATTCCCGGACCGGGCTGGACGTCGCGGTTCTCCGAGACGCTGATCCAGCTCGCGGCCAAGCGCCGCGACGTGGTGGCGATCACCGCCGCGATGCCGGGGCC
>JAXHTL010000407.1:0-1450 GCA_034190095.1 Actinomycetota bacterium
TCGATGCCGCAGCGGGTGGCCAACCAGTCGTTGAGGGCGGCCGCGCCGTGACCGGCGGCCTCGCGGCCATGGATCAGCCCGTATTCGCCGACCAACCCCAACAGCTGGGCACGCGCCGGTGGCGCCAACGTGGCGGCGAGCTGGTCGTTGTCGATGATGCGGGCCACCTGCCTCGGTGTGAGCCCACGCAGGGTGGCCAGTGCGGTAGCGGTCTGCTCGGTGAGTTGGCCGGTGTGGGCGGTTTGGGCGAGCAACCCCGATACCGGCACCACCGTGGACACCGTGTCGGCGAGTTGGGTGGCCAGCCGCTGGGCGTGCTCACTGGCATGGGCCAGCGGGTCCCGCGCGCCGAGAGCTCCTTCGCCGAAACTGTCGGCCCGCGAGAGCACCCCCAGCATGGTCAGCGGCGTGAACGGCAGCTGCTGCAGGAAGTCGAGTTCGTCGGTGCGGGGGGCGGCGTCGAACAAGAACACGGCGGCGTCGGCGTCGACCGAGGCGGTGCGGGTTTGTTCGAACCCGTCGATCACCGCACGGCGGGTGGCCGCATCGTTGTCGACGGTCAGCGTCGACAACCCTGGGGTGTCGATCAACGTGAGTTCGCGCAGCGCCGCCGAGGGCAGCCAGCGGTCGACGAACGCGATCTGTGGGCTCGGCAGCGGCAACGCCACGCTGTGCCCGTCGCGGCCCACCCCCACCGGCTGGCGGTGTCCGTCGAGGCCGACGACCTCGGCACGCGACGGCGCGCCGTCCTGGTAGACGGTGACCACGTGGGTGGCTTCCAGCGCGGCGGTTTCGGCGACCGGCGCCCCGATCAACGCGTTGACCAGTGTCGATTTGCCTGCTTTGAGTCGGCCCACGATCAGTACTCGCGGCGGCGACCACAAGATGGTGCCGATCGCGTTGGCGTGGCCGACCAGATCGCCACCGAGGCCGGCCAATTGGTGCAGCCCACGATCCAGCACGGCGTGGATCGGATCGACACCCCCGCCGCCACTGAACCCGGCAGGGGCGCTCATCGCACTCCCCCACCCACATCAGCAGCATCCGTGGTCGCCGCCGGGGGCTGCGGCGGCGGTGCGGTTGCGGCCAGCACAGCGGTGGCGGCGGCCAGTCGTTTGTCCACGATGCCCAGGTTGGTGCTCAGCCGGCTGTGAGTCTTGGTGCGGGTTGCTTCGTCGGCGGCCGCGGTCTGTTGCACCTCGGTGATCGTTTTCTGCAAGGTGTCGATACTGGTGCGCAGGTAGTCGCGGTAGCGGATGATGATCTCCGGGCGTGCCTGGGCCACGGCCGCATCCAGCAGCCGGCCGGTGGCGGCTTTGGTGGCGCCGATGGTTTCACGCAGCCAGGTCAGCAGGTTGGTTTTGCCGGCGCGGATCGCGCGGAAACTCAAGTTCACTCCCACCCAGGCGGTGCCGACGATCAGCCCGACACCCATCAGCGCCGACAATCC
>JAXHTL010000408.1:0-1438 GCA_034190095.1 Actinomycetota bacterium
GGTGGGGCGCCGGGTTCGCTGTTGCGTCGCCACCACACCCGCCCGGCGTCGGGGCCGTCGGTGTACACCCCGGTGGTGAACTGGCCCGGGTTGTTGCCGACCATCCGGTTGTGCGGGCCACACGCGGGGGCGAGGTCGACGATGTCGGTGTTGCCGCCGGCGGCGAAATCACGCACGGCGTGATGCATCTCGACGTGGGCGGCGGGCTGGTCGCAGTCGGGTGCCGAACACACGTGCCCGTCGGGGCGGGCGAAGGACACCAGGCGTTGCGCGCGGGTGGCCAGTCGTTTGGCCTGCCCGAAATACAGCGGTATCGGACTGTTGTCGGCGAACACCGCCAGATACTGTTGCGCTTGGGCGGCCAGCCGGATCACCTCGGCCATCGGCAGACTCGAGCCGGTCGCGGTGATCCCGACCCCGGATTCACGGATCAGATCGTTGAGGTCGGCCTTGATGATCAACTGCACCGGCAGACCACGATGCGACTTACCGAGCAGCCCATCGGCGAACACCGCCCGCAACAACGCCGCCAACGCATCGTGTTTACGTTGCGCCGGGGACCGCAGATCCCGCGCGGCCGCGGCTTCCAACGCTTCGGGGTCGGCGTCGTCGACACCGCCGGTCGGCGAGTCCGGGTCGTCGGGATTGTTGAGGCCGGGTTTGGCCCATACCGCCCACAGCGTTTCGATCAGGGCGCGGGTTTCCGGGTCGAGGTGACCGGTCAGTTTCGACATCTGCTGGGCGTCTTGCCGGTTGACCCACACGTTACGACGCCGTTTGCGGTCACTGTCGTCGGTCAACTCGCCGTCGGGGTCGAGGTTGTCGAGCAACCGCTGCCCGAGTTCGCCGATCTCGGCGGGCGTGTGCTCGCACGCCAACCCGGCCAGGGTGGCCTCGGCGGCCACCTTCGTGTCGTGCGGTACCTGGTGTGGCAGCGCGTCGAGGAACTCCACGGTGGTGTCGATGTGGGCCGGCCCGACCCGGCCGTCGGCGAACGCCTCGGCCAGGGTGGGATATTTCGGCTCGGCCGGCTGTCCGTCGAGTTGACGGAACTCGCCGGTCGCGGTCATCTGCTGTCGGCGACGACCGGGGTGCGACACCCGCAACACCGCGTTCATGAAGTTGGGCAGACTGCGATAACCCATCGACCGGGGCACATCACGATCCGAGATCTCCAGGATCTGCCGGTTGCCCTCGAACAACATCCGGTTGATCGCCCGTTCCTGCGCGGTGGCCACCGCCACCAACTCGGCATCACTACACTTCGACAAATCCGCCGACGCCAACCGATCCAGCACCGCATGCAACTCGGCCAGCAGACCCGGCACCTCCGACAACGACCCAGCCGATTCAGTGGACCCAGGTTCCGGCGACACCGATCCAGGGCGCGCAGCATCGACCGCATCAGACTCATGAGACCCGGTCATACTCACCCCCG
>JAXHTL010000409.1:0-1435 GCA_034190095.1 Actinomycetota bacterium
AAGTTGAGCGGGCAATTCTGCTCAGCAGTGGAATTGCTGGATGCTGGCCCGCTGGGCGCGGGTGCAGTGGAATCGTATCCGGCGCCGTGAGTTCTCCGTGTTGCGGAACCCGCAGGCCACGCGTTTGACCTGCTTGACCAGCCGGTTGTAGCCCTCGGTGCGGGCGTTGGTCAGCCCGGTGTGCAGGAACGCCAGGATCGCTGGCCACCACGTCTCGATGGTGGTCGCCAGCCGGGTGATTTCGGGGATATCAGCGTCTGCACACCAGCGGTAGAACCGGTAGAGGCGGAAGCGGATCTCGGTGTCGTCGGCGCCGTCACGGGCCGCGGAAAGTAGTTGCCGTAGTTCCTCTTTCGCGATGTAGGCGATCAGGATCTGGCCGCTGGGATCATGGTCGATCAACGCGTTCCACATCTTCGCAAATGACTTGTCCGACAGTCGTTCTCGTGCGCTGAGCAGACGCCGTCGGTTGGCCCATTCCGGGTCCTGTTTGCGGCCCCGGCGACCGTGGGTGTCGAAGGTGACCCGCCGTCGCACCGCGGTGACCATGTCGTTGGCCAGCTTGACCAGGTGAAAATGATCGACCACCACCTGCGCGTTGGGCAACAGTGTGTCGGTGACCGCGGCGGCGTAGGCGGCCGACGGATCGATCACCACGTGGCTGATCTGGTCGCGGAACTGCTCGGACTGCGCGGTGAGCCAGTCGGTGACGGCCGTGCTGGTGCGGCCCTCGACTTGGCCGAGCAGGCCCTGATCGCCACCGAGATCGACGAACCCGGTGTCCCACGGGTCCACGCGTACCCAGCGCCGTCCATCGGCGTCACGCACCCAGCGAGGCTTGCCGCGGCGGGTCTCGTCAATCCCGAGGACCCGCACCGGTTGCGGGGTGCCCAACACCGCGTCGGCGTGCTCGACGAACGCGGCGTGCGCGGTCGGCCACGACACGCCGACTCCGGCGGCGACCTCGACCACCGAGCGGGCCGCGTCTCCGACAGCGCGGCCGATCTGGGTGCGCAATCGAGTCGTGGTTCGGCGGCGTGGTGGCACTTGCGGGATCGATTCGGTGAACGTAGCGCGCTCGCAGTCCGGGTTCACGCACCGATAGCGGGTCTTATTCCACCGCAACAGGATTGGATCGTCACCGTAGCGGATATCGCGAGGTCGGGTGACCGCGTGATCCTTCACCGACGTCGAGATCGTCCGACAGTCCGGGCACCGGGCCGCCTCCGGATCGGTGGTCACCACATCGACCACCCGGGTCCTATCCTGCCGCGACACCGCGGCAACCTCGAGTCCTTCCAAACCCAACAACAACGACGACGTAACATCGATCATGCCCCTGGTACTCCTCACCGAAATCTTGAATGCTTCGCAACATCCAGATTTCCGGAGACCAGGGGCGTCTTACGTCACCGACACGCCGGCCCGCTGACCA
>JAXHTL010000041.1:0-28117 GCA_034190095.1 Actinomycetota bacterium
TGTCCGGTTCGGCGCCGGGGACGTGCTGGGCTTTGCGCTCAGCGCGCCGGTCGGGCAGTTCCGGGTCATCGGCTCACTGACCCTGACCGATCCGCACGACGAGCCTGTGCGGTTCGCGGCCCGCAACAGCGGTGGGAACCTGCGGCCGTTGCCGCCGGTTCTGTTCTACTGAGCCGCGCCGGGTGCCTCGCAGGCGGCGGTGTGCGCCACCGGCCTGCCGACGCTGTCACCGAGATCGACACCAGGGCTGCGCGACGACGACGATTCGCGGCACCAACAGCCGCGGTGTCGATCTGGGCTCGAGCACCCCGACAAGGACACCCCCGGGGCCGCCTGCGGTCAGCGCATCTCGATGCCGGCCGAACCGGGCACATCCGTCACCGCTGCGACCGAAACCCGGGCCTGGTCCCCGGCCCGGGAGGTCGTGCTGCCAGTATCGAGGTGTGGGCAAGAACGAACGCGCGAAGATCGTCATGACCGACGCTGAGATCGCCGAATTCATCGAGCGCAGCCGCACCGCCACGATGGCCACGGTGCTTCCCAGCGGGCGACCGCATCTGGTCGCGATGTGGTACGCCGTGCTCGACGGCGAGATCTGGTTCGAGACCAAGGCCAAGTCGCAGAAGGCGGTCAACCTGCGCCGCGACCCGACCATCACGGTGATGATCGAAGACGGGCTGTCCTACGACACGCTGCGTGGGGTGTCGATCGACGGCCGGGCCGAGATCCTCGACGACCCGGAGACGAACCTGCGGGTCGGCATCAGCGTGTGGGAGCGCTACACCGGGCCCTACACCGAGGAGATGCGCCCGTTCGTCGACCAGATGATGAACAACCGCATCTGTGTGCGGGTGGTGCCCTCGCGACTGCGCAGCTGGGATCACCGCAAGCTCGGCATGGGCGGGATGCCCGTCTCGGGGAGCACCGCCCAGTACCTGTAGGCCGGCGGGACCGCTCAGCGTCGCGACAGCAGTTCTTCGACCTCGATGGTCACCGGGTCCATCACGTCCTTGAACTCGGGGTGCTTGTCGATGAACGCGGCCACCATCGGGCATACCGGCACGATGCGCAGCCCGGCGTCACGGGTGGATTCCAGCGCCGCACGCACCAGGATGCTGCCCAGTCCACGGCCCTCGAACTCGTCGTCGACCTCGGTGTGCGGGAAGATCCGCTGGCCGTCGCGGTCGATGAACTCGGTGAACCCGGCTCGCCGGCCGTCGACGGCGATCGTGAAACGGTCGGTGCGTTCGGTGACGTCGGTGGGGGCTCCGGTCTTGTCGGTTGTCATAGTCTGTGGCTACCCACTGGAGCCGTCGACCAGATCTGCAAATTCGGGATTCTTCTCGATGAACTCGGCGACCATCCAGCATCGCGGAACGACCCGCAGCCCGGTGGGGCGGGTCGATTCGAGGGCGTGGCGCACCAGGATCGTGGCCAGGCCCCGGCCCTGGAACTGACGGTCGACCGCGGTGTGCGGGAAGACGCGCCGGCCGTCGCGGTCGACGAAGTCGGCCACTCCGACCTCGCGGCCGTCCACCGAGATGGTGAAGCGGCCGTCGTGCTCGGTGACGTGGGTGGGTGTCCCGGTCCTGTCGGTGGTCATGGCTCCACCTATACCCCGGGGTTGGCCCGCGGACGCAGCCTGCCGTTGGGCAGTGGCGGCGCGGGCAGCCGGGCGAGCCCGCCGCGGTAGCCCTGGACTGCGCCGAAGCGGTCGTCGTGGTTCTGCCACTGCTCGCGGTAGGTGGCGATGTCGTCGTGGCTGCGGCCGACGAAGTTCCACCACATCACCAGCTCTTCGCCGAACGGGGTGCCGCCGAGCACCAGCAGCCGCGCCGGCTCGGAACCGCGGTTGACCAGCGGCAGGCTGTGCCGGCCGGGACCTTGGTAGGCCAGCTCGGCCACGTCGAGCGTCGCGCCGCACGCCTCGACGTGGCCGCGGTCGACGAGCACCCCGTGCTCGAACGCGGCGTCCACGGCAAGGGTCACGCGGGCGCCGGGGTCGAGGTCGAGCTGGGCGCCGAGCAACGGGGTGAAGGTGTCGACGGGGGAGCGCTGCCCGTCGAGCTCGCCCAGGAACACCCGGATGGTGGCTCCGCCGGCGGTCCGCGGGGGCGGGGCGTAGTGCGCGAAGTCGCGGCCGGTGTCCCGGTCGGCCGATGGCAGGGCGACCCAGAGTTGCACGCCGTGCAGCACGGCATCGGCCGGGTCGGTCGTCACCGACACCTCGGAGTGGCAGATTCCCGCGCCCGCGGTCATCAGGTTCAGCTCGCCCGGACGCACCGTGGCAGCCACCCCGGCACTGTCGCGGTGCTCGACGACTCCGCTGAACAACCAGCTGACCGTCTGCAGGCCGGTGTGCGGGTGCGGCGGCACGTCCATGCCGGGCCCGCCGCGCTGATCGTGCGGGCCGTAGTGATCGACGAAGCACCACGCGCCGATCAGGGAGCGTTCCCGCTGCGGCAGTGTGCGGCGCACCCGGATGGCCCGCGGACCGCCCAGCGGTACCTCCCGCGGGTGCAGGACACCGGTGAACGACGAAGGCGCGCAGGCGACTTCATCGGGTGCGGTGTCGGTGTTGCTCACGGCTCCAGAGTAGTCAACGCCGCGCGGCGTGGCCGAACACCGCGGCCGACACCACGTCGGCGGTCTGCCGGTTGTGCGCCCAACCCAGCAGCGCGGCGCTGTCGAGGGCAGGGCTGTAGTAGTGGCCCTGGGCGACGGCGCAGCCGTACTCGTTGAGGGCGTCCGCGTCGGCGGCTGTCTCCACACCTTCTGCCACGGTCGTCAAACCGAGGGTGTGGGACAGGTCGATCACCGAGCGGACGATCGCCGCGCTGGTCGGGTCGGTGGTGATGGCCGCGGTGAAGGTGCGGTCGAGTTTCAGCTCGTCGACGGGCAGTTCGCGCAGGTAGTAGAGCGACGCGTAGCCGCTCCCGAAGTCGTCGATGGCGATTCTGATGCCCATGTCCCGCAACTGGTTCAGCACCGAACGAGCAAGCTCGAGGTTGGCGAGCAGGAAGTCCTCGGTGATCTCGAAGGTGAGGTTCCCCGGCTCGACGCGGTGGCGGGCGAGCGCCGCGGCGGCACGTGCGGGCAGTTCGGTGTCGGCGAACGCCGAGGGGGGCAGGTTGATCGCGACGGGTATCGGGTGGCCGCGCTCCCGCCAGTTCGCAGAGTCGTGCAACGCCAGGTCGAGGACCAGTTCTGTGATGCCCGCCATCAGGTGGTTGTGCTGCGCCAGGGGCAGGAACTGGTTCGGGTAGAGCAGTCCGCGTTCGGGATGCTCCCAGCGCACCAAGGCCTCGACACCGACCATGCGCTGGTCGTTCAGCCGGACCTGGGGCTGGTAGTGGACGGTGAGTTCGCGCAGTTCGATCGCCCGGCGTAGCTGAGCGAGCAGTTCCAGCCCGGCTCGGCCGTTGCTGTCGCCCTGCACACCGTGGTGGAAGATCTGGTGTCCGTGGTGGCCGGACTTGGCTTCGTACATCGCGATGTCGGCGTAGCGCAACAAGGTTCCGATGTCATCGCAGTGGTCAGGGCTCAGCGATATCCCGATGCTGGCGCTGGTTTGCACGGACAGTCCGTCGAGTTCGATCGGCGTATCCAGGACGTCGAGCAGGCGGCCCGCGACACGGTCGGCGGTTGGCCGGTCGGCGCCGGGGAGCAGCACCGCGAATTCGTCGCCCCCGAGACGGGCCAGGACCCCGTCGCGGCCGAGTGCCGAACTCAGCCGGGCCGCGACCACCTGCAGCAGACGGTCGCCCGCGGTGTGCTCGAGGGAGTCGTTGACGTCCTTGAAGTGGTCGAGATCGAGCACCAGCAAGGCGTTTCGTCCAGGGCCGGGCTCTGTGAGGTGTTCGAGCACGGCGGCGGCGTGCTCGTAGAACCCGCGGCGGTTCAGCAATGCGGTCAGGTCGTCGGTGGTCGCCGCCGGCTGATGGCCGGCAGTGCGCCGGGCGTCGACGAACGCAACCGCGAGCCGGCACAGCGCCACCACGATGGTGCACGCGGCCAGAAAGACCGCGGCGGCGTGGATGGGCGTGCGCTGGTCGGCGAGCAGCACACCGGTGGCCACCACGGCGGCGGCGATCGGGGCGGCCACCGGTATCCAGGTCGCCGCCGCGCCGGTGCCGCGCAGGGGCCGGGCGCGGCCGGGCGCGAGCGCGATGACGGCGACGGCCACCAGGCGCAGCGCATCGACAGGCCCGCCCGGATGGTAGGCGGCCAGACCGGAGCCGATGATGTACGCGCAGTCGGCCAGGCCGAAGAGCACCAGCCCGGCGATGAGCCAGGCCAACGAGGTGGGTGGGCGCCAGCGCAGCAGTGAGAGCGCCCCGGTGAAGACGACCAGGAGCAGCACATCCGAGGTGGGCGATGCGAGGGCGACGAGACTGTGGTGGGTATCGGCGCCGGGGATCTTCGCCAGCTGGGGCAGCAGGATGCTCACCGTGAGAGTGGCCGCGCCCAGGCCCACGACCAATCCGTCCAGCGCCACCCCGGCCGGCACGTGGTACATCCGGGTGCGCAGCATGATCACCAGGGCGATGAGGGTGCAGACGTAGAAACCCCACGCCAGCAGGTCGCTGATGCCGAACCCGGACGCTGCGTAGCCGGGCGGGCCGGACTGGAGCGGGGCGAGGTGTGACAGCGCCTGACTGAGCAGCCCCAGCGCGATCAACCGCCAGGCGAGGCGGTCGGCGGAGGCCGGGGGTATCCGAATCGCGCACAGCAGTGCCGCCGCGGCGTAGGCGGCGGGCTGCAGGATGCCGTCCATCCACCAGGAATAGCCAGGCTCGTTGCGTACGCCGGGCAACGTCGTGACGAGGTAGCCGGCGATCACCGCCAGCAAGGAGCCGTGCGCGAGCACGCGCGTTCGGTCCGGCCGCACCTGTCACCCCCCCGGGCTTCGGACTACCGATCGTGGACCTGGGTGGCTCGCCGACACCGCGAACGGCGCCACCGGGCCTTCCCCCCCAGAATCCAGGTGTGCGAACTCTAGCAAAGTTAGCACTGACGCCGACCATCAGCACGCAGAACGTCTGCGACAGGCTGGACTGCGACTGGCGGCCTTGCGGATGCCCCCCGGAGTGGATGGAGCAAAACCCGGTGCGTGCGGTGCGGCGGCGGGGCGCGGACCTGGCGGGTGGCCGGACCCCGTCGAGATCACCGTGCCGCGTGGGCTGATTGTTAGAGTCGGACGCCATGGGCGACGGTGGTCTGCGAGCCGAGGATCTGCGCAACATCACGTTCGAGAAGCCGCCGTGGGGCAAACGTGGCTACGACGAGAAGTCGGTCAACGACTTCCTGGCGCTGGCGGCGCGACGGCTCGACGGGCGCGGCCACCTGTCGGCCGACGACGTGCGCTCGGTGCGGTTCAACAAGCCCAAGCTCGGCAAGCGTGGCTACGACCAGGAGCAGGTCGACACGGTGATCGACGAGATCGCCACCGCCATCGCGCAGCTCGATGCCTGACCGCGACGACCTCACCGAGTTGCGCCGCCGCCGGGCGCTGACCGAGGACGCGGCCAGGCCCGAGGCGGTGGCCCGCCGCCATGAACGGGGCGGACGCACCGCGCGGGAGAACCTCGACGACCTCGTCGATGCGGGGTCGTTCGTCGAGTACGGGCGCTTCGCCGTGGCCCCGCAGCGGATGCGCCGCGACGTCGACGACCTGATCGCCCGCACCCCGGCCGACGGGCTGATCGCGGGCACCGCGCGGGTCAACGGTGCGCTGTTCGGCGCCGAACGCAGCGCGTGTGCGGTGCTGTCCTACGACTACACGGTGCTGGCCGGCACTCAGGGCGCGCTCGGGCACCGCAAGAAGGACCGGTTGTTCGAGCTGATCGAGCGGATGCGGTTGCCCACGGTGTTCTTCGCCGAAGGCGGTGGCGGGCGTCCCGGGGACACCGACTATCCGGTGGTCTCGGCGCTGGACACCCGTGCGTTCGCGCTGTGGGCCAAGCTCTCCGGTGTGGTGCCGCGCATCGCCGTGGTCCACGGACGCTGTTTCGCCGGAAACGCCGTCATCGCAGGGGCGTCCGATCTGATCGTGGCCACCCGGGACGCCTCGCTGGGGATGGGCGGTCCGGCGATGATCGCCGGCGGCGGACTGGGGGAGGTGGCCCCCGACGACGTGGGCCCGATGTCGGTGCAGGAACCCAACGGCAACGTCGACGTCGTCGTCGCCGACGAAGCCGAGGCCGTCGCGGTCACCAAGACGCTGCTCGGCTATTTCCAGGGACCGCTGGAAACGTGGCGCGCGCCGGATCAGACGGTGTTGCGCGACGCGGTGCCCGAACGGGCCCGGCGCGCCTACGACGTCGCGCCGATCATCGAGACGGTGGCCGACGAGGGTTCGGTGACGTTCCTGCGGCCGCGCTTCGCCCGGGAGATGGTGACCGCGCTGGCGCGCATCGAGGGCCGCCCGGTCGGGGTCATCGCCAACGACACCCGGTTCACCGCCGGGGCGATCACCGCGGCCGCCTCCGACAAGGCGGCCCGGTTGCTGCAGTTGTGCGATGTGTTCGGGTTGCCCGTCGTCTCGCTGATCGACTGTCCGGGTTACATGGTCGGCCCGGCGGCCGAGGCCGACTCGCTGGTGCGCCGCGCGTCGCGGATGTTGGTGGCCGGTGCGGCGCTGCGGGTGCCGCTGGTGGCGGTGGTGCTGCGGCGCGGCTACGGCCTGGGTGCTCAGGCGATGGCCGGCGGGAGCCTGCACGAACCGCTGTTGACGGTGGCCTGGCCCGGGGCGCACCTGGGTCCGATGGGGCTGGAAGGCGCGGTGCGGCTGGGCATGCGCAAGGAACTCGACGCGATCACCGACGAGGGGGAGCGCGAGCAGCGCGTCGCCGCGGCCACCGCCGCGGCGCAGCAGAACGCCAAGGCGCTCAACGCGGCGATGCTGTTCGAGATCGACGACGTGATCGACCCCGCGCAGACCCGTGGTGTCATCGCCGCGACGCTGGCGGCGGCGCACCCGGGCCCCGCGCGGGGCCGGTTCGTCGATACCTGGTGACGTTTGGGGGACGGTGCCGCCTGCGCCTCTCGGCGAATGGTCGCTCGCAGCGACTGTTTCTAGTTGGGGCCCGGGGCATGCCCGGCACCGTCGAAACGTGTAACCGCGCCGCGGGCCCCGCTATTCCGGGGGTATCGCACTGCTGCCGAACCCCTCGTCACCGGCGGCAGTGCGGCGGCGGTCAGGCGATCTCGGCGTAGTAGACGCGGCGCTCGCGCACCGGGTATCCGTGCCGCTCGGCCAGGGACTCGAGCTGACGCAGAGCAAACGTGCGCCCCCGCCCGGCCTCTGGGACGTAGATGCCCGCCCACAATCCTTCCGCGCGGGGGAGCTCACAGGCGTCCCGGGCGCACATCCACCGCCGGGGGCAGGACCGGCAGATCGCCTTGGCCTCATCGTCGGCGGTGGTGGTCCATCGCTCCGGGTCCCTGGTGCATGCGCCTACCGGCGTCTCGTCCTGCGTGATCGGTTTCATGAGCCTGGCTCCTTGTCGTGCGCTCGGGCGGTTCGGTACCGCGATGGGGTTGAACGTATCCGCAAAACCGTAGCAATGCAACAGTTAGTGCAACGGAACGTGCGGGTGCGCAGCGGTGGAGCGCTGCCACGATCCGCCCCGAGCTGCGATAGTGCCAGCTAGACAAGCCTTTCCCCGCGCTGCGCCGGGCTGGACCGGCGGCCCGGAAGAGTGGGAGATATGTAGCGTTACGACCGTTCTGTCGGTGCCGACGCGGTAGTATCGGTGCCGATCCGTTGCGGTCGGCATCGGCGACCCGTAGCGCTGGATGCAAGGGCCGCTACGATGGCGTCGCCTTGTCGACCCCCGAGCCTGAGGACTCCGGTAGATGACCCACCCCGAGCCGGTCGACGCATCGGTCGGCGCTCCGGATCCCGGGATGGTCAGGGCGGGTGAGGCAGCGGCCGCCAGACGCCGCGAACTCAACATCAGTCAGCGCAGCCTGGCCACCGGCGGTGTCATCAACGCCGGTGCTCTCATCGCGTTCGAGAAGGGCCGGAGCTGGCCCAGGGAACGAACCCGGGCAAAGCTCGAAGAGGTTTTGAAGTGGCCGCCGGGAACCATCGCGCGCCTCCGTCGCGGCGAGGCGGTTCGTCCCGCCGAACCCGAGACCGCTGCTTCGGCGGCATCCGCCGGTGACGAGGTCTCCCTGATCGCGCAGGCGGTCGCCACGGCCGTCGGCTCGCTCGATTCGGCGCTCGCGGCTCTGCCCGCAGTCGATGCCCCGGAGTTCACACCGCGCGCCACCGCGATCCTGGCCGATCTGCGGCAGCTCGAGGCAGTCGCGGCGCGGGCCGCGCGCATCGGCAAGGTCACCCCGCCGCTGATCAAGGCGCTGGGAACGGTGCGCCGGCGCTACGACGGCGTGATGCTGCGGGCGGCGAAGGCGCCGCACGCCACACTCGGGCAACGGCTGTATGCCGCACGCCGTGAGGCGAATCTGACCGTCGAGGAGACCGCCCAGGCGGCAGGGGTCTCCGAGCGGGCGGTCCAGTCGGCCGAGGCCGAGGAACCGGTATCGGGCCCCGAGGCCGAGGCCATCGAAGCGCTGGTCGCCCAGATCAGTTGAGGGCGCGGGTCACTGCCGGTCCCGCGTGCGGTCATCGGTGGTGGGGAAGTGCTCGGCGAGCGCCGCACACACCTCGACGAACCGGCGCCGGGTCGGCGACGACATCTGCGCGGTGCCGTCGATGACTCCGCCGGGCCGTAGCTGCCCGTCGAACGGCACCTCGACCACCCGCTGACCCTGGCCTGAGAACTGCTGGGCCAGCACTGTTTTGGTGCGTCTGTCGGCGTGCCCGTCGGAGTCGTTGAGCACGATGACGGTGCGGTGCAGCAACCGGGTCATGCCACGGGCGGCCAGCCAGTCCAGGGTCTGGCCGGCAGCGGCGGCGCCGTCGACCCATGGCGAGGACACCACCACCAACGCGTCCAGGTCACGCAGCACCTCCTGGGTGACCGGGGAGTCCATGGTGGAACTGCAGTCCACCACCGAGATCGTGAAGTGCCGGTCCAGCCGTGAGGCCGCCTCCCGGTAGATCGCCGGATCGAGCACGCGGCGCCGCGCCGGCGTGGACTCGCCGGCCAACACGAACAGCCCGGCTGCGTTGTGACCGACCCGGTTGCGGATGTCGGCGAAGGTCTCGAGGTGTTGGTCGGCGGCCAGTTCCCAGAACGAGCCCTGCGCTTTCGGGTCGATCCGGCTGCCCAGCTTGCCGAACGCGGTGTCCGCGTCGACGGCCACGACACGGTCGTCCTGGCGCAGCTCGGCCAGCACCGAGCCGATGCTGGCAGACACGGTGGTCTTACCGACCCCGCCCTTGCCCATCACGCCGACCTTGAAGTGTCCGCGCAACGGGCCGCGGATGGCAGCCTCCAGGCCGGCCAGTTCCCGTTCGCCCGGGGACGGCCCCAGGTTGACCAGGCCGAAGCTGGCCTTGTAGAGCGCCAGTCGCCAGCCGCGCCCGGGTGCCGGTTTGCGGGTGGGGACCAGCGCTTCGGCTCGGATGTGGTCGGCGTAGGAGCCCAGGTGTGCGGGCCCGCCGGGCTGCGGAGCACCTCCGAACGGCGGGCCTGGCTGACCGGGGTGCATCGATCGGGCCGGCGGTGTCCAGGTCGGTGGACCAGGTTGGGCCTGGGCGCCGGGCTGGCCCCAGCCGCCGGGCGGTGCCGGTGGGGCGCCGTAGATCGGCGGGGGCGGGCGGAACGAATTGCCGGGCCGCTCCGGCTCGGGGGAGTCCGCCCGCCGGTGCCCGGGTTCGGTCCGGGAATCGCCGACCGGCGGGCGGGTGGGCAGCGACGGCCGCGGCGGTGTGGGCGGACCCTGGTGTCTCGGCGGTGTGTCAGCGCCTGCGGACCCCGGCCGCCCCAGATCTTGCCGCAATTCGTCATCGCGGTCGGTCACAGCGCGTCTCCTCAGCATCCGTCGGTGGTGAAAGCCCGGGCGACTTCCTACCCATTGCGCCCCATTGCGCACCAGCCAGGCTAGTGCGCGCCTGAGGCGAGCAAATAGACGCCGCGGTTGGGGCCGGGAGCGTAGGAGGATCGTCCCGGCGCACTCGCCCCAACTCCGCCGGGCCTGGGGACGGTATATCTGCAAAGGCGTAAGACGGTTTGCTGGACATGGTCGAGGTAGTCGAAAACCCGATTTCTGGTGTTGCCCGGGTCGAACTGTGTCGGTCCCTGCGAGGCCCTCGGCCGCGCGAATTGCCGTCTGAGCAACCCCGCCGACGCTGGTACCCTGCCGATGGGAAGGGGAGGACCACGATGCGGGTAGTCGAGGATATCGGCGGCTTTGGCAAAGTCACGGGGGTTCCGTGGAGCGCAGGCTCGGCAACCTTGGACGCCGGGCGGCTGGCGATCATGGGGATGCGCAGGACGTTGGGCTCGGGTGACCCGGAGCGCGGGCACGGCCTCGAGCGGGGTGCCGGGGGCTTGGCCCGCGCTGCCGACGCCATGGCCGCGGCGTCCCCCGGAGCCGACTGGACGGGCGCGGCCGCCGAGGCCTACGACCGGGCCAGCCGACGCCAGTCCGGCCGCGCGGAATCGATGGCGGCCTTGGACCGGGCCGCCCAGCAGGTACTGGACCGTCAGGGTGATCGGATCGTCACGGGTCGCACCCGGTTGGACGGGGTGTCCGAGCAGCTCGCCGGCCTGCAGCGCACCGCGCGGGCGCTCGCCGCGATCCCGGGCGTCGGCCAGGCCATGCGGGCGCAGTTCGAGTTCGCGACCGTCACCGCAGCGCTCGGTGCCGCCGGCGACGAACTGCGCGACCTGACGGACCTGGTCAGCGAGAGCACGGCCGCATTGGCGGACATAGCCGGCCAGTACTCGTCGCTGGCGCAGGCCGGGGCGGAGGAGCCTGGCGACGGGCCGGACCCCGATGCGGACGACGGTCCCGACGACGGGTGGGGCGGAACCGGATCACCGCCGGTCGGTGTCGCCGTCCCACCCCCGCCCGAAGCGCCGACGTCGCCTCCCGTGGTGGGGGCCGCGGCCCGGCCCGGCGCCACCCAGCCGGCCGGTGCGCTGCCCGCCGACGCGATGTCCGGGTTGACCGGGGCGATGGGCGCCGTCGGCGCCATGATCGGTTCGGCGGTGACCCCGCTGGCAGCGGTGCTGACCGGTGTCGCCGCAACGGTGGCCGAATCGATGTCGGCGCTGGCCGGGCCCGCCGAGGCCACGGACCTCGAGGCCCTCGCCGAGGAGCCTGCTGACGATGCGCCCACCGATCGCCGCCCCGCGGAGAGCGGCAGCGCCGCCGACGATCCCGGCGGGCCGGAGCGGGCCGGCCCTGGCGTCGAGTCCGGTGTCCCCGCGCCGTCGGCCCCGTCGGCGGACCCCGAATCCGCGGCGGTGCCACCCGCCCCGATCAGGCCCCCGCAACCGCAGCGATCAGGAGGCAACCCCTGATGTCCGGTGAACCACTGCGCGTCACGACCGAGCACCTGCGCGATCTGGCCGCGCGACACACACAGGTCGCCGGCGATGTCACGACGACCACCGAATTGCTGTCGGGCCTCGACGCCCGGATCCGCGCCACCCACGGTGTGATCGCCGCCCCGACCGCTGCGGCCGTCGGCGCGCTTGCGCAAGCCCGGCATGCGTGCGGCACCTCGATCGCAACCGGTGGCCGTGCCCTGAGCGCCCGTCTGCTCGCTTCGGCACGCCGCTACGACGCCACCGACGATTCGGCCGGCGGGCGCATCGACGAGCCGGCCGGGCCGCGGTGATGGCCAGTCCGTTCCTCGGAGACGGGGAGCCCACCCACCTCGACGACGTCGTCGGTGTCGAGGTCACCATCGACGGGATGCTGGTGATCGCCGATCTGTTGCACCTGGTCGACTTTCCGATATCGCTGGGGATCCGGCCCAACATCCCCTATGAGGACCAGCGCCAGATCGTGTGGGAGCAGGTCACCCGCGACCTGACCGCGCAAGGGGTGCTGACCGCGTTCGGCGATCCCCATCCCGAGGTCGCAGCGATGGTCGACACCCTGAGCCGCCCGGACCGCCTCCTCGACTGCCGCTGGTGGCGCCGCGATGTCGGTGGCAAAATGGTGCGCTTCGTGGTGTGTCGTAAGGGGGACCGGCATGTCGTGGCCGCGCGTGACGAGGACATGCTCGTGCTGCAGCGGGTCGCCCCCCAGGTCGGCCTGGCCTCCATGGTGAACGTGGTGATCGGCGATGCGACGCCCGCAGCGGTCGAACCACTGACCGGCATCGCATCCAAGCTCGCCGAGGTCCGCTCCGCCGAACAGCTCTCGGCCTATGGCATGCCGCCGTCCTCGGCCCGCATCTATGCCGACGCGACGGCGAACCCCGACAGCTGGGTCGAGATCACCGCATCCGAACGTCATCCGGGCGGCACGTTCTCCCCGGCGGAGGTGGGAGCGGGTGTGCTCGACTCGCCGCACGGCAGAATCGTGTCCATTCCCCGGCGGGTCAGTGGCGAGTTGTACGGCAGCTTTCTGCCGGGAAGCCCGGAGAACCTGCAGCGCGCGCTCGACGGCCTGATGGAGTTCCTGCCCTCCCGCAGTTGGTTCGAGCACACGAGCACCGTCGAGCCCGAGACCGACACGGCCTACCCGGACTGAGAAAGGCGATTCACAGTGCCCAATCCTCCGTCCGGCACTCCCGAGGACGATGGGACCCACCACGACCTGCCGGCACTCGAACTCGACAGCACCGCCGAGGCCGAAGAGCCCGATCTGTCCCTGGTTCTCGGCGGCTACAGTCGCCCGCTCGAGTCGGGCACCGACGACGGCACCCAGCATCCCGACGAACTCGCGGCGCTGATGCCGGATGGGGCAGATGGCGACCCGGCTCCGGACCCGCTGCCCGTGTTCACCGCGGCCAACCCGAACGAGACGGTGGCGGTGACGACCTATCTCGACGGCCGAGTTCAGCGGATCGACCTGGCTCCGGGCGTCACGAACATGACCGAGGCGGTGCTGGCCGACGAGATCGTGTGCATCGCCGGCCTGGCGACCCAGGATGCCAGGTCTGCCCAGTACACCGTCATGCTGGACGGTATGCGCGAACACGGTCACGACAACGCCGCCACCCGCGACTTCCTGAGTCGCGATCTGGATCTGCCCACCCCGGAACAGGCTGCGGCCGCACGGATCGAGCTGTTCACGACACGCTATGCAGGTGAGAATGACTGAACAACTGGCCAGCCTCTTCGGCACCGCGGTCGGCATGCTGCCCAGTGCGCCGGCCCGGTCGCTCGAACTGTTCACCGAGATAACCGAATTCGACGACAGTGCCTGTGACGCATGGGTGGGCCGCATCCGGTGCGGCGACCGGGACCGGGCGACGATGTTCCGCGCCTGGTACTCGCGTACCAATTTCGGCCAGCTCGCCGGCGCCGCCGAACTGTCGATGAACAGCCTCGGAACACGGGTGCCGATCGGCGGGATGTTCGGCGAGATCACCTATCCGGTCAACTCACCCCTGGCCATCACCATGGGCTTCGCCGTCACCGAGGCCGCCGAGGGCAACTATGCCGACGCGATGGAGGCGATCGAGGACATTCCCGCGGCCGGCGCCGAGCACCTGGTCGCCTGGGTCAAGGCCGTCATCTACGCGGCATCGCAACGCTGGACCGACGTCATCGACGAGGTGCGCGGGGCCAATTCGTGGCCGGACAAGTTCCTGGCGGCTGCGGCCGGGGTCGCCCACGGTGTCGCCGCGGCCAACCTCGGGCTGTTCACCGAGGCCGAACGGCGCCTCACCGACGCCAATGCCTCACCCGCCGGTGAGGCCTGCAGTCAGGCGATCGCGTGGTTCCTGGCCATGACCTACCGCGGCCTGGGCAACGAGGACGGTGCGGTGGCCCTGCTCGAATGGCTGCAGGCCAGTCATCCGACACCGAATGTCACTGCTGCGCTGCGAGATCCGTCGTACCGGCTGAAGACGACGACGGCCGAGATCATCGCCTCCCGGCGCGACCCGTGGGATCCCGACAGCGTTGAGGCAGACACCTCCGGCCAGGAGAAACTGCTCGCTGAGGCCCAGGCCGAACTCGACCGCCAGATCGGCCTGAGCCGGGTCAAGGAACAGATCGAGCGCTACCGCGCGGCCACCCAGATGGCCAAGGTGCGAGCCGCCCGGGGAATGAAGGTAGCGCAGGCCTCCAAACACATGATCTTCACCGGCCCGCCCGGCACCGGCAAGACGACGATTGCGCGCGTGGTGGCCAACATTCTGGCCGGGCTGGGCGTGATCGCCGAGCCCAAGCTCGTCGAGACCTCCCGCAAGGACTTCGTCGCCGAGTACGAAGGCCAGTCGGCGGTCAAGACGGCCCGCACCATCGACCGGGCGATGGGCGGGGTGCTGTTCATCGACGAGGCCTACACCCTGGTCCAGGAACGCGATGGGCGCGCTGACCCGTTCGGCACCGAGGCCCTGGACACGCTGCTGGCCCGCATGGAGAACGACCGTGAGCGGCTTGTCGTGATCATCGCCGGATACAGCAACGACATCGACCGGCTGCTGGAATCCAACGAGGGGCTGCGTTCCCGGTTCTCCACCCGGATCGAATTCGACTCCTACTCGCCCGAGGAGATCGTCGAGATCGCCAGAGTCCTGGCCACCGGGACGGATTCGAGCCTGAGCGAGGCCGCCGCCAAACAGGTGCTCGAGGCTGCGACGCTGTTGAGTCAGAGCAGTGTCAGCGGGAAACCGGCGTTGGACGTGGCCGGCAACGGTCGCTACGCCCGGCAGCTGGTGGAGGCCGGTGAGCAGACCCGAGACATGCGCCTGGCCCGATCGTTGGACATCGACAACCTCGACACCACCGCGCTCAGCGAGATCAGCGGCGAAGACATGGCGGCGGCGATCGCGTCGGTGCACGGCCGACTGAACATCAGCGAGTAGACGATGGCAGGTTTCCGGCTCACCACCAAGGTCCAGGTCAGCGGCTGGCGCTTCCTGCTGCGCCGGGTCGAGCACGCGATCGTGCGTCGAGACACCCGCATGTTCGACGACCCCCTGCAGTTCTACAGCCGTGCGGTGACCGCCGGAATCGTGATCGCGGTGCTGATCTGCCTCGGTGCCGCACTGCTGGCCTACTTCAAACCGCTCGGCAAGCGCGGCAGGGACAGCCTGCTGGTCGACCGAACCACCAACCAGCTCTATGTGGTGCTGCCCGACAGCGGTCAACTGCGCCCGGTCTACAACCTGACCTCGGCGCGGCTGATCCTCGGAAACAGCAACAACCCGGTGGCGGTGAAATCCGAGGAACTCGACCAGATGCCCAAAGGTCAGCCGCTCGGCATCCCGGGAGCGCCCTACGCCACACCGGTCTCGAGCACGCCGGCGCAGCAGTGGTCGCTGTGCGACACCGTGATCCAACCGGAAAGCGTGGCGCCGACTGTCGACACGTCGGTCCTGATCACCGCGCTGGCACTGGACGGTTCGGTCGGTCCGATGCGGCCCGAGCAGGGCATGCTGGTCTCCTACGAGGGCCAGGACTGGCTGGTCACCGACAACGGTCGCCACGCCATCGACCTCGCCGACCGCGCCGTCACCTCCGCCGTGGGCATCCCGGTCACCGCGCGCACGGCGCCGATGTCGGAGGGGTTGTTCAACGCGCTGCCCGACGCGGGCCCGTGGCGGCTGCCCGCGATCCCCGCGGCCGGGGCGCCCAACTCGATCGGGCTGCCACCGGAACTGGTGATCGGGACGGTGTTCACGACGGTCACCGACGACGACGAACAACACCATGTGGTGCTGCCGAACGGCGTTGCGAAGGTCAACGACACGACCGCCGCGGCGCTGCGTGCCACCAACTCCTACGGGCTGATCTCCCCACCGTCGATGGAACCCAGTGCGGTGGCCCGGGTGCCCGAGCGCGTCTACGACTCACCGCTGCCGGACACGCCGATGGACATGCTCAGCCGCGAGGAGATCCCCGCACTGTGCTGGTCGTGGCAACGCGAGCCGGGAGACCAGGCGCCGAAGACGACCGTGATCGCCGGGCGGCATCTGCCGCTACCGGCATCGCAGATGAACACCGGGATCAAACAGATCACCGGGGACGCCACCGTGCACATCAGCGGCGGCCAGTACATCCAGCTGCAGTCACCGGACCCGCGGTTCGGCGAGAATCTGTACTACATCGATCCGCAAGGAGTTCGGTACGGGCTGCCCGACCAAGACACCGCCGCCAAGCTCGGTCTGGCCGCGCCGGCTACCGCGCCCTGGCAGGTGGTGAGCCTGCTCGTCGACGGACCGGTGCTGTCGCAGGGGGCGGCGCTGGTCGAGCACGACACGTTGCCGTCGAATCCGAACCCCCGCAGGGTCGGTGGCGATGACGCGGCGCCCGTGGGCGCGAGCAGCGGAGGTGGCGGATGACGACTCGCAAGTTCACCCCGATCATGAAACGCGGACCCCGGTTGGCGCCGGGTGAGATCAACGTGATCCCGCCCGACGATCTGGGCGTCGACACCCCGCCGTCCGGGGTGCAGAAGGCGATGCCATGGGTGCTGGGCGGCTGCATGCTCGGCATGATCGCGATCATGATCTTCAGTGGTGTGCGCCAGCTTTCGCCGTACATGCTGATGATGCCGCTGATGATGGTGATGGTGGCCGTCGGCATGGTCGCCAGTGGGGGCAGCGGCGGCAAGAAGGTGCCCGAGATCAACGCAGACCGCAAGGAGTACCTGCGCTACCTGGCCGGTCTGCGGACCCGCGTCACCTCGTCGGCGGCGGCTCAGGTGACCTTCTTCACCTATCACGCACCGCATCCCGACGATCTGCTCTCGGTCATCGGGACCCACCGGCAGTGGTCGCGCGCGGCCAACGCGGAGTTCTATGCCGCGGCGCGAATCGGCATCGGGTCAGAGGTCGCGGTCGACCGGCTGCTCAAGCCCGCGGTCGGGGGGGACCTGGCCGGGCCGGCCGGCGCCCCGCAGGCCCACCTGGAACCGGTCAGCCACATGTGGGTGACGAAGTTCCTCCGCACCCACGGACTGATCCACGACTGCCCGAAACTCGTTCAGCTGCGGTCTTTCCCGACGGTGGCGATCGGCGGCGATCCGGACGGTTCCGCGGGCCTGCTGGCGGCGATGATCTGTCACCTGGCGGTCTTCCACCCGCCAGACCTGCTGCAGATCCGGGTGCTGACCGATGACCCGGAGGACCCGAAGTGGGCCTGGCTGAAGTGGTTGCCGCACGTCGCACACCAGTCCGACACCGACGCGGCCGGCCACACCCGGATGATCTTCACCAGGCCCGACGGACTGAGCGACCTCGCCGCTCGCGGGCCGCACTCCGCCGACGCGGCACCGAACGGCCCCTATGTCGTGGTCGTCGACTTGACCGGCGGCCGGGCGGGTTTCCCGGCCGACGGGCGGTCCGGCGTCAGCGTCATCACGCTGGGCAACCACCGCTCGGCCCTCCGCATCCGGGTCAACGCCGACGGCACGGCCGACGACCGTACGGCGACCCAGCCCTTCCGGTTGGTCGCCAGCACGGTGGACACCATGACCGCGGGACAGGCCGGCCGGGTGGCTCGCAAGCTCGCGGGCTGGTCGATCACCGGCACCATCATCGACAAGAGCACCCGCGTGCAGAAGAAGGTCGCCACCGAATGGCACGAGATCGTCGGGGCCCAGTCGGTCGAGGAGGTGACCCCGGCACGCTGGCGGATGTTCACCGACACCGACCATGACCGGCTGCGCATCCCGTTCGGGCATGAGCTCAAGACCGGCGACGTCATGTACCTCGACATCAAGGAGGGCGCCGAGTTCGGTGCCGGTCCGCACGGCATGCTGATCGGCACCACCGGCTCCGGCAAGTCCGAATTCCTTCGCACCCTGATTCTCTCGCTGGCCGCCACCCACCACCCCGACCAGATCAACCTGCTGCTGACCGACTTCAAGGGTGGCTCCACCTTCCTGGGGATGGAGAAGCTGCCGCACACTGCGGCGGTGGTGACCAACATGGAGGAGGAAGCCGAGTTGGTCAGCCGGATGGGTGAGGTCCTCACCGGCGAACTCGACCGCAGGCAGTCGATCCTGCGGCAGGCCGGTATCCAGGTAGGGGCGGCGGGGGCGCTCTCCGGTGTCGCCGAGTACGAGAAACACCGGGAACGCGGTGCGGATCTGCCGCCGATGCCGACCCTGTTCGTGGTGGTCGACGAGTTCGCCGAGTTGCTGCAGAACCACCCCGACTTCATCGGCCTGTTCGACCGCATCTGCCGGGTGGGCCGCTCGCTGCGGGTGCATCTGCTGCTGGCGACGCAGTCGCTGAACACCGGTGGGACCCGTATCGACAAGCTCGAACCCAACCTCACCTACCGGATCGCCCTGCGCACCACCAGCTCCGCGGAGTCCAAGGCGGTCATCGGAACTCCCGAGGCCCAGTACATCTCGAACAAGGAGAGCGGCGTCGGGTTCCTCCGGGTGGGCATGGAGGACCCGGTGAAGTTCCAGAGTGTCTACACCGGCAACCCATACGAACCGACGATCGTCGGTGCCGGCGACGACGAACAGGTCCCCCGCGCGCAGGCCGACAAGAGCCTGCGCATCCACCGGTTCACCGCCGCCCCGATCCTGGACAGCACGGTGACCTCATGACCGTCGAACCCGGCCAGAAGGTGCTCCGCGAGGTGGTTCTCGACCAGCTCACCACCGGCGAGAACCACGCCTACCGGATGTGGCTGCCGCCGCTGGCGGACCCCACCCCGGTCAACGAACTCGTATCCCGCGACTACGATCGGCGGCCGCTGCGGATCGGGCTGGGCATCATGGACGAACCCCGCCGGCATCGCCAGGAGGTATGGGGCATCGACATCGCCACCGCGGCAGGCAATATCGCCATCGGTGGAGCACCTCAGACCGGCAAGTCGACCTTCCTGCAGACCTTCATCCTGTCGGCGTCTGCGTCGCATACACCGCGCCAGATCCAGTTCTACTGCGTGGACATGGGCGGTGGCGGCCTGATGTACATCGAGGACCTCCCACATGTGGGCGGGGTGGCCACCCGGGCCGAGCCGGACCGGGTGAACCGGGTCGTCGCCGAAGTCAAAGCCGTTCTGCGGCAGCGCGAGCAGATGTTCAAGCAGTACCGCGTCGGCTCCATGGCCGACTACCGGCAGATGCGTGAGGACCCCAGCCACCCGGCCTCGGCCGATCCATTCGGTGACGTGTTCCTCGTCATCGACGGTTGGCCGGCCTTCGCCGCGGAGTTCACCGACCTGGAAGCCGTGGTGCAGGACATCGCCGGTCAGGGCCTCGCCTACGGCGTGCACATCATGATCTCCACGCCGCGGTGGACCGAGCTCAAGGCCCGCATCCGCGACTATCTGGGAACCAAGGTCGAGTTCCGGCTGGGCGATGTCAACGAGACCCAGATCGACCGAATCACCCGCGAGATCCCGATGAACCGGCCCGGTCGCGCGGTGTCGACCGAGAAATTCCATCTGATGATCGGGGTGCCGCGCCTGGACGGGGTACACAGCGCCGACGGCCTGGTCGCAGCGATGGCCGCGGCCGTGAAGGAGGTCTCGGCGCGTCATACCGAGGAGGCGCCACCGGTGCGGGTGTTGCCGAGCCGGATCTATCTCTCCGAGCTCGATCCGGCCCCACCCGGTCCTGAAGCCGACTACCGGACCCGGTGGACGGTGCCGGTGGGCGTGCGTGAATCCGATCTGACGGTCGCCCACAACCAGATGCACACCAGTCCGCACCAGTTGATCTTCGGGGCGCCCAAATCCGGCAAGACGACCATTGCGCATGCGGTGGCCCGGGCGATCTGCGCCCGGAACTCTCCCGAGCAGGTTCGTTTCATGGTCGCCGACTACCGCTCGGGGCTGCTGGAGGCGGTGCCCGAGACCCACTTGCTGTCCGCCGGCGCGATCAACCGCAACCACGCCACCCTCGAGGAGTCGGTGAAAGCCCTGGCCATCATTCTGGGCAAAAGGCTGCCCCCGGCGGATCTCACACCGTCGCAGCTGCGTGCCAGATCCTGGTGGACGGGGCCTGACATCGTGCTGCTGGTCGACGACTGGCACATGATCGTCGCCGCCGGCGGGATGATGTCGCCGATGGCACCGCTGTCGCCATTGCTGCCGGCAGCAGCCGACATCGGTCTGCATCTGGTCGTGACATGCCAGATGAGTCAGGCCCACCGGGCCACCATGGACAAGTTCGTCGGCGCGGCGTACGGCGCCGGAACCCCGACGATGTTCCTGTCCGGGGAGAAGCAGGATTTCCCGTCACGGGAGATCGTGGTCAAGAAACGGCCGCCTGGCCAGGCCTTTTACGTCACGCCGGATGGGAAAGAAGTGATTCAGGCGGCGTATGTGGATCCGCCGGAGGAATAGGTGTTCGTAGCACCCTCTGAGTGCGGTTACTATGGAATCGCGGTCAGTTCTAGCAAACGCTAATCTGACTATCAGCAATTGGGGCGGGGGGAACTCCAAACTACCTTCGGGTAACGGGCTGCCACCTGGGCAGACACTAAGTACATGCGTGTGTTTAGCGGAAGTGAGGAGTACAGCAAATGCAACCACTGAGTCACAACGCCGGTGCGGCGGGCGTGGGCGGCCAGGTCACCGCAAATGGTGCGCGAGGTCTGGCAACCGGAACTGCGGCGACGGCGCAAGTAAGTGCACTTACGCCCGCGGGCGCCGATGAAGTTTCTGTGCTGGCCTCGACCGCATTCATGGCCGAGGGTGTCCAGACGTTGGGCATCAATGCGCTGGCCCAGGAAGAAATCGCCCGGGCAGGGGCCACCGTGATCGAAATCGCCGGTGTCTACCAAGCCGTTGACGGCGAAAACGGCGCCACCCTGATCTGAGCCGATCGCCCGATTCGAGTCGATGAGCCATGGCTGTACCACCGATTTTCACGCCACCCATCTGGGTTGCCTTCCCGCCGGAGTTCAACACGGCGCGCCTGATGGCCGGTGCGGGTCCCGCGCCGATGCTGCAGGCCGCTGCGGGCTGGGAGGTCCTTGCGGTGTCGCTGGAGACGCAGGCTGACGAGTTGGCGGCCAGCCTGGCCTCGTTGGCACAGATGTGGCAGGGCATGGGCAGCGAGCGGGCCATCACCGCATCGATGCCGATGGTGGTCTGGCTGCGCATGCTGGCGCTGCAGGCCCAGAAGCGGGCGTTGCAGGCATCGGCACAGGCGACCTCGTACACCACCGCGATGGCGACCACCCCGCCGTTGGCGGAGATCGAGCTCAACCACGTGACCCACGCCGTTCTGGAGGCCACCAACTTCCTCGGCGTGAACACCGTGCCCATCGGCATGAACGAGGCCGACTACGTGCGGATGTGGGATCAGGCGGCTGCCGTGATGAGCGGCTATCAGGCCGAGACATTGGTCAACGCCACGTTCGAACCCGTCGCCCCACCCAAACCGATCGTGTTGCCGGGAGCGGCCAGCGCCGCGATGGCGGTGGGTATGGCGGGAGCGGCGCCGATGATGGGCAGCGCAGCGGCGCGCAACGCGGCCTTCAGCCACGTCAGCGGTCAGGGCAAGGTCGACGAGGCGAACCTCAAGGCCGGCCGGCTGGAGCAGGCCGTCAACCAGGCGGCCAACCAGGGCCGCACCCAGGGTGACCCGGCCCAGATGACGCAGCAGGCGCCGCAGCAGGGCATGCAGATGGGCATGCAGATGGCTTCGCAGCTCGGCTCCACGTTGGGACAGCTTCCCCAGCAGATGATGCAGGGAGTCACCCAACCGTTCCAGCAGCTGACCCAGCCGCTGCAGCAAGTGTCCTCGATGTTCGGCCAGATGGGTGGGCTGACCGGCGACAAGGGCGCGCAGGTCGGAATGCTCGGCGCCACACCATTTTCCAACCACCCAGCAATCGGCGGCAACGGTGCCGCGACGGGTTCGGGGCTGGTGCGTGCCGCCTCGCTCCCCGGCGCCGGGGGCACCGGTGCGCGCACCCCGCTGATGTCCAACCTGGTCGGTAAGGAACTGCCCACCTCGGTGTCGCCGGTCGCCGTGGGCGCCGGTGCGGCGGCTGGTGCGGCGGGTGCCGGGCTGGCGCCGGTGGGTGGCGGCGGTATGGGCGGTGGCGGGCCGATGGGCATGATGGGCCAGCGCGGGAAGAGCGGTGGCAGCAAGTCCGGGCTCACAGCCCCGGCCCCGTTGGAGCACGACCTCGACGAAGACGACGACGACGAGTGGTGATCGTCGCCGCAAAGACTTGCCGGCCGCCTGGGTCGGGAGGGGCCCGCCGACTCCGGCGGGAGCACAGGTAAAGAGAGAGAAGGTCAGCAATGGCATTGGTGAATGCGGATACTCCGCAGTTGATGGCGGAGGCGGCGAACTTCGACCGGATCTCCGGTGAACTTCAGTCCGTCCTCGCCCAGGTCGAGTCGACCGCCGCGGCTCTGCAGCAGAGCCTCCACAGCGAAGGCGCCGGGCAGGCTGCGCAGGCCGCCCTGCTGCGGTTCCACGAGGCGTCCAGCCAGCAGATCCGTCTGCTCACGGACATCTCGCAGAACATTCACGCCAGCGGCACGTCGTACATGAACACGGACGCGAACAACGCGGACGACCTCGCATCGAAGATGCTCTGAGCAGCAGAACACCTCAAGAGACTGAGAACGGAGAACAGAAGTGGGACAGATCAACTACGAATTCGGTGCCATCGAAGCCGGCGCCGGCGAGATCCACGCCGCGGTCGGCCGCACCGCCGGACTGCTCGACGAGGGCCAGGGATCGCTGGCTCGACTGCAATCGGCATGGGTCGGCGACGGCTCGATGTCGTATCAGGCCGTCCAGCAGCGCTGGGACGCGAACTCCACAGAGCTCAACCTGGCTCTGCAGAACCTGGCCCAGGCCATCAGCAACGCGGGTACGACCATGGGGAGTACCGAAGCGGGCGTGATCGGGACCTTTTCCTAAACGCGGAGGAGCACGCCGGTGGGTGACCGGATTTAATGAGGAGATCGCCCACCGCGTGCGCCGCGTTCCCTGCCAAACATTGAGAGGTACACATGTCGGCCGATTATGACCGGCTCTTCCACTCGCCGGATGCCGTGCGAACGGTCGATGAGCCGTCCGATCGCGAAGCCCCGACAGGCGGACACACCGCCACCCCACCGCACGGGACACCGCGCGCCGACGCGACCCCGCCACCGATGCCGGTCGCGCAGCCGCCGCGTAGCCAGGCCGCGACCGCGCCGCCACCCCGGCAGACCGAGATCACCAGTCAGATTCCGCCGACGCAGGTGACCGGGCCACAGCAGGTGCCCGACAACGGAATGATGCGGGCACCGCAAGCCGCGGCCCCGATCGGTGCACGGCACGAACAGCAGCGCCCCGCTGCGGCGCCTGCGCCGCGCCCGGCACCGCCACCGGCTCCGTCGCACCATCTGGCCGACCCCGAGGGCGACTGGCGTTCGGCACCCCCGGCGCCGACCTCGGCCGCGTCGATGGGCAACCACCGCGCGATCGACGCACTGTCGCACGTCGGGGTCCGCTCAGCGGTCAAGATGCCCTCCCATCGCGGCTGGCGGCACTGGATCTATCTGCTGACCCGGATCAATCTCGGGCTCTCCCCGGACGAGATGTACGAGATGGAGCTGCACGCGAGGATTCGACGCAACGCGCGAGACTCCTACCAGATCGGTGTCTTCGGCCTCAAGGGCGGCGTCGGAAAGACCGCCGTCACGGTGGCGCTGGGGTCGGCGATGAGCAAGATCCGCGGCGACCGCATTCTGGCGATCGACGCTGACCCCGACGGCGGCAACCTGGCCGACCGGGCCGGGCGCCAGTCCGCCGCGACCATCTCGGACCTGCTGTCGGACAAGGAGCTCAACCGCTACAACGACATCCGCGCCTATACGAGCATGAACAGCTCGAACCTCGAGGTGCTCTCCTCCGAGGAGTACAGCGCAGCGCGCCGTGAGTTCAACGACGAGGACTGGCAGGGCGCGACGTCCATCGTGTCCCGGTACTACAACCTGGTGCTCGCCGATTGTGGCGCCGGGCTCTTCCAGCCGGCGGCCCGCAGCGTGCTGTCCACGGTGTCGGGTCTGGTGATCGTGGCCAGTGCGTCGATCGACGGTGCCCGGCAGGCCGCCATCACGATGGACTGGCTGCGTCAGAACGGCTATCAGGATCTGCTCGGCCGGTCATGTGTGGTGATCAACCATGTCGTGCCGGGCAAGCCGAACATCGACGTCGCGGATCTGGTGCAACAGTTCGAGCGCCATGTCGCGCCCGGACGGGTGATCGTCCTGCCGTGGGACAAGCACATCGCGGCAGGCACCGAGATCCAGCTGGATCTACTGGGTAAGACGTTCGAGCGCCGCATCGTCGAACTGGCGGCAGCGCTGTCCGACGACTTCGACAGGCTCGAACGGCGTTGACCGCCACGGCCAGTCCCGCGACGTCGACGGGCGGCAAGCCCAGCCGTCCGTCGACGACCCGTGTCACCGTCCTGACCGGACGACGGATGACCGATCTGGTGCTTCCCTCGGCGGCGCCGATCGAGACCTACGTCGACGAGACGGTGTCGGTGCTGGCCGAGATTCTCGAAGACACTCCGCCGGAGATGCTGGCGGGGTTCGACTTCAACGCTCAGGGTGTGTGGTCCTTCGCCCGCCCGGGTGCGGCTCCGATCAAGCTCACCGACTCGCTCGACGAAGCCGGTGTGGTGGACGGCTCCTTGCTGACCGTGGTGCCGGTGAGTCGTACCGAGCGGTACCGTCCGCTGGTCGAGGACGTGATCGACGCGATCGCGGTGCTCGACGAGACGCCTGAGTTCGATCGGCGTGCGCTGTATCGTTTTGCCGGCGTGATGATCCCGCTGTTGACCGTGATCGTCACTGCGGTGGCGATCCTGTCGTGGTCCTCGACCGGACGCGACTGGTGGTGGGCCATCGCGCTGGGTGTGCTCGGTCTGGGGTTGATGGGCGGCAGTCTGCTGGCGCAGACCCGGTTCGGCAACCTGGACATGGCCGAAAGCCTGATGCTGGGGTCGGTGGTGGCGCTGGGCGGCGGAGTTGCGCTGGCCGTCCCGCTCCCGCGCGGTGTCGAAACCATCGGTGCGCCACAGATCGCGGCCGCCGGTGCCCTGGTCTTCCTGATGGTGCTCGCGACGCGGGGCGGTCCGCACAAGCGAGCCGAGGTGGCCGCCTTCGCCGCCGTCATGGCGCTGGCGGTGACCATCGGTGCAGTCGCATTCGGCTATGGCTGGGGCAGCTGGGTGCCCGCGGGCGCGATCGCGTTCGGGCTGATCGTCGTCACCAACGCCGCGAAACTCACTGTGGCGGTGGCCCGGATCGCCCTGCCGCCGATTCCGGCGCCCGGCGAGACGGTGTCCAACGACGAGCTTCTCGATCCCGTCACCACCGACACCTCCGAGGAGACCGAGACCTGGCAGGCGATCATCGCCTCGGTGCCGGACTCCGCAGCGCGGCTGACCGAGCGAAGCCGGCTGGCCAAGCGGCTGCTGATCGGCTTCCTGACCGCGGGTGCGGTGGTGCTGGCCGGCGGCGCGATCGCGGTTGTGGTGCAGGGCCATTTCTTCGTGCACAGCTTGATCGTCGCCGCACTGGTGACCGTGGTGTGCGGCTTCCGGTCCCGGTTGTACGCCGAGCGGTGGTGCGCCTGGGCGCTCATGGCCGCGGCGATCGCGATTCCCACCGGTGTCACGGTGCGGCTGTGCCTGTGGTACCCGGATTGGGCCCTCTTGGTGCTGGCTATCTACACCGCCGTCGCGGTGCTGGCCGTCATCATCGTCGGCGCGACCGCCGGCGTGCGGCGGATATCGCCGGTGACCAAGCGCATCCTGGAGTTGACCGACGGCGCCGCCATCGCGGCGGTGATCCCCATGTTGCTGTGGATTGCCGGGGTGTACGACTTGCTGCGGAATCTCCGGTTCTAGGGGCTGTCATGGGAACTCCACCGCCGTTGTCCGTCGACCCCGACCAGTTGGCGCTGGCCGGCAACGAATTGCAGGCCGCGGCGAGCCGGCTGCCCGCCGCACCGCCGCCGTTCATGCCGATCGGTTTTGACCCGCTGTCGGCTGAGATCATCGCGCAGATCCCGGCCATCGAAACACCTATCGCGACCCAGCTGCCGGCAGTTCAGGCGCAGGCGACAAAGACCGCCGGGAACGTCGTCGCCGCCGCGGAGGCTTACTCATCCACCGATCAGCAGCTGGGCGGGCAGATCAGCCAGGAGATGCAGAACCTGCCCAATGAGGCGGGACCTGCCGGGGCCGCGGCCGAAGCCGCGGGCAGCGGTGCCGGCTCGATGAGCCAGATGATGAGTATGCCGATGCAGATCGCCAGCCAGGTGGCTCAGGCGCCCACACAGGCGATGGGGGCTGTCAGCTCGGTTCCGCAGGGCGCGATGCAGGGTGTGCAGCAGGTGGGCCAGCAGGTGAGCCAGCTGACCGGTCAGTTCGGCCAGGGCGACTCGGGTGTCGAAAGCACCTCCGCTGCAGGCACTCTGGATGCCGGAGAGCCTCAGGAGGACGGGGCTTCGGCAGGCGACTCGGATACGGAGCGCGCGCCGGTCGCTGAGGACACCCGGGACGCCGAGCGGCCTGACGATGAGCAGCGGCCCGGCCGGCATCGGGCCGAGTCTGACCCGGCAGTCGACCTGTAGCCCTTCTCGGTGTCGGCCGCGTGGCGCTACGTCGGCAGTTTTCTCGCTGGGTTCGTCAACGAATGCTGACGCCGGGCCCCCAGTGCGTCGGTGTAGAGCACGGCGAAGTGCTGCCAGTAGACCCAGTCGGCGATGGCGTGGCGCTGCGTTGGTGGCTCGGCGGGGTAGTGGGCGCGGTGCAGGGCTAGTTCCTGGGGAATTGAGGGAGTCCTGTGAGGGAGTGCAGTCGATTCAGAGCAGCGAACTACCTCAGCGCGCATGCTGTAGCACCGGAGCTCTTACCTAAATGGCGTTCTAAAGTGTCTAGTCTCGGCCGACGCTCAGGTGGATTGACGCATCGCCCAGGGACGCGCCGGCACCCGTTCGCAGACCGCGAGCGAACGCTCTCAGAATCTGCTCATCCCAAACTATTGCGCACGCTAGAGACGGCGTCGCGCAGGCACAGGCGGGTGTCGGCCCGTTCCTGAAGAGTTGACTCGTCAAGATCGGGCGACCCGGCTGGTTCCGCTATTTCTTGGGGTGTCACCAACGAACTTAGAAGTGCCCATACTGCTAGCCAGTTGCTTTGCAAGCTTCGTAATTTACTGCGACTAATTGTCCGGCAGTGTTGCCAAGGTAGGCATCAGCGGGGAAGTAATTTATGATTGCTTGCGCGAAAGCGCGGCGGTACTGCGCGGCCAGTGATGCGAAATCATCAAAGATGGTATTTCCGCTGCGTAGGCCAAGGTCTTGGAGCTTGTCGGCATTCGGTTTCATCAAGCTGGACGCTCGCCGATACAATTCGCGCTGCTCGGCCGACCATCGCATGGAAGGAATATTGGCGTCGGTTTGGCGCCACTCCTCCGTTGCAGCGCTGAATGTATCAACAGTGGCTATCCAGTCACTGCAGACCGGCAAGGATTCGGTTAGAAACCGTTGAGGGTTTGCGGGGTCGCCGGCTGGAGGAAGATCCAGTCGTGGGGGGCCGAGGTCACCAACGGGGCCCGGGACGCTGCTGAGCCGAAATCGATGGCAGCGCAGATGTAGGTGATGGCGTTTGATGATGCCGATGCGACCTTGGCTAGTTGATTGTCAGAAGGTGCGTAGTTGGGAATCTTGTCGGCGTAGGCGCTCCAGTAGGCGATTGTTTGTTCGTACAGTTCGCGGACCACTCGGTGTGGTGTGAGTTTGACCAGTGCGATGGTTTGATCTGCCGCCGAGCGCATGGCTTCGGCGATTTCTTCGTGTTGCGCACGCTGAGTCGGTGTCCACTCCCTTCCTGGGATAGATGGGTCGCGATCATTCCAACCCTGCGCCGCCGTTTCGGCGAAGGTATCTACGATTGGGCTCCATGGCGCGCACGTTGGGTCTTCGGTGATGATCTCGATCGGCCCGTCGTCGTCAGCGCTGGCGATGTCGGAGGTATCGACTGAGGTGGCCGGCGTGGACGGTGTCGAAGCGCTGGGTGTGCCGGAGGGTCCTTGTGATCCGTCGCGGGTGACCAGCAGGG